>JAILAA010000156.1 GCA_024681875.1 Prevotella sp.
CAACCATCTGGTCGGTGCGCTGTTTGATCATCTCTGTTCTGTCAAACTGTGGACGGTTGTCCTGTGCTACAGCGGTAGTACCCATCAGTACAGCGGCTGTCATCAATAAAAAGAATCGTTTCATGTTTTGTTAATTTTTAATGTTTCTAACTAATTAAATTGTATTGCAAACTATCTATTTGACACCAAAACAGCAAAAAAGTTTAATGGAAACGAAAAAAAATGCCTTGATTTTCAGCAGACTGCCATTTTTTTACTATCTTTGCCCATTATTTTTCAATGTACATGAGAAGATTGTTTTATTTCTGGCCTCTCCTCTTGTTGACACTCTTTGCATGCAAAGGCGAAAAGACGGACGCTGGTGGCAGCTACCAGGCTACCGACACGCTGCCGATGCTCATCACGCAGATACAAGAGTGCTCGCGGCTCTATACAACAGAGATCAAGGTGCATAAGATTGTGACCCACGACGATGTCATCCGTCTGCGAGGCAGTCTGCTGCAGCAAGACTTCAACATCAAGGTACCCCTGGGCGAGCGCAAGATTGCCATCCCCATGGACGCCACCCTTAAAGCCTACATCGACTTCAGTCAGTTCTCGGAGAAGAACGTGGAGCGTTCGGGCGACAAGATCACCATCGTGCTGCCTGAGCCCAAGGTGGTGATGACCAGTTCGAAGATCAATCAGAAAGAAATCCGCGAATACGTGGCCCTCGCCCGTGCCCATTTCAGCGACGCAGAGATGACAAACTATGAGCAGCAAGGGCGCGCGGCCATCATCCAGAGCATTCCACAGTTGGGTATCTTTGAGATTGCCCGCGAGAATTCTGCCCGCATCCTGGTGCCTATGCTTACGGCATTAGGCTATCAGGAAGAGAACATCACCATCGCCTACCGCAAACAATACGGTATCGGCGACTTGAAGAAACTATTAGAGATCATCCCATGAGAAAAACGATAGAAAACATCCGCAGCATTACTGTTGCTTCAGCCGTCATCGTGGTCGTCGTGCTGGCCGTATGGCTCTACCGTGCACTGGGCGACGCCCGTATAGAGATGGGGGCCGACGACAGCATCGGTCTCACACCCACGCAGATTGAGAGTATAAAGGCCGTGGGTGAGTGGGAGTTTCTGAGCATCAGCACCGAGGAACTGATCGACACCACGCGTAAACGCCTCTTCAGCGACGACCAGCTGGTGCGTATCTACTACGGCACCCTGCGGCTCGGTGTGAACATGAAGCAGGTGGAACCAGGCTGGATTGAACAGCGCCACGACACCCTCTTCCTGACGCTACCCAAGGTGGGACTCCTGGATCGTGACTTCATCGACCAAGCCCGCACGAAGTCGTTCTTCGAAAGCGGTTCCTGGAAGGCGGAGGACCGCGAAGCCCTTTACAAGCGGGCCTATCAGAAGATGAAGGCCCATTGTCTGACGCCCACTAACCTGCGCACGGCTGAAGACAATGCCCGCGAGAGTTTCCGGAAGCTGCTGCGCTCGATGGGATATCCAAAAACAGTCATCAATTTCGTGAAATAAAGCATACCAACTAAACATGGACGTCATCAATCAGAACCTTGAAACAATAAGCGGTTGGCTGTGGGGCTGGCCGATGATTATCTTATTATTAGGTACCCATATCTACCTGACCTTCATTCTCCGCTTTCCGCAACGGAAGATCTTCACGGCGATACGTCTTTCGGTGAAGCGCGACCCAAACGCCAGCGGCGACGTGTCGCAATTCCGTAGTCTGGCCACAGCGCTGGCCGCCACCATCGGCACAGGCAACATCATCGGCGTGGCAACGGCAGTGGCCTTGGGCGGACCAGGTGCCGTGCTGTGGTGCTGGCTGACGGGTGTCTTCGGTATTTCCACGAAATATGCCGAGGGCCTATTAGCCATCAAATACCGCACAAAGACGGCCGACGGGAAGATGCTGGGCGGTCCTATGTATGCATTGGAGCGCGGCCTTGGGTGGAAATGGCTCGCCGTCTTGTTCGCCATCTTTACGGCCTGTGCCTCCTTCGGCATCGGCAATACCGTTCAGGCTAATGCCATTGCAACGCTCACGTTCGAGTCGTACGGTATTTCGCCTTACATCACAGGTCTCTTTGTCTGTCTGCTGACAGGTGCTGTCGTCCTGGGAGGCGTCAAGAGCATTGCCCGTGTCTGTGGCATGCTGGTGCCCTTTATGGCTTTCTTCTATGTCATCGGCTGTATCATCATCCTCTGTCTGAATGCCGACTACCTATGGCCCGCCCTGAAACTGATCATCGTCTCGGCCTTTAGTCCCCAGGCAGCAGGAGGTGGCTTTATCGGCACCACCGTCATGATGGCAGCCCGCTTCGGTATTGCACGCGGACTGTTCTCCAACGAGTCGGGTCTGGGTTCTGCCCCCATCGTCGCGGCAGCTGCGCAGACACGCAATCCTGTGCGTCAGGCCCTGGTATCCTCCAGCGGTACGTTCTGGGATACCGTTGTCATCTGTGCCCTGACAGGTATGGTCATCGTGAGCAGTGTCCTCGCCTACCCTGATATCAGCTATGAGAATGGCGCCACCCTCACAAAGGCAGCCTTCTCGAAGATTCCCGTCATCGGAACGCCCTTGCTGACCTTTGGCCTATTGACCTTTGCCTTCTCCACCATCTTAGGCTGGTGTTACTATGGCGAACGGGCTGTCGAATACCTGAAGGGCAAGAAATGGGTCATCGCCTATCGCATCATCTATATCGCCGCCGTCCTGATCGGCAGCGTCATCAACCTGGCGGTGGTCTGGAACCTGGCCGACTGCATGAATGCCCTGATGGCCATCCCCAACC
Organism: Prevotella sp.; assembly: GCA_024681875.1. The sequence continues at coordinate 2,819 of JAILAA010000156.1, forward strand.
TGATTTCAATCCTATGCCTCAGCGGCATCATTGTGCATGAAACCAGGGAATATCTTTGGCAGGGGCAACTTGATAAGGATATGGAAGAGCGTTTATAAACGATTACATCCGACAACGGTGAGGGTGTCGTCTTCCACACGGAAGCGGACGTCATAGTCGCCGAAAGGCATGCCATAGATGCGCTGCGGATCGTCATGATAGGAAGGTCGTGGATCGAGGGCAAGCGTCTGACGTAACATTTCTATATCTTCCGCACAGAAAAGCTTAGCCAGCGGTTCCGGGATTTCCACCTTTAGTGTTTTCCATGTCGTCTGATCCACAAAACCGCACTTAGCCTCGGGATGACTGTCGGCATATGCCACGTAAGGTTTGATGTCATAGATCGGTGTACCGTCCATCAGGTCGGCGCCTTTCACATAGATGACAGGACCCAGTTTGGGATCGTCCACGATTCTTTCAAACCTCACGCACGACAGTCCCAGACTATTCGGTCTGAACGGCGACCTTGTGGCAAACACGCCCATGCGCGTATTCCCACCTAATCTTGGTGGCCGCACCGTCAGACTCCCGACTCCTGGCTCCAGACTCCTGACTCCAGAAAACTCCCAAATCAGCCACAAATAGTCGAAATCCTCAATACCCCGAAACGCCTCCATATGACGATAAGGCGGTTCGAAGACGATGCTGCCCGTAAGACTTTCGGCAAGGCCGCTCTGACGCGGGATGCCGAACTTCGACTTCAACGGTGACCGGAAATGGGCTATCGGTAGGATTTCCATCGGGTGCAAAGGTAGCGGATTATTCCCAAACAAGAAAATTTTTTGCCGATTTTGTTTG
>JAILAA010000185.1 GCA_024681875.1 Prevotella sp.
CGGCCAAGTCATAATGGCTTGGCCGTCTCTTCAGTGGTAGCGGGAGCCGGGATTGAACCGGCGACCTCATGATTATGAATCATGCGCTCTAACCAGCTGAGCTATCCCGCCAACAACCTTTATTAGTTAAGCGGGTGCAAAGGTACGATATTCTGCAAAAAAGCAAGAATGAAGGTTGAAGAAAATGCTTGTTGTTAACTTTATTTAGGATTTAACCTGCAAAATAATCTCTTTTCATGGCTCGTGTTCTCAATAATTTTTGTAATTTTGCCCCAAATTAAAAACCTGACCTGATGAATACCAAAAAACAAAAATTGGAGCTGGAATATCCGCTGAACGCCCGTAAACCGGACATCCTGTGGACGTTGATGAGCACCGATCATGGTTTAGAGCGATGGATTGCCGACCGCGTGAATGAGAATAACGGCATAATGGAACTGACATGGGGTGACCTGTGGGCCGAGCACCACACGATGCAGGCACGCATCATGGAGAGAGAGAAGAACAGCCACATCAAGCTGAAATGGGTGGATGAGACCGACGCCGACGCCTATTGGGAGATGCGCATAGGCCGCAGCGAGCTGACAGAGGAGGTATGCCTTTGTGTTACCGACTATTCACTGCCCGACGACATCGACGATCTGCACGAGCTGTGGGACGGCAACCTGGAACGCCTGCATCAGTCCAGCGGTCTCTGATAATCAGCATTTCGCAAGTAATGTAATATCATACACAAGCGGGTTTTGAAAAATTACAAGCGAGTTTTTTCCAAAACTCGCTTGTATTTTTATATTTTTCCTTACCTTTGCAGTCTGTAAGAGTATGTCCGTCATAAAGAAACTCGACATTTTCGTAGCCAAGCAGTTCGGTTTGCTGTTCGTGGCCACGTTTTTCATCTGCCAGTTTGTGCTGATGATGCAGTTTCTGTGGCGCTACATCGACGACCTCATCGGCAAGGGCCTGACGATGGACATCCTGGCACAATTCTTCTGGTATATGGCGCTGATGTTGGTGCCGCAGGCCTTCCCGCTGGCCATTCTGCTCAGCTCGCTCATCACCTACGGCAATCTGGGTGAGTCGTCGGAGCTGACGGCCATCAAGGCAGCCGGCATCTCGCTGCTTCAGTCCATGCGCAGCATCATCGTCATCGTCATCCTCATTACCGGTGTGTCTATCTATTTCCAGGAGAAAATCGGTCCTAATGCCAACAAGAATCTGGCGCAGCTGCTCATCTCGATGAAGCAGAAGAGTCCTGAACTTGAGATTCCCGAAGGCGTTTTCTACGACGGCATCCCCGGCACCAACCTCTACGTGCAGAAAAAAGACATGCAGACGGGCAAGCTCTATGGCATGATGATATACCGCCAGTCGGGCAGCTTCGAAGATCAGGCCATCATCCTGGCCGACTCCGGCATGTTGCAGTCAACGGCCGAGAAAAAACACCTGCTGCTGACGCTGTGGAGCGGCGAGTGGTTTGAAAACATGAAGCAGCAGGACATGGTGGCCTCGGCCGAAGTACCCTACCGTCGCGAGACCTTTGCCTACAAGCAGGTGCTGCTCGACTTTGACGGCGAGTTCAATCTGGCCGACGCCTCCATCCTTTCGGGCAATGCCAAGGCCAAGAGTTCTAAGCAAATACTTCACGACCTGGACTCCATACGCCTGGCCAACGACTCCACAGGGCACCAGTTCTACTGGGAGGCACGACACTACGCCCTGCCGCAGCCACAGCTGACTCACGAAGACTCACTGCGCATGGCTGTTGCAGTGGATCAGGGACGCTTGCCCAACGTAGACTCCATCTTCAATGCCCTGAGTGCCGACAAGCTACGCGATGTCACCAAGGACGCTGCTCGTCAGGCACAGATGACTGTAAGCGATATACTGATGAAGTCGGAAATGGCCAAGTACAACTTCCGTCAGGAGCGTATGCACGAGATGGAGCTTATCGGCAAATATACGCTGGCCCTGTCGTGCATCATCTTCTTCTTCATCGGTGCTCCCCTCGGCGCCATCATCCGCAAGGGAGGACTGGGACTGCCCGTTGTCATCTCTGTGCTGGTGTTCATCGTCTATTACATCTTCGACAATAGCGGCTACCGCATGGCACGCGACGACAACTGGACGGTGTGGTTCGGCAAGGGCATCGCCATGATGGTGTTGACGCCGCTGGCTGTTTTCTTCACCTACAAGGCCAACAACGACTCAACGGTGTTCAACATGGATGCCTACCGTCTGCTCTTCCGTCGTATGCTGGGCTTGCGGATGAAGCGCAACATCGTGGCCAAGGAGGTCATCATCAATGACCCCGACTACAGCGCCGACAGTCTTTTGCTGTCAGACATCAACAAGGAAATCGATTCCTACAGCCAAGAGCATCACCTGTTGCGCTGGCCCAACCCCATCAAGGTATTCTTCCGTCCGGGCGACGACCGTCAGATCATCGACATCAGCGAGCGCTTAGAGGCCGTCATCGAAGACCTCTCAAACTCGCGCGACAAGCAGACACTGCATCTGCTGAACCAATACCCGGTGCTGGCCACCCATGCCCATACAAGGCCCTTCCGCCAGCGCTGGCTCAACGCCCTGACGGGCATCATCCTGCCATTAGGCATCTTCTTCTACATCCGTATGCTGCGCTTCCGCCTGCGGCTTTATAAGGATCTGAAGACCATTGAGAAGACCAGCAATGCTATTATTGCAAATTACGAATTATGAACTATGAACTACGAACTATGAACTATGAACTATCCACTATAGCCGCTGCCCTTGACGACTTCCGTAATGGAAAATTCGTCATCGTGGTAGACGACGAGGACCGCGAGAACGAGGGTGACCTTATCTGCGCCGCAGAGAAAATCACGCCCGAAATGGTAAACTTCATGCTGAAGTACGCCCGAGGCTTGCTCTGCGCCCCCATTACCATCAGCCGCAGTCAGGAATTGGACCTGCCCCATCAGGTGCAAGACAACACGTCGCTCCTGGGCACACCGTTCACCGTCACCGTCGACAAGATTGAGGGCTGCACTACCGGCGTCAGTGCCCACGACCGCGCCGCCACCATCCAAGCGCTGGCCGACCCCACCTCAACGCCGCAGACCTTCGGCCGCCCCGGGCATGTCAATCCTCTCTATGCTCAGGACAACGGTGTGCTGCGCCGCTCAGGACATACCGAGGCAGCCATCGACTTGTGCAAGCTTGCCGGGCTCTATCCCGCAGGAGCGCTGATGGAGATTATGAACGACGACGGCACGATGGCGCGAATGCCACAACTCTTGAACTTTGCCCAAGAGCACGGACTGAAAATCATCACCATCAAGGATCTCATAGCCTACCGCCTGCAGCAAGAGTCGCTCATCGAGGTGGGCGAGGAGGCTGACATGCCAACGCAGTATGGGCATTTCCGCATCATCCCCTTCCGACAGAAGATAGGCGGACAGGAGCACTTCGCCCTCATCAAGGGCACGTGGCAGGAAGACGAGCCTATTCTCGTGCGCGTACATTCTTCTTGTATGACGGGCGACATCCTCGGCTCCATGCGCTGCGATTGCGGCGAACAGCTGCACCGTGCCATGCAGAAGATAGAGGAGGAGGGCAAGGGCGTCATCGTCTACATGCAACAGGAAGGCCGCGGCATCGGCCTAATGAACAAGCTGGCCGCCTACAAGCTGCAGGAAGAGGGCTACGACACCGTCGACGCCAATCTCTGTCTGGGCTTCAAGGCCGATGAGCGCGACTACGGCTGCGGTGCACAGATGCTGCGCCACCTCGGCGTGCACAAGATGCGCCTGATGACCAACAACCCCGTGAAACGTGTGGGACTGGAGGCCTACGGACTGGAAATCATTGAGAACGTACCCATAGAGGTCACGCCCAACGAATATAACTTCAAATACCTGAAGACCAAGCAGCAGCGCATGGGTCACACCCTGCACCTGAGGTAAGAAGGAATCATGTAATCATTCAATCAATAACTAAAAAGCCATGAAAGTATGTTCTGTTTGCGGTGCAAGTTATGAAGACGATGCACTGTTTTGTGAGAAATGCGGCTCGTCGCTGACGAGTCAGGAGCCGGTACAACAAGAAGCCGACGAAACGCCTGTAGCTACACCCGAAGAGGAAGACGACGAGCCTTCCACCGTTCTTGCGACACCACCAAGCCAGAAGCCTGCCAAGAAAGGCAACAAGAAACTGGTGTGGGCACTTGTCATCCTGTTGCTGCTCGGTGCACTGGGCGGCGGTGGCTACTACCTCTATTCTGAAGGTATGCTCGACGACATCTTCGGCAAGAGCCACAAGAGCGAGGCCGTGGACGACGAGGATGACGAAGACGAGGATGACATGGACGACGAAGACGAGGACAAGGACGAAGACAGGGACTATGACGATGAGGACGACATGGAAGAAGTGATGCCCATAGAAGAGGAAGCTGATTCTATTGCTGTCATCAGGAGTGAGATACCAGAGCAACCCACTCAGCCCACACAGCCCGGACGTCAGGAGCAGCCCACACAACCCACACAGCCCGTACGTCAGGAACAGCCCACGCAACCCGTACGCCAGGAGCAGCCCGCACAGCCTACGCAGCCCGTACGCCAGCAACAGCCGGTAACGCAGCCGGTCGTCACCACACCTCCCGTGACACAGCCCACCATCACAATGGTCACCGTTACAACCAATATTCCAAGAGCTATGGTTGTTGTCGACGGCGTCGACGCCGGATGGGCACCATGGAGCGGACAGCTGACACCTGGCTACCACACCTTTGCGCTCAAGGCCAAGAACAAAGAGAAACTGAGGACACAGGACTTTGGTGTGAACGTTTCAGGAAGGAGCCAAACCATTCCTATCAACGTCGCCGACCCATCGGTCTTTGAGTAACTTTCCATCAAAGCTCCCCGTCCCTACCATTAGAGGCGGGGAGTATTGGCCCACGTCCCTGCTCAGTTTCAGATGATCACACAAACGGAAACCATGGAAGATTTCATACACCTACACGTACACACATACTATTCTATACTTGACGGGCAGTCGAAAATAAAGAATCTGGTCAACAAGGCCATCGGCGACGGCATGAAGGGAATGGCTGTCACCGATCATGGCGATATGTTCGGCATCAAGGAGTTTCACGACATTGTTAACGACGTGAACTCCAAGCGCGCCAAGGCCAACGAAGAGCCATTCAAACCTATCTTCGGCTGCGAGATGTACGTAGCACGCTATGGCCCGAAGGAGAAGAAAGACGGCAAGCAGGACCAGAGTGGCTACCACCTTATCGTTCTGGCGAAAAACTACAAGGGCTATAAGAATCTCATCAAGCTGGTATCGAACTCATGGACTGAAGGTTTCTACCAGCGTCCACGCACTGACCGCGCCGACCTGGAGCGCTACCACGAGGGACTCATCGTCTGCTCTGCATGCATTGCAGGCGAGGTGCCAAAGAAAATCCTCAATGGCGACATCGCCGGTGCACGCGAAGCCATCGAATGGTACCACAATCTGTTTGGCGACGACTATTATCTGGAATTGCAGCGCCACGAAGTGACCGACCCTACCATCCGAGCTAACCGTGAGACCTTCCCCATGCAGCAGCAGGCCAACAAGGTGCTTATCGAGCTGGCTCGCGAATACGGCATCAAGCTCATCTGCACCAACGACGTACACTTCGTCGACCAGGAGAATGCCGAGGCACACGACCACCTGCTCTGCCTCTCTACAGGCAAGGAGCTGGACGACCCCACGCGTATGCTCTACTCCAAACAGGAGTGGTTCAAGACGAAGGCCGAGATGAACGCCATCTTCAGCGACGTGCCCGAAGCACTGTCGAATACGCTGGAGATTCTGGACAAATGCGAAATCTACAGCCTCGACCACGACCCCATCATGCCCTTCTTCCCCATACCTGAGAGCTTCGGCACTGAGGAAGAGTGGCGTCAGAAATTCACCGAGGAAGACCTCTTCCGCGAGTTCACTACCGACGAAAACGGCAACAATCCCCTTTCCCGCGAAGAGGGCGAGAAGAAAATCAAAAAACTCGGCGGCTATGACAAGATCTATCGCATCAAGTTCGAAGCCGACTACTTGGCCAAGCTGGCGTATGAAGGGGCACATCAGCGCTACGGAGAGGAACTGTCGAAAGAAGTGGAGGACCGCATCCGCTTTGAACTGCATATCATGAAGACGATGGGCTTCCCCGGCTACTTTCTCATCGTGCAGGACTTCATCAACTCCGCAAGAGAAGAGCTGGGTGTCATGGTTGGCCCAGGGCGTGGCTCGGCCGCCGGCAGCGTCGTGGCCTACTGTCTAGGCATCACGAAGATTGACCCGCTGAAATACGACCTGCTGTTCGAGCGCTTCCTCAACCCTGACCGTATCTCCCTGCCTGATATCGACACCGACTTTGACGACGACGGCCGTGGCCGTGTGCTGAAATGGGTGGAGGACAAGTACGGACATGAAAACTGCGCGCACATCATCACCTATGCCTCGATGGCCACAAAGAACTCCATCAAGGACGTAGCACGTGTAGAGAGAGTGCCGCTGGCGCTGAGCAACGCATGGTGCAAAGCCATACCCGACCGCCTGAAAGACCCGCAGACAGGCGAAGATTTGAAGATGAACCTGCCCAACGCCATCCGCTGCACACCCGAGTTGCGCGAAGCCGAGGCCAGCACCGATCCCGCTCAGGCCAACACCATCAAATACGCCAAGATGCTGGAGGGCACCGTGCGCGGCACGGGCATCCACGCCTGCGGCTTCATCATCTGCCGCGACCCCATCAGCGACTGGGTACCGGTTTCGACTGCCGACGACCCCGACTTCAAGGACGTGAAGACAAACTGCACGCAGTACGACGGCCACGTCATTGAGTCGACAGGTCTTATCAAGATGGACTTCCTCGGTCTGAAAACATTGTCAGAACTGAAGGAAGCATGCGCCAATGTGAAGCAGACCTTAGGCATCGAAGTTGACCTCGACCACATTCCCATTGATGATCCGAAGACCTACGAGCTCTACCAGCAAGGCCGCACCATAGGCACGTTCCAGTTTGAGTCCAGCGGTATGCAGAAATACCTGCGAGAGCTGAAGCCCACCGTCTTTGAAGACCTGATCGCTATGAACGCCCTCTATCGTCCGGGGCCTATGGAGAAAATTCCCAACTTCATCGCACGTAAACACGGAAGAGAGGAAATCAAGTACGACATTCCCTGCATGGAGAAATATCTCAAGGACACCTACGGCATCACCGTCTATCAGGAGCAGGTGATGCTGTTAAGCCGCCAGCTGGCCAATTTCACACGCGGCGAGAGCGATGCCCTGCGTAAGGCGATGGGAAAGAAAAAAATTGACATCGTTAACGCCATGAAGCCCAAATTTATTGAAGGAGGCAAGAAAAACGGCCACGACCCTGACATACTTGACAAGATATGGAAGGAGTGGGAGGCTTTTGCCTCGTATGCCTTCAACAAGAGTCACGCTGCCTGCTACTCGTGGGTAGCCTACCAGACGGCTTACATGAAGGCGAACTATCCAGCCGAGTTTATGGCGGCCATTATGACGCGACGCCGCGACCAGATTACGGAAATAACTAAGCTGATGGACGAATGCAAGCAGATGGGCATCGCCACACTGGGGCCCGATGTGAACGAGTCGTACCTGAAGTTCGGCGTAAACAAGAAAGGAGAGATACGCTTCGGCCTGGCAGCCATCAAAGGAATGGGCGATGCGGCTGCCGAAGCCATCATCAATGAAAGGGAGAAGAATGGCCTGTATAAAGACATCTTCGACTTTGCCCAGCGTGTCAGCTTCGCCAACGTCAACCGCAAGGCTTACGAGTCGCTGGCGCTGAGTGGTGGCTTCGACAGCTTTGGCATCCCACGTGAGGGCTATTTCGGTGCCGACGCCCGTGGCAATGTGTTCCTTGATGTCCTTATTCGTTATGGCCAGCTCTATCAGGCCGAGCAGCAGCAGGCTCAGACATCGCTTTTCGGCGACGAGGGTGCCGTCGACATCGCTACTCCGCCCATCCCGCAGGTGGAGCAGTGGAGTAGCATTGAGCGTCTCAACCGCGAGCGTGACCTCGTGGGAATCTATCTGTCAGCTCATCCGCTCGACGACTTCAGTATCGTACTCAAGAACTTGTGCAACACCCATTGCAACGAACTTGATGACAAGGAAGAGCTCCTGAAGAAAGAGGAAGTGATTTTTGGCGGCATTGTCACTGGGGTGAAAGACCGTTACACCAAGACCGGCAAGCCTATGGGCATTGTGAACATCGAGGACTTCGAAGGCTCTGGCGAGCTGGCGTTCTTCGGTGAGGAATGGGGAAAGTGGCGCGGCATGTTCGTGGAGGGCAGCACGGTCTTCGTGCGGTGTAAGTTCTCGCAGAGATATGCCAACAGCCAGTATATCGATATGCGGGTAAACGATGTGCAGTATCTGCAGACCGTTCGCGATAATGCCATTGAGCGTTTCACCATCACCATCGACCGCGAAGCCATCGACGACAGTGTTGTCAACGACATCGCAACGTTGGTGGCCGACCGACCCGGTAAGACCGAACTCTATTTCCAAATCGTTGACCGCGAGCACAATGCAAACCTGTTGTTACGCTCATCGTCGAAGGCCATCACCCTCGACCGTGCGCTTTTGCAATACATCGAGAGCAACAGCCACATGAGTTATCGTGTGAATTGATGTTGAGAAGTTGAGAAGTTGAGATGTTGCGATGTTGAGGCGTTGCGAAGTTTGGCATAGCTTTTGCAGTCAAGTCACTGAGAAGAAATCAGATAAACCCAATTATTCATCATTTAATAACAAAACATTATGGAAGTAACAATCACCAACGAGAACTT
>JAILAA010000021.1 GCA_024681875.1 Prevotella sp.
GACCATTAAGAACTGGATGGTTCACCTTTGCCACCTTCGGGTGCTTGGCAAGGAAATCAACCACCTTCAGGGCATTTTCCACATGACGCTCCACGCGCAGACTCAGTGTCTCAACACCCTGCAAGAGGATGAAGGCGTTGAAGGGAGAGATGGCAGCACCAGTATCGCGCAGGATGACGGCACGGATACGGGTAACGTAAGCGGCTGCACCCACAGCATCAGCGAACACGATGCCATGATAGGATGGATCCGGCTTGGCCAGGGTGGGGAACTTATCGGGATTAGCCTTCCAGTCGAACTTGCCACCATCAACGATGACACCACCCAGACTTGAACCATGACCGCCCAAGAATTTGGTGGCAGAGTGTACAACGATGTCAGCTCCGTGCTCCAGCGGTCGGATAAGGTAAGGTGTGCCGAACGTGTTGTCAACGATAAACGGAATACCGTGCTTGTGAGCCACGGCAGCTACACCTTCGAGGTCGAGCACATCCGAATTCGGATTACCGAACGTTTCTGCATACACCACTTTTGTATTCGGCTTGATGGCAGCTTCAAGTGCATCAAGGTCGTTTACATTGATAATGGTATTACTGATACCCTGTGTGGCCAGCGTATGGGTGATGAGGTTATAGGAACCGCCATAGAGGTTGTCGGCAGCCACGATATGATCACCAGCCTGTGCAATGTTCTGCAGGGCATAGGTAATGGCAGCAGCACCAGAGGCAACAGCCAGACCGGCCACACCACCCTCAAGGGCAGCCACACGATCCTCGAACACACCCTGTGTAGAGTTGGTCAGACGACCGTAGATATTACCTGCATCGCGCAGACCGAAGCGGTCGGCTGCATGCTGTGAATTATGGAACACATAACTGGTGGTCTGATAAATGGGCACGGCGCGGGCGTCGGTTGCGGGGTCAGCCTGCTCTTGGCCTACATGGAGTTGCAGTGTCTCAAAACGATAATTTTTCTTTGTACTCATAATCTTATCCTTTATTAATTAGTAAATACTGTTTTTTTTTTCAATTTTTCAATTTTTCAATTTTTCACTTTTTCAAATGAATTGACGGTGCAAAGGTACGTTGAAAAGAATTATCCACCAAATTTCTTGCTTAATTCAGAAAATATCACTAAATTTGCAGCGCTGAAAGAAAATCTTTCCGACAGAGGTCTTTTAAGGGCCCATGAAAAGAAAAAAACACTAAATGATGGCTGAAATCTTAGACGAAACCGACCTGCAGATACTGAAAACGCTGCAAAAAAACGCGAAATTAACCACAAAAGAGCTTGCCGATGCCGTGCATCTGACTCCAACACCCGTGTTTGAGCGTCAAAAACGGTTGGAAAAGAAAGGTTACATCAAGAAGTATGTCGCCATCCTTGACCCCGAGAAGCTGGACCAAGGGCTGTTGGTGTTCTGCAAGGTAAAGCTGAAGCAGATCAACCACGAGATTGCCGATTCATTCGTGCGCCGCATCCAACGTATCCCTGAAGTGACGGAATGTTACAACACCTCGGGATCCTATGATTATCTGTTAAAGGTTCGCGCGCGCGATATGAAACAATACCAGGAGTTCGTACTTACAAAACTGGGCGACATCGACAGTGTGGGATCCATTGAGAGCACCTTCGTGATGAGCGAAGTGAAGCAGATTTATGGCATCAACCTCGGGTGAGTATCTCACGTTAGTTTTTTTGCGGGCGATATCGCCATGGCCCGCTATGAACGAGAATTTTGTGTTTCCGGACATGAGACGTGTGTTTCCGGACGTGAAACGTGTGTTTCCGGACGTGAAACTTGTGTTTCTGCGCCTGAAACTTGTGTGCAACGTCCGGAAACATCAAATGGATTGCAATGAGGAAGAAAAGACGAATTGCTTTCAAAAAATGGAAGTGGAACCTTCTAAATAAGGGAAAGATGGACACTTGGAACAGGTGGCCATTCGTTTGCTGTGGTCATCCTCCCCCCTGTGTTCAGTTGTTCTTCAGCGCCTGGATGTATTGCCAAAGCTTGCGGTAGAAAGGATGGCGGGCGAGGGTGTGGCGGTTGCCGAGGATGATGACCTTCATACGGGCACGGGTGATGGCTACGTTCATGCGGCGCAGGTCGCGGAGGAAGCCTATCTGGCCCTCGTCGTTGCTGCGCACGAGCGAGATGACGATAATGTCGCGCTCCTGTCCCTGAAAGCCGTCGACGGTATTCACTGTGATGAAACGACGGAAGGGTTTTAAGTTCTCGTTCCTGCGAAGGAGCTGGCGCAACAGCTGCACCTGAGCGCGGTAGGGCGATATGATGCCTACGTCGATGTGCTCCTGTAGGATACGCTCCTTGCCTATCAGCTCGAAGTAGGCCTGCAGGGCGAGGAGGGTGAGATGGGCCTCGGCCTCATTTGTTAATGAAGAATTCTTCATTCTTAATTCTTCATTTCCCGTGTCTATCCACGTCATCGGCAAATCCAAATCGAGGATGCTGCGATGCTGCACCTCGGGCGCTGCCACCATCTGATTGTGGTAGAACCAATCGGAGGAGAAGCGCATGATGTCTTCGTGCATGCGGTATTGTGTGCGCAAGAGTGTGACGCACTCGGGCTTTTCGTTGGCGATGCGCTCCATCAGCGTGCGGCCCAGGCCGCCTTTCAGCGCCTCGTAGCACTTCACCGTGGGAGGCAATTGACGGTGGTCGCCAGCGAAGATGACGCGGCCTGCACGGCGGATGGCTATCCAGCAGGCGGCCTCCAAGGCCTGCGCCGCCTCGTCTATGAAGAGGGTGGGGAAGTGCAGGCCGTCGAGTAGGCGGTTGGCAGAGCCGACGAGCGTGCAGGCGATGACACGTGCCTCGCCGAACAGCTCCCGCTGGATGCTGATCTCCAGAGCTGTGGCTCTGCTCTTCAGGCTTTCCAGCTTCTGATGATAGGCATCGCCGCGCTTCTTGCTGGCACGCAGTTCGCGTATGGCCTTGCGTATGGCCCATAGGTGTGGATAGTCGGGGTGGGCCTCAAAGCGGCGCTCGTAGGTGAACGAGAGCATTTTGTCGTCGACGCGCGACGGGTTGCCGATGCGCAGGACGCTGATGCCGCGGTCGACGAGTTTTTCGGATATCCAGTCGACGGCCATGTTGCTCTGTGCACAGACCATCACCTGGGGCTCGCGGTGCAGGGTCTCGTGGATGGCCTCGACGAGTGTGGTAGTCTTTCCCGTGCCTGGCGGACCGTGGACAATGGCTACGTCCTTGGCACGCAACACTTGGTTGACGGCGCGCTCTTGCACGCTGTTCAGGTAGGGAAACGACATGTCGGGGAAGACAAAGGTCTCGGCCTGCTGACGGCTGTAGAACAGGTCGCGCAGATAGCCGAGCCGCCCCTTGGCACGCATCGTCCGCTCCAACGCCTCAAACATCAGGCGGTAGCTGGTTTCGTCGAAGAAGAGCATGATGCCCAGCTGCTGGCCTTGGGGAAGGGAAACCAGGTCGCCGACGGGGAAACCGTCGGGCACACTCACGACCATGCGGTCGCCATCGACGTAGGAGACGGTGCCCGCTATTATTGGTTGAAGGTGGAAGGTGGAGGGCGGAAGGCGGAAGGTGGAGGGTGGAAAACCGAAAAACTGAATGGGCTTGCCGAACTCGAAATGATGGTCGATGGGCTCGTCATCGTCGCTGGTAGCCTGACGGTAGACCTCGACGCAGAACTGGTTGAGCGAGTTGTAATAGCTGCGACCTACACGCAAGGGAAACCACGCGTCGCCGCGCGCCGCCATGCGCTCTACGCCCTGTGCCTGCCGCACCTGCTGGAAAGCCTCTTTTTCCTCCTCATACTCCATCTGCAGGAGCGCACGTTGCCGCTGCAGTTCCAGTATAGGAGATGTGATGTCGTTCATAGGTATCCACTCCCCTCCCAACAGGGAGGGGTAGGGGGTAGGTCGTTTTTACAGTTTAGAAGACAACGGATTGCGTACGCCCTGATAGGTGCGCAGGTAGGCTTTGGCAGAGCCGAAGCTGAGGTTCATGTCGAGGCGCACGGGCATGTGGTTGTCGTCGTCGGTGACGTAGAACTTGATGAGCTCGGTGGTCTTGCCGTCTTCGCGCTCCATGAAAGAGAAGACGAGGCAGCGGAACTTTTCGCGCGAGCCTTCAATCTTGTAGTTCTCCTTGCCCTGATAGACCATCCACGTATCGGTGCGGTGCTTGGCATCGGTGATGGGCAGGGGAATGACGTCGCCCTGCTTCATCTTCGAGGCGTCGAAGTTGCGGGCACGGAGGAAGATGCTCATCATGTCGTAGATGCACTCATCGTAGGCTATCTCCTGCCATTGGTGCTCTCCATGCTTGTTGATGCGGTGCATCTTCACGTTGGAGAAACCATTAGGATAAGTGTACCAAAGTTCGTCCACATAATAGCGCTTGCCCTCGAGGGCGCCCTTGCGGTAATAGAGTGGAGAGAGGTCGCTGATAGAGCAGTACGACGTGAGCGTGTCGCGCATGACGAAGACATTGTCAAGCTTATTGTTGCCGCGGGTGATGAGGCTGGTGCGGTAGGCAGGTGCACCGTTGTAGGTAGACATGACGGTAGACATGGAGGCAGCGCCGACTTTCACCCACACGAACTGCCAGTTGAAGTAGAGGTCGTATGCCAGAAACTCGCCAGCCTTGAATGCGTTATTCTCGATGCCACACTGACTTTGTGCCCTTACAGGGCTAAATGATAAATGACAAATGATAAATGACAAAGCTGTCAACGTCATCCATCTGCTCATGTTGCTAAAATCTATCCTTTTCATTTTCTTTTTCGTTTTTGGTTAAACATTGGAGTGTTTATTGTTGTGACTTTCCAATACGTACAATGTTTAACAGTTATGGAAATTTTAACGGTTATTATTACATATTCACGCCCTGTGCCCCTAAGTATTCCTTGCCCATCTGTCTGGCGCGCTCAATGTTGCGGTTCTTCAGCTTCTTGGCCTGGTCGGGTTTCTGCTTGGTGATTTTGCCTGGTTTCTGTTGGTACAGCGGTGTGCGGCTGACGTTCCACTCGCGGCTGACGTCCCATTTTGCCTTGCACTCTATCTCCTCGTTGTAATAGAAGACTGGCTCTGGTTTGAGGTTACTGTCGTATTCGCCCGTGTCCCACAGTCCGTTGCCGTTCATGTCGCAGAAGGCACTGAGGTAATAAATGCCTGGCGTGACGTAGGTGAACTCTACCTTGCCCGATGCATTGGCCTTGTCTTCGTACATGATTTTACCTTGCCCATCAAGCAGTCTCACTACGACGACGGCCATGCTGTCGGTGGCTGTTATGGGCGTTCCGCTGACAGTGACGGTGAACGTGCTGAAGTCGTCGGGCGAGCCGACTATCAGTCCCTGTTTGATGGCTTTGTTGCAGAGGCCGTAGATGCTCGATGCGGCGGCGGAGTCAATCTCAAGGCTGTATTCCATGGTGGGTTGCCAATCGGCCGTAAGCTGATAGACGCGTGGTGACAGTTGCCTGATGTCATGCGCCTCTCGATACCAAACGGAGTCGCGCATGGTGTAGAGATGTATCATCGATGTGTCGCAGTAGGCCAGCGGGATAGGGCACTCGATGCGTATCTTATCCAGCGGCGTGAGCTGTTTTGAAGGAGAGATGCGCAGTTCCAATGGCTTGACGGGTTGTATACTGTCGTATGCCTCGCCACGCTTCTTTTTCTTTTCCTGTTCCTTCTGCCATTTCTCATGGTCTTTCTGCTTGTCTTTGAACCTCTTGGCAAAGCCTACCTTAGGTAGGAATGTCAGTGTGTCGATCTGCTGCTGCAAGGCACCCAGTGTGTCGGTAGCCCAGAACTTGGCTTCAAGCATCAGCGTGTCTTGGTTGACCAGCGTTGTATCGCTCAGCCAGTAGAACACGGTGTCTTTTTTCTCTGAGTATTCCGCCACGAGGGCGCTGTCGGCGTTGAAGTTCAGGCCTGTGATGTTGGGCAGTGAATCGTGGCCATAGGTGAAGTAGAAGGCCAACTTCTCAGGCGAGGGACGCTCGGTCTTCAGCAGGTAGCGGTCGGTCTGCAGCTCCTGGAAGGCAATCAGCGTCACGTCGTCAGGCAGGAAATGTGTGTAGGGCACGCGAATGATGTTGTCGATGTGCAGCGTGTCGCGCCAAATAGTGTCCTGTCGCGTGTCGGGCTTCCACGAGGGCACGATGCTGTCCCTGTTCCATGCTATCATTTCGCTCTTCTGACTGAAAATGAAGTTTCCGTCAGCATCATTCAGTGCGAAGGCACGGTATTTGCCAGGCGCCACGCCCTTGATAGCGAAGCGTCCACTGCCGTTTGTGCGCGAGACGCGCATCATGGGCTCTGTACGGAAGATGCTGTCGGGTGCATCGTAAGGATATAGTCCCACGAGAATGCCCTTTATCGGCTCCAGGTCTTCGGCGTTGAGCACATAGCCCGCCACTTCGAGCGTGTCGATGTGGTCGCCCGTAGAGAATGAGAACGTGTAGTTTCCCATCGGGTTGCCCTCATTATTGTCTGTGATGGCATCGCTGAAGTCGACGGTGTACGTCGTGTTCTCCTTCAGCGAGTCTTTCAGTTCGATGATGATGCGTTTTCCAGAGGCTTTCACCTCGGCCTGCTCAATCTGTGGCGGAGAAACGATGACCTTCTCTTGCGCGTTTTCTATCTTGATGTATTCGTTGAAGTTGATGATCACCTTTTTCTGTTTCACGTCAGTGCCGCCATCCGCGGGCGACGAGCCTACCACCTTCGGCGGTGTGTCGTCATACCAGCCACCGTCAGGGCTGCCCATCCTTGCGCATGATAAAATGGAAAAGATGAGAAAAAGCCTCCCCAAGCCCCTCCAAAGGAGGGGATGTCTGATTACATGATGATGTGGAACTGTCTTCATTGCTTTTATCTATCTATTCATCCCCACCTTTGGAGGGGCTTGGGGAGACTTTTTAGTTCATTGCCAGCAGTTCCTCTATATGTTCCCTGCTGTTGCTCAGGCGGGGCACCTTATGCTGGCCGCCAAGCTTGCCCTTCGACTTCAGCCAGTCGTTGAAGAGGTTAGGCCGGGCCTGAATGATTTCCAGGTGCTGCAACGTGATGTCCTTGTAGCGCTTGGCTTCATAGTCGCTGTTGATTTCTTGCAGACGGGCATCGAGCAGACGGGCAAAATGCTGCAGGTCATCCGGCGGAGTAGTGAATTCGATGAGCCATTGATGACGGCATTTTGCATTGGCATCCATGAACACCGGTGCGGCTGTGTATTCCAAAACCTGTGCGCCGGTCTGCTGACAGGCGTAATTCAGACCTTGCTCAGCGTTGTCGACGATGAGCTCTTCGCCAAAGGCGTTGATGAAGCTCTTTGTGCGCCCGCTGATGATAAACTTGTAGGGATTGGTAGAGGTGAACTGCACGGTATCGCCAATCATGTATCTCCACAAGCCACATGACGTGGTGATGAGCATCGCGTAGTTCTTTCCTGGCTGGACGCCCCACAATGGAATGGGTGTAGAGTGTAAGGTGTCCTTTATCTCCTCTATAGGTAAGAACTCATAGAAACAGTCATAGTCGAGCATCAGTAGCATCGACTTGTCGTTGGGGTCGTCCTGTATGCCGAAGAAGCCTTCACTGGCGTTGTAGGTCTCCATGTAGTGCATCTTCGGCGACGTGATGAGCTGCTCGTACTGCTGACGGTAGGGAGTAAAGGCCACGCCGCCGTGGAAGAAGACTTCGAGGTTGGGCCACACCTCTTCCAGGTGTGTCTTGCCACTCAGTTCCATGACGCGGTTCAGTACCGACAGCATCCAGGAGGGCACACCACTGAGGTTGGTGACGTTCTTGTTCATCGCCTCGCGGGCAATGCGGTCGCGCTTCACCTCGAAGTCGGAGAGCAGCGCCGTCTCTTTCGACGGCACACGCACGAGATTGACCAATGGATTGATGTTCTCGATGAGAATGGCGCTGAGGTCGCCGACGAGCGAGCCGGGCACGTTGTAGTTGGGCTGATGGCTGCCGCCGAGTATGAGGCCGCGTCCGTCGAACATACGGCTCTGCGGGTTGTTCCTCAGATAGAAGGCCACAACGTCGCTGCCTCCCTTGTAGTGCAGACGTTTCAGGCCTTCCTTTGACACGGGTATGAACTTAGACTTGTCGTTGGTGGTGCCACTTGACTTCGCGTACCATTTCACCTTGCCTGGCCATAGCACGTCGGCCTCACCGTGGCGCATTCGGTCTATGCCCCCCTTCAGTTCCTCATAAGTGCTGACAGGCGTCGAGCTGACGAAGTCGTCGTAAGTCTTCATGTCAGCAAAGCGGTGATAGCGCCCGAACTCCGTATCCTTGGCGCGGCTGATCAGTCGCGACAGCACTTGGCGCTGCAACTCTTCCGCCTCGTTGTTGTGGCGTTCCAGTTCTTTCCAGCGCGGTGCGAAGAATTTGCGGGCTATTCCTGTTATGCTCATACTAGGGATTTTCGATTTACGGATTTTCGATTTACGTATTAAACCTTCGCTGAATTTGAGTGCAAAGGTAGGCGAAAGTTTTGTAATAAGCGCAAGTTTCACGTTTTTTAGCAGTGAATGGCAGCAAATGTCGGTAAAAAAAATATCGCTTTCTTGCTGTTTTCTGACAAAAAAGTGCTACTTTTGCCAAATAATTCGGAACATACGATAAATAGGCATGGCAGAAGAAGACAACAGTATCCTCTTAGGAGCAGACAATGGCATGGCGCCTTTGTCTGACTATAACGACGACAACATACGCACTCTGACGGGTACGGAGCACATACGTCTGCGTCCCGGCATGTATATAGGCCGCCTGGGCGACGGCTCACTGGCCGAAGACGGCATCTACGTGCTGCTGAAAGAGGTGATAGACAACTCTATCGACGAGTTTAAGATGAAGGCCGGCGACAGGATTGAGATCAACGTCAAAGACCAGTTGCGAGTATTGGTGCGCGACTATGGCCGTGGCATCCCGCAGGGCAAGATGATTGAGGCCGTCAGCGTGCTGAACACCGGCGGTAAATACGATTCGAAGGCGTTCAAGAAGTCTATCGGCCTCAACGGCGTCGGCGTGAAGGCCGTCAACGCCCTAAGCTCCCACTTCGAAGTGCACAGCTATCGTGACGGACAGGTGCGCAAGGCCACCTTCGAGTGTGGCAAGCTGGTCAGCGATACTACAGAGCAGACGCAAGACGAGAACGGCACCTACATCTATTTCGAGCCCGACGACACATTGTTCCAGCACTACCAGTTCCACGACGACATCGTGGAGACGATGCTGCGAAACTACACCTATCTGAACACTGGCCTTACCATCATGTACAACGGCCGCCGCATCCTATCGCGGCGTGGCTTGGAAGACCTGCTGAAAGACCGTATGACCAGTGATGCCCTTTACCCGATCATCCACCTGCAGGGCGAGGACATCGAGATAGCCTTCACCCATGCCAACCAGTACGGTGAGGAATACTACAGCTTCGTCAACGGACAGCATACCACGCAGGGCGGTACGCACCAGAGCGCTTTCAAGGAACATATCGCAAAGACCATCAAGGAGTTCTTCCAGAAAAATTTCGAGTACGTTGATATACGAACCGGTATCGTCGCCGCTATCGCCCTCAACGTAGAAGAGCCGATGTTCGAGAGCCAAACGAAAATCAAGCTTGGCTCGTTAACGATGGCGCCTGTTCCTACCACTGTCGATGCCGACCACCCCATGCCCGTGTCTATCAACAAATATGTGGGCGACTTCATCAAGAACGAGGTGGACAACTATCTGCATAAGAATCCCGACACCGCCGAGGTGATGCTGCAGAAGATACAGGAGAGTGAGAAGGAGCGCAAGGCCATGGCCGGCGTGACAAAGCTGGCCCGCGAGCGTGCCAAGAAAGCCAACCTGCACAACCGCAAACTGCGCGACTGTCGCATTCATTACAGCGACGTGAAGAACAACCAAAAAGAGGAGTCGTGTATCTTCATCACTGAGGGCGACTCGGCCAGCGGATCTATCACGAAGAGCCGTGACGTGAACACACAGGCGGTCTTCTCATTGAGGGGAAAACCCCTTAACACCTTTGGCCTGACGAAGAAGGTGGTCTACGAGAACGAGGAGTTCAACCTGCTGCAGGCAGCCCTCGACATCGAGGACGGGCTCGACACACTGCGCTACAACAAGGTGATTGTGGCCACCGATGCCGATGTCGACGGGATGCACATCCGTCTGCTGATTATCACCTTCTTCCTGCAGTTCTTCCCTGAACTCATCCGTAAGGGCCATGTCTATGTACTACAGACACCGCTCTTCCGCGTG
>JAILAA010000016.1 GCA_024681875.1 Prevotella sp.
TTTGCATAGAAATTTTGGCAGTTCCAAAAAAAGTAGTACCTTTGCACCCGCAAAACGCAAAATGATGGCGGGATAGCTCAGCTGGTTAGAGCGCATGATTCATAATCATGAGGTCGCCGGTTCAATCCCGGCTCCCGCTACTCTGAAAATCAACGAGTTACAGAGATGTAGCTCGTTTTTCTTTTGCCTATGGTGAAATTCAGGTGAAATTCGCGACAGAAAAGTTAGCTTGTGAAATTCAATGAAATGAATTTGTAATTTATAACATTTCATGCAATGTTTGCTGTCCTTTTTAGGGTATCATGGATAATAAAGGTCCTATGGTATTTCGGCTACCAATTTGTCCATATACCGCCCTTAAATGGTTAATATTTCTTAATTATTGGTATTCTCAAAGTCACAACTTATCGAAATAATTCGTACCTTTGCATCCAATTTTGAGAAAAGGGGTGTGTTCCCCGTCACTTTTTTATTTTGTTGAATGACATTAAGAACAGCAATGGTGCTCTTAATGGTTGTAACCGCCGGGGAGACGGTGAAGGCTCAAACGGAGCACAGGATGACAGTTGACGAATTGTTTCAACTTGTGGAAAGCAACAGCAAGACTCTTCAACAGGAGAAGATAAGCGTAGAATTTGCTCGAAAAGGAATTGAGGCGGCTCGCACGGCGCGGCTGCCGGAGGTCATGGCGTCGGCATCGGTATCGATGAACGGCGACGTGGTGGTGATGGATCGTGACTTTACCAATGCCCATGGGTTCTCGGCTCCGCGCTGGGGCAACTCTCTGGCGTTGGAGGCTCAGCAGGTGGTGTACGCGGGTGGTGCCATAGATGCGGGCATCGAACTGGCTACGCAGCAGCACAGACAGGCTCAGGTGAGCGAACAGCAGCGGCGACAGCAACAGCGGTTCCTGGCTTTGGGACAGTATTTGGAGATCTTCAAGTTGAAGAATCGTGAGCAGGTAGTGCATCAGAACATCGACCTGACGCAACGGCTGATTGACGACATTAAGGCCAAACATGAACAGGGCATGGTGCTGAGGAACGACGTGACACGCTATGAACTACAGATGGAGACGTTAAGGCTTCAGTTGAAGAAACTGCAAGACCAGCGCGGCATCCTGAATCATCAGTTGTGCAATCAGTTGAGTATCGAGGGAGAGATCATCCCTGACGAGCATCTTATCGACAACAAGTATGGTCAGGATGGTGAGTCGTTGTGGCAGACGACGGCGCTTACCTCAGCTCCCAGCATCCAGCAGGCTGAGGTGGGGCAGCAGATGGCCCGTCAGGAACTCCGGCTAGCCAAGAGTGGGATGCTGCCGAAGGTGGCTGTGGTG
Source organism: Prevotella sp. (assembly GCA_024681875.1). The sequence goes on from JAILAA010000016.1 coordinate 1,340, forward strand.
GCTGCCGACAACTTCAGCGGTCCCTTCACCTACGACTTGCCGCCTATCGACAAAAACATCAATTTCTGGTATGTGGGTGTGGGTGTGAAATATCCCATCAGTTCGCTGTTCAAACAGAACAAAAAGGTGGAGCAGGCCAAGGTTCGCACCCTCCAGGCCGAGCAGAACTACGCCGTGACCGCTGAACAGCTGAACAATCAAGTACAGCAGGCTTACACCTACTACCAACAGGCTTACGTGGAGCTGGAAACGCAGCAGAAGAGCGTGGAACTGGCTCAACAGAACTATCAGGTGGTGAACGAACGCTATCTGTCGCAAATGGCTCTGATTACAGACATGATTGATGCGTCGAACATCAAGTTGAATGCCGAACTGAACGAGGTGGATGCACGTATCGGCATCATCTTCGCATATTATCGTTTGAAGTATATCGCAGGAAAAATTTGAAGAAGTTAAGGAGTTAAAGAAGTTATGAACAACAAGAAACAGATAAAGAGGATATATAATGTAGTGATTATCGCAGCCCTTGTGGTGGTTATAGGATGGATAATGAGCCGATTCGTTCACTGGGGCAACGTGGAATATACCGATGATGCACAGGTGTGGCGACACATCACGCCCATCAATGCCCGTGTGGGCGGATTCATCAAGGAGATACGTTTCGACGACTACCAGCACGTGAGGAAAGGTGACACGCTGGTCATTATCGAGGATGCCGAGTTCCGTCTGGCATTGGCTCAGGCTGAGGCAGGATGGCGCGGCAGCAGGAGTGGCTCGTCGGCTGTGAGTGCCGGCATGAGTACCACGAAGAGCAACGTGCTGGCTGCATCGGCAGGCATCGAGGAGGCCCGCGTGCAGATGGAGAATGCCGAGAAGGACTATCGGCGCTTTGAGCAGCTGTTGGCCAAGGATGCCGTGACGCGCCAGCAGTACGATAACGCCAAGGCGCAGTATGAGGCTGCCCGTGCCCGCTATGAGGCTGCCCGCAGCCGTCAGCAGGCCACCAGTCTGGTGTTGGGCGAACAGCAGCAGCGCCTGGGACAGTCTGCGGCAGGCGAGTCCGTAGCTGAGGCACAGGTGAACCTGGCGCGGCTGAACCTTTCCTATACAGTCATCGTCGCCACCTGCGACGGCGTGATGGGTCGCAAGGACATCAACGTGGGCCAACTCGTACAGCCCGGTCAGCAACTGGCACGCATCGTTGACGACCATCAGGTGTGGGTGGTGGCCAACTACCGCGAAACTCAGATGAAACATATTGCCGTTGGCAACAAGGTGGAACTGAAGGCCGATGCCGTGCCTGATGTCATCTATCAGGGCGAGGTACAGTCGATAGCCGCCGGCACGGGCAGTGCCTTCTCGCCCATCCCTGTGGATAATGCCACGGGCAACTTCGTCAAGGTAGAGCAGCGCGTGCCTGTACGCATCGTGCTGACTGGCGACAACAAACCAGAGGACGTGGCCCGACTGCTGGCTGGACTGAACGTGAAAACGGAGGTGTTGTACTGATGGCTTGGAATCCGAATCAACAGTTTGCGATGCCGATGTTCAATCCCTGGGTGCCCGAGCGTTTGCGCCCTTGGATATACCTGCTCTTCGCACTCTTCTTCCAGCTGTCCAGCGGTGTATATTTCGGCAGCCTGCAACAGATGGTGGGGGCCACAGGGCTGACGCGTGAGGACATCCAGATGGTGGCGATGTTCGGCGTGGTAGGAGTAAACATGCCCTTCCCGTTCCTGTTCCGCTACAAACTGCGCTTCACCAACCAGCAACTGCTCATCAACGCTGCATTGGTCATTGCCGCCTGCAACCTGCTGTGCCTGTGGCTCATCGACGGCGATTTTGGCGAGTGGCGACTACCCGTACTTTGCGCCGTCAGCTACATTGCAGGCTACTTCAAACTCTGCGGCACGTTCGAGTGCTTTTCAAACATCCGCCTGTGGCTCTCGCCCAAACAGGACTTCGGCATCTTCCTGCCCTCGCTCTATATCATCATCCTGTCGGCCATGTCGCTCAGCAACTGGATTGACCAGCGCCTCATCATGGCCTTCGACTCGTGGCAGATGATGCATTGGCTGACCGTCGGCCTGATGCTCATCGTCGTGCTGGTCATCTATACCTGTACCCACGCCTGGCGCATGATGCCTCATCAGGTGCCACTCATCTCGCTCGACTGGCTGGGCTGCATCCTCGTGTCGGCGTGCATGCTCGAAGTCATCTGGCTCTTTACCTACGGCGAGTACTACAACTGGACCGACTGTTCGCTGTGGCTGACAGTGCTCTGCCTGTTACCCCTCACCATACTTGTCACCATCGGCCGACTGACGCACATCCGCCATCCATACATAGAGCCGTGGATATTCCGTCGCAGCCGGCTGTACCCCATCCTGGCCATGTTCTTCGTGGCCGAACTGATGAACGCCACGCCACACGCCCTGCAGAATACGCTGACGGGCGGTGTGCTGCACTGGGGATTCGTCACCACGCAGCAGTTCTATATCGTCGAGATGCTGGGCTATGCCTGCGGTTGTGCCTTCACCATTCTTTGGGGTAAGGGCTGTCCCAACTGGGGCTGGCTGTCTCGCATGGGGTTCAAATACACGCGATTGCTCACCGTGGGCTTCGTCTGTCTGCTCATGTATCAGGTGCTGATGTATTTCTATGTCTCGCCCGCATTGAACATCGAGCGGCTGTGGCTGCCAACGTTCCTGCGCACCTTCGGCTATGCCATTTTCTTCGCTACGATGACGCTCTATCTGAAGGATCTCATCGAGTTCCCCACGTTCTTCCATGCCCTCACCGTCTCCGGCTTCATCCGCAACGGTGTGGCCGAGTCGATGTGCTCCGGCGCATATAG
>JAILAA010000084.1 GCA_024681875.1 Prevotella sp.
GCCGCCGTGCTGAACGTGGTGAACACCTTTGCCGTGTTCACCATTGGCGTCATGCTCATCATGGGAGGTCGCGGCGCCTACACGTTTCATAAGAAAATACTGTGGAGCACGCCGATGCTGGCTGCCTATCTCGCCATCCTCATCGTTTCCCTGGGCATCGATGATGTGCCGCGCGTCATCAGCCAGCCGCTGACGCTCATCGGTCAGATTACCGTTCCGGCGGCGCTGCTCATCATCGGCTCCAGCATGTCGCAGCTATCTGCACGCACCATGCTGGGCAACGGCACTGTGTACCTCACAACGCTCTTCCGCCTCGCCATACTGCCATTAGCCCTTTTCTTCCTGTTCAATGCCTTGGGCTTCCAACAACTGGCGGTCAACATCAACACGGTAGTTATCGCCATGCCCGTAGCAACCTACGGCACCATCCTTTGCCTAAAACATGGACGCGATACGACCCTCATTACCGAAGTGACTTTCATCACGACCTTGCTCTCTGTCGTCACCATCCCCCTTGTCGCCCTGCTGTTCTAATACTCAAGCATGTCAATTCTTCATTTTTCCCCGAAAAGAAAAGATAATTTCTATTTTCCTTTGCTCTTTGCCTGCTAATTCGTATCTTTGCAGCTCAAAACCATCTCCGCCTATGAAACGAATGACATGGCTTTTCATTGCACTCTTCCTGACACTGACGACGGTTACGGCCCAAGAGCTGCAAGTGAAGGTTAGCATCAACAGCTCGCAGGTGCAAGGCACCGATAAGAGCGTCTTTGAAAACCTGCAGCAGACAATGGAGCAGTTCTTCAACGAGCACCAGTGGACTGCCATGCAGTTTCAAGACAACGAGCGCATACAATGTTCATTGAACATCACCGTGTCAAAATATGACGCCAGCGCCAACCGTTTCACCTGTACAGCCATGATTCAGGCTAACAGGCCCGTCTATAACTCGGCTTATACGACCACTGTCTATAACAACCGCGACAAAAACTTTGACTTCGACTTTGTGCAGTTTGACCAGCTGAACTTCAACGAGGAGGTTATCGACAACCAGCTCGTTGCTCTTTGCGCCTATTATGCCTACCTCATTATCGGCCTTGACCTCGACACTTTTTCGCCTATGGGCGGCACTGATATTCTTCAGCGGTGCATGAACCTGGTGAACAATGCGCAAGACCTGGGCTTTTCTGGTTGGAAAGCCTTTGATGACGACCGCAACCGCTTCGCCATCATCAACGACTACCTCAGCGAGGCCATGACTTCATTCCGGCAAATGCAGTACGACTACTACCGCCAGGGACTCGACGAGATGGCCAGCAACGCAGAACGCGGACGCGCCAACGTCACCAGCGCCCTGCAGCTGCTGAAGAAGGCACACGAAGAGAAGCCCCTGAGTCTGCTGCCACAGATATGGACAGACTACAAGCGCGATGAGCTGGCCAACATCTATAAAGGCAAAGGCACACCGAAAGAGAAGGAACAAGTCTACGACCTACTGTTTGGCATCAACGCCTCACAGAATAATGCGTGGGAGAAAATCAAACAATAGAAAATGAATAAATCAACACAAAAAACAGACAGCCACCGTTTTATCTCACCTTTCGTGGAAATCATGGACTCTACGCTACGCGACGGCGAGCAGACTAGCGGCGTGAGTTTCCTGCCACATGAGAAGCTGATGATAGCCCGCATGTTGCTGCGTGACCTGAACGTGGACCGTATTGAGGTAGCATCGGCAAGGGTTAGCGACGGCGAGAAAGAAGCCGTAAAGATGATCTGCCGCTACGCCCGCCAGATAGACCGTCTGCAAAGTGTGGAAGTGTTGGGCTTCGTTGACGGCCACACCTCTGTAGACTGGATTGCAGACGCCGGTGCCTGCACAATGAATCTGCTGGCCAAAGGCTCATTACGCCATTGCCAAGAGCAGTTGCACAAGACACCCGAGGAGCACATAGCCGACATCCTTCATATAGTAGACTACGCTCATTCTAAGGGCATCAGCGTGAACATCTATTTAGAAGACTGGTCCAGCGGCATGAAAGACTCACCGGAATATGTCTATCAGCTGATGGACTCATTGACCATTGACCGTTCGCCATTGACCATTAAGCGCTTTATGCTGCCCGACACGCTGGGCATCATGAATCCGCTACAGGTGGTGGAATATATGCGCAAGATGCTCAAGAGATACCCGCAAGCACACTTCGACTTCCATGCCCACAACGATTATGATTTGGCAGTGTCGAACTCGCTGGCAGCTGCGCTCAGTGGAGCGAAGGGACTGCACGTCACCGTAAACGGTCTGGGCGAGCGTTGCGGCAATGCACCACTAAGCAGCGTACAGGTCATCCTAAAAGATCAATTCAACGCCAAAACCAGTATCAATGAGGAGAAGCTGATGGAAATAAGCCGTCTCGTTGAAAGCTACAGCGGCATCGCCATCGCACCCAACCAGCCTATCATCGGCGACAACGTCTTTACCCAGGTGGCAGGCGTCCATGCCGACGGCGACCAGAAAGGGGGCCTCTATCATAATCCTCTAGTGCCAGAGCGCTTTGGCCGCAAACGTGAATACGCCATGGGCAAGACCAGCGGCAAAGCCAATATTGCCCGTAACTTGCAGGAGCTGGGGCTGGAGCTGACGCCCGAACAGACACAGCGTGTGACCCGACGCATTACTGAGCTGGGCGACAGGAAAGAGGTCGTGACGCAGGACGATCTGCCCTTCATTGTCAATGACGTGTTGAAGCACGACGTAACAGAAGACAAGGTGAAGCTCGTCAGCTATCAGGTGTCGCTGGCCTATGGTCTGAAACCACTGGCCAACGTAAAGGTAGAAATCAACGGGCAGCAGTATGAAGGACACTCATCGGGCGACGGACAATACGATGCCTTCGTCAAGGCCCTGCGCAAGATATACAAGGAATATCTCGACCGCACATTCCCTTTGTTGCAAAACTATGCTGTCACGATTCCCCCCGGCGGACGCACCGATGCTCTGGTGCAGACAGTCATCACCTGGCAAATGCCCGAAGGGAAGCTGCTGCGCACCCGCGGCCTTGATGCAGACCAGACTGAAGCCGCCATCAAAGCCACCATCAAGATGCTGAACATCGTGGAAAGACCTTTTTCTGTGGAATAATATCCATTTTTTTAGCTAGTCTGAAAAAAAAGACGTACCTTTGCAGCCTCTTTTATTATGAACATTCAAGAGCTGCAAGCCCTTTACGCGAAATCAGCGCTGGTAAAAACGCTGACAAAGACCTTAGTTAATGAGAAGATGCGGCGGATAACCCTTGAAGGGTTGTCGGCTTCTTCTTCGTCAGTGGTTTTCGCAGCACTGAAGCTCCAGAAGGTCTTTCTCTTTATTCTGCAGGATGCTGAGGAGGCTGGTTATTTCTACCACGATCTGACGCAACAGTTGGACGACAAACAGGTACTCTTTTTCCCTTCATCCTACAAGCGAGCCGTGAAGTACGGACAGAAAGACCCCGCCAACGAGATTCTGCGCACAGAGGTACTCACGTCCATTACCCATTCACCATTGACCAATAGTCAAGGGTCAAGGGTCAATGGTCAATGTCTCTATATCGTCTCCTACCCCGAGGCCATAACCGAGATGGTGGTGGCTCGCCAGCAGTTTGACGACAACTCGCTGACGCTGACAGAGGGGCAGACGGTAGACGCGGAGCAGGTGCTGAAGGAGCTGCGCGAACTGGGTTTCCGTGAAGTGGACTACGTCTACGAGCCAGGACAGTTTGCCCTGCGCGGTAGCATCCTTGACGTATTCAGTTTCAGCCACGAATATCCTTTCCGCATCGACTTCTTCGGCGACGACATCGACTCCATCCGCACCTTCGAGGTGGAGGACCAACTGTCGAAGGAGCGTTGCCGGCAGGCCACCATCGTACCTGAGATGAGCGTGACGGAGCAGAAAGCCTCGCTGCTCACCTTCCTGCCCAGCGATGCCATCCTCGTATTCCGCAACTACGACTATACTCGTGAGACCATCGAGCGCACCTATCAGGAGGGCTTCTCCACACAAGCCATAAAAGAACGCTTAGAGGGCGCCACGGAGATGGAAGCCAAACAGATAGAGCAGGAGATGCAACGCGAGACGCTGCTCACCACCGGCACACAGTTTGATACGCTGGCGCAGGCATTCAGGCATATTGAGTTCGCCTCCTCCCTCAACCCGTCACCTTCCACCCTCCACTTCCACATCTCACCCCAGCCGCTGTTCCATAAGAACTTCGACCTGCTGACGCAGACTTTGGAGGACTATCTGTTGAAAGGCTACAAGCTCTTCATGCTGGCCGACAGTCCCAAGCAGATTGAACGCCTGAAAGATATCCTCGCAGAGAAAAGCAGCCTCAGCTTTGAGGGCATCGACAAGACGCTGCACGAGGGTTTCATCGACCACGACCTCAAGCTCTGCCTTTTCACCGACCACCAGATTTTCGACCGTTTCCACAAATACAACCTGAAGAGCGACAAGGCCCGCAGCGGTAAGGTGGCACTCACGCTGAAGGAGATTCAGCAGTTTGAGATGGGCGACTACGTGGTGCACATCGATCACGGTGTAGGTAAGTTTGGCGGATTGGTAAGGATGCCTATCACGTCAGCGGCTCCCTCCCTTTCGGGGAGGGCGGGGGGAAAGGCTGCCTTTCAAGAGATGATCAAAATCATCTACCAGCGCGGCGATGCCATCTACGTCTCCATACATTCCTTATATAAGGTATCGAAGTACAAGAGCCAGGACGGCGGACAGCCCCCGCGCATGTCGACGCTGGGCACAGGCCAATGGGAACGCCTGAAGGAACGGACAAAGAAGCACATCAAGGACATTGCCCGCGACCTGATCAAGCTCTACGCCACACGCCGCCATCAGCGCGGCTTCGCCTTCAGCCACGACAGCTATCTGCAACACGAGCTGGAAGCATCTTTCCTCTACGAAGACACGCCCGACCAGCTGAAGGCTACGCAAGACGTGAAGGCCGACATGGAGAAGAACGTGCCGATGGACCGCCTCGTCTGCGGCGATGTGGGCTTCGGCAAGACCGAGGTGGCCGTACGAGCCGCCTTCAAGGCTGCCACCGACGGCAAGCAGGTGGCCGTGCTCGTGCCTACCACCGTACTGGCCTATCAGCACTACCATACATTCAGCAACCGCTTGAAGGACATGCCCGTCAGGGTGGACTATCTCACCCGTGCCCGCACCGCCAAGCAGACCGCCGCCCTGCTGAAAGACTTGGAAGAGGGAAAGATTGACATCCTCATCGGCACGCACAAGCTCATCGGCAAGAGCGTGAAGTTCAAGGACTTGGGACTGCTCATCATCGACGAGGAACAGAAATTCGGCGTCTCTACGAAGGAGAAACTGCGCCAGATGAAGACCAACGTCGACACGCTGACCATGAGCGCTACGCCCATTCCCCGCACCCTGCAGTTCTCGCTGGTCGGCGCCCGCGACATGAGCGTCATACAGACGCCGCCGCCCAACCGCTACCCCATCCAGACGGAGATTCACACCTTCTCGGCCGACATCATCGCCGAGGCCATCAACTTCGAGATGAGCCGCAACGGACAGGTATTCTTCGTCAACAACCGCATCAACAACCTCAGGGAGCTGAAAGACCTGATTCTGAAGTACATCCCTGACTGCCGCGTTGCCGTAGGCCACGGACAGATGAAGCCCGACGAGCTGGAAAAGATTGTGCTCGATTTCTCCAACTACGACTACGACGTGCTGCTCTCCACGACTATCGTCGAGAACGGCATCGACATACCCAACGCGAATACCATCATCATCAACAGCGCCCACAACTTCGGTTTGAGCGACTTGCACCAGATGCGAGGTCGTGTGGGGCGTGGCAACCGCAAGGCGTTCTGCTACCTGCTGGCACCGCCGCTCTCGGCCCTGCCTGCCGACAGCCGCCGCCGCTTGGAGGCACTGGAGAACTTCAGTGATTTAGGCTCAGGCATCAACATCGCCATGCAGGATCTCGACATCCGCGGCGCCGGCAACCTCTTAGGCGCTGAACAGAGCGGTTTCATCTCCGACCTGGGCTATGAAACCTACCAGAAGATTCTCAACGAGGCGATGACGGAGCTGAGGAATGAAAGCCCCCTCCCACCTCCCCCAACTGGGGGAGGCTCACGGCAGCACACAGTTCCCCCTCCAGTTGGAGGGGGGTGGGGGGAGGCTTTTGTCTCCGACTGCGTCCTCGAATCCGACCTTGAGATGTACTTCCCCGACAGCTACGTACCCAATGACTCGGAACGCATTCTGCTCTACCGCGAGCTGGACAACATCAAGGACGACAAAGAGCTGGAGGCCTACAAGACAAGAATGACCGACCGTTTCGGCAAGATGCCGCCCGTGGCTCAAGAGCTGCTACACGTAGTGCCTTTGAGGCGATTGGGAAAGATGCTGGGCTGCGAGAAAATCATGCTGAAGCAGGGACGCATGTTCCTCTACTTCGTGCAGAATCCAGAGAGCCCGTATTACCAAAGCGAGACCTTCGACCGCATCATCGACTATGCCACCCATGAGGTACGCCGCTGTAATCTGCGCGAGATGCCGGCACCCTCCGGCCAGCGCGGCATGAGACGCTCGATGGTCATCGCAGACGTGCCCACTGTGGAAGAGGCCGTATGCGTATTACAAACTATTACACAGAACAACATTCATGGACTATAACGAAGGCAGATCACGTAATTACCGCACTGAAGTCCCCTTTGGCGAAGACCAACAGATGGAAGACGAGCAGTCTCCTCTTGACATACAGGACTATATAGGGGACATTATAGCAATAGTGGCATTGTTCATCTTCATTGCCATTGTTAGGCATTTCACACCCAAACGCGATAAAAAAGGCTGCACCTTCTTTATCATCATCTTTGCTTCTGTTCTCTATCTACTCTATAAGTTTATAGGCTAATTGGACTACCCCAAGATGTAGTCCACTATCCATTGACCTACCTCACGCGTTCCATAGTGTGCGCCACCCTCTACCTGTATCTCCGGCGTGCGCACATTAGCAGCCAACGATGCATCGACAGCCTGGCGAATGAGTGCGCCTTCTTCCTTCAATTCAAAATGCTCTAACAACATGGCGGCAGATAGTATCTGCGCCAGCGGATTGGCCAGGTTCTGCCCGGCGGCCTGCGGCCACGAGCCATGCACGGGCTCAAACAACGGTGTATGCAGGCCAAGCGACGAAGAGGGCTGCAACCCCATCGACCCTGTTATGCATGATGTCTCGTCAGTGAGGATGTCGCCAAAGGTGTTCTCCGTCACAATGACATCAAAGAAGCGCGGCTCCGTCAGCACCCGCATAGAAGCGTTGTCGATGAACATATAGTCGGTTGTCACTTCTGGATACAGCGGCTCCATCTCCTTTGCAATCTGACGCCAGAGACGCGAACTGGCCAGCACATTAGCCTTGTCTACGACAGTCAGATGCTTCTTGCGCTTCATGGCATAATCGAAGCTTACCTTCAAGATGCGTTCTATCTCAGGACGTGTGTAGAAGTCGGTATCGTAGGCCTTGTCGTTGTCCTGATATTTCTCACCGAAATACATACCGCCCGTCAGCTCGCGGATGACGATGAAATCGGCACCGCGCAGCAGCTCATCTTTCAGCGGAGACTTATGCAGCAGACAGTCGAAAGTGGCAACAGGCCTTATGTTAGCAAACAGTCCCAGCTTCTTACGCATGGCCAGCAGGCCCGACTCAGGGCGCACAGGGGCACTAGGGTCGTTATCATACTTCAGCGAGCCCACAGCGGCAAAAAGCACTGCATCACTATCCATGCACAATCGGTGCGTTGCCTCGGGATATGGGTCACCGACGGCATCGATGGCACAGGCACCCACCAGAGCCTCCTCGAAGGAAAAGTCGTGATTGAACTTGTGAGCGATGGCCTTCATCACAGCTACACCTTGCTGCATAATCTCCGGACCTATGCCGTCACCTGGCAAAACAGCTATCTTTAATTTCATATTACAGTGAGTTATGGTTATTCCGTCTGCAAAAATAAGCATTTTCTGCTAAACACACAAAAAAATTTGGCCATTAAAAATAATATACCTAATTTTGCAAAAAAGATGATCAATTGAGAATGCAAGAAAACTACCGCGAAGAACAATTCCTGGTACGCATCACCGGACAGGACCGTCCAGGACTAACCGCATCCATCATGGGCATCCTGGCCCGCTACGATGCACAGATACTCGACATCGGCCAGGCCGATATCCACTCTACCCTATCCCTCGGCATCCTCATCCGCATGGACGAGGCACATAGCGGACAGGTGATGAAGGAGCTGCTGTTCAAGGCCACCGAGCTGGGCGTGAACATCGGCTTCTCGCCCATCAGCGACGACGAGTACGAGGAGTGGGTGGGCCATCAGGGCAAAAACCGCTACATCCTCATGGTGATGGGCCGCCAGTTAGAAGCCCGCCAGATTGAGGCCGCCACGCGCGTCATCGCCGATCAGGGATTTAACATCGACGCCATCCGACGCATGACGGGCCGCAAGAGCATCAAGAATCCGGCCAAGCACACCCGCGCCTGCATCGAGTTCTCGCTGCGTGGCGAGCCTGCTGACCGCCAGGAGATGCAGCGGCAGTTCCTCAAGCTCTCGGCCGAGATGGAGGTAGACTTCTCGTTCCAAAAGGACGACATGTTCCGCCGTATGCGCCGCCTCATCTGCTTCGACATGGACTCGACGCTCATTCAGACAGAGTGCATCGACGAACTGGCAGAGCGCGCCGGCGTAGGAGCCGAAGTACGGGCCATCACCGAAAGCGCCATGCGCGGCGAGATAGACTTCAAGGAAAGCTTTACACGCAGGGTCTCGCTGCTCAAGGGGCTCGACATCAGCGTCATGCAGGACATTGCCGAGCATCTGCCCATCACCGAGGGCACCGACCGCCTGATGACCATCCTCAAGCGCTGCGGCTACAAGATTGCCATCCTCTCGGGCGGTTTCACCTACTTCGGCGAATACCTGCAGCGACGCTACGGCATCGACTATGTCTACGCCAACGAATTAGAGGTGGACGAGAACGGCAAGCTGACAGGCCGCTATGTGGGCGACATCGTCGACGGCGCACGCAAAGCCGAGCTGCTGAAGCTCATCGCCCAGGTGGAGAAAGTCAACCTGGCACAGACCATCGCCGTGGGCGACGGCGCCAACGACCTGCCGATGATCAGCGAGGCCGGCCTCGGCATAGCCTTCCATGCCAAGCCCCGCGTCGTGGCCAACGCCAAGCAGAGCATCACCACCATCGGCCTCGACGGCGTGCTCTACTTCCTCGGCTTCAAGGATTCCTATCTGGGTGAACAAGGAAAACTTTGAAGCGCTATAGCGTGCACTGACATCCCCAACAACAGAAACAGGTTGGCAGCGAGTGCTGCCATCATTTTTCCCGCCCGCTGCCGATAATGGCAGCGGGCGCTGTTAATGTTGTCCCGTCCGCTGCCAACAACGAAGAAGCGGCCTGTAAGCAGCCAGTGAGACCATCATTTTCAATTATAACGGTTCTTCTGCAATTTAGTTGATACAAATGAGAATTTTATGTTTCCGGACGAGAAACATGTGTTTCCGGACGTGAAACATGTGTTTCCGGACGTGAAACATGTGTTTCTGCGCCTGAAACATGTGTGCAACGACCGGAAACATAAAATTGTTTGCAATTAAGAAAAAAACACAAATTGCTTTCAATAAAAATGAAGTAGAACCATTTAAACAAACATTTTCCCCACAAATATTGCTTTTTCTTCAAATATGTCGATGGAACTGTTCCCATGACACTACTTGCTGTATCACATACAAATGTAATCTTGGATAGTCGTTTTTAACATTAAACCCACAAATTAGTATCCTATTTCAATTAGAATACCAATTTGCTTTTTGCCCGTGTTAATGGTATTATTTTATTTAAATTCCGCTAACAAAAATCGTAACTTTGTAACCTAAAAACTACGATTTTATTATGTCTAACAGAAACATAATTCTCCTACACATCTTGGAGTCAGACACATACGAATTCTATGGTTCTCCAGCCTCACTTTTCGACAAGCACGAGGCCAAAGAGCTGCTTATCGCGCAGACCAGCCTGAACAACCATTTCAGCAAGATGGCAGCACA
>JAILAA010000137.1 GCA_024681875.1 Prevotella sp.
AGACCGATAGCCTTAGCAGCACCAGTTGAGTTAGGAACGATGTTCTGAGCACCAGCACGAGCGCGCTGAACATCACCCTTGCGCTGAGGACCGTCCAGAATCATCTGGTCGCCAGTGTAAGCGTGAACAGTAGTCATGATACCGCTCTGGATGGGAGCGAAGTCGTTCAGAGCCTTCGTCATAGGAGCCAGACAGTTTGTGGTGCAAGAAGCAGCGCTGATAACGGTGTCGGCGGGAGTCAGAGTCTTGTGGTTAACGTTGTAAACGATAGTGGGCAGGTCGTTGCCAGCAGGAGCAGAGATAACAACCTTCTTGGCACCAGCAGTCAGGTGGGCAGAAGCCTTCTCCTTTGAGGTGTAGAAACCTGTGCACTCGAGGACGACGTCAACGTCGAGCTTGCCCCAAGGCAGCTCAGCAGCGTTAGGAACAGCATAGATAGTAATCTTCTTGCCATCGACAACGATGAAGTCCTCACCAGCCTCAACGGTGTGCTTGTTCTCACCGAACTTGCCACAGAAACCGCCCTGAGCGGTGTCATACTTCAGCAGGTGTGCCAGCATCTTGGGGCTGGTCAAGTCGTTGATTGCTACTACTTCGTAACCTTCAGCCTCGAACATCTGACGGAAAGCGAGGCGACCGATACGGCCGAAACCGTTAATTGCAACTTTTGTCATGTTTTTTTGTTTGTTATAGAATGAATAAATTGAAAAAATCACTTTTTTGCACCCTCCGATGCATTTTTTTCTGTTTTCGGGCACAAAGTTACAAAATAATTCTTATATTTGCATCAAAATTCAGTCTTAATAATCTTAAAATTTAAAATTGAAAATTGAAAATTGTCATAGGTCAAACATTTAGCAGACAATTGCAACGTTAAGTTTACAAAACAACACTCAACCGTCACTCGACACTCAACAATAAACACTCAACAATAACCATTATCCACTTAAACATTAAAAGCTATGGGATTAATTAAGGAATTCAAAGAGTTTGCCATGAAGGGCAATGTCATGGACATGGCCATTGGCGTAATCATCGGTGCTGCTTTCGGCAAGATTGTCAGCTCGCTTGTTGACGATGTGCTGATGCCGCTGGTAGGCATGATTGTAGGCAAGGTGGACTTTTCTACGCTCTCTGCCAAGGTGGGCGATGCCGAACTGATGTATGGTAAGTTCATCCAGAACGTGGTCGACTTCCTTATTGTAGCCTTCTGTATCTTCATGGTGCTGAAAGCCATCAACAAGATGTCGAATCTGAAGAAGAAGGAAGAGGCTGCTGCCCCCGAGGCTCCGAAGGGTCCCACGCAGGAAGAGCTGCTCACCGAGATTCGTGACCTGCTGAAGAAGAAGTAAGCTACACGGCTTCACACATTATTTAATATATAGGGGGTGCCACCATTTTGGCGGTACCCCTTAGAATGATGGAACAGAAGAAGAGCCCACAAGCCGACCTGGAGCGCCGCCGCCCGCAGCGATTGCTGTTGGGGCTGGTGGTAGCCTTGGCTTGTGCCTTCGTGGCCTTGGAGTATACCGTGGAACCCGATGACCCCTTGGACGACCCCGACCTTCTGGCTCGTCTTGACAACGATATGGAGCTGCCGCCCCTGCTCAACGACAACAATGAAAAACTTCTGGCACCGAAAGCAGAGCCAAAACCTGAGACGAAGCTCGTAGTGGTGGAGGAAGAGGTGGAAGAGGTGCTGGATGATGACGAAGACGTGGAAACCGATGTTGACGACGACATGGAGGCGCAGGAAGAGGTGGAGGACATGGAGCCCCCTCCCCCACCCGACGAAGATGCCGTCAGTCTGCGCGTTGTCGAGGACGTGCCACAGTTTCCCGGCGGACTCACGGAGTTTATCAAATGGCTCTCTCGCAACCTGAAATATCCCTCAGAGCTGCAAGAGCGACAAGTGCAGGGTAAAGTGGTGGCCGAGTTCATCGTCAACACCGACGGAAGCATTACCGACGTCAAGGTCATCGGCTCGCTGCATCCCCTGTGCGACGCCGAGGTACTGCGCGTACTGCGCACCATGCCTCGCTGGACGCCCGGCATCCTTAACGATGAGCCTTGCCGCACCAAGGTCTGTATTCCCGTAGTATTCAAGATATAAAGAAAAATATATGTACACCTCAGAAGAAATCCTCAGACAAGTCAACGCGGCACTCGATGCACTGCCCTACGACCGCCGCCCCGCCTCACTCTACGAACCGGTAAAGTATGTTCTCTCCCTGGGAGGCAAGCGCATTAGGCCCGTGCTCATGCTCCTGGCCTATAACCTTTACAAGGACAACCCCGCCGACATTATGATGCAGGCGCTGGCCTTGGAGACCTATCACAACTACACGCTGCTGCACGATGACCTGATGGACAACGCCGACTTGCGCCGCGGCCACGAGACGGTGCACAAGCGCTGGGACGCCAACACAGCCATCCTCTCGGGCGACTCCATGCTCGTACTGGCCTACCAGCGTATGCAGCAATGCCCGAAAGAGCATCTGCAGGCCGTGCTTGACGTTTTCACAGAGACGGCGCTCGAGATAGGCGAGGGACAGCAATATGACATGGACTTCGAAACGCGCAACGACGTCACCGAGGACGAATACATCGAGATGATACGCCTGAAGACCAGCGTACTGCTGGCCTGTGCCGTGAAGATTGGCGCTCTGCTGGCCGATGCGCCGCAGGAGGATGTCGACAATCTTTATAAGTTTGGCGAGCAGCTAGGCCTCGCCTTCCAGCTACAGGACGATCTGCTCGACGTCTATGGCGACCCGAAAGTCTTCGGCAAGGCCATTGGCGGCGACATCACCTCGAACAAGAAGACTTACATGCTCATCAACGCCGTTAATCGTGCCAATCCTGAACAGCGTCAGGAGTTGATGAGATGGATAGAGGCAAAGGACTTCAATCGCACTGAGAAAGTACGTGCCGTCACCGAACTCTACGACCAGATTGGCATTCGTCAGCTGTGCGAGCAGAAGATTAACTATTACTTTGGTGAGTGCCGCAAGTATCTGGCTCGCGTCGGCGTCAGCGAAGAGCGCAAGAAGCGACTGCTCGACTATACCGACGAGATGATGGAGAGGAGGAAATGAGTTTTCGAATTGAGAATTTAAGTTTGATGATTTCCTTCATTGATACGCACTGCCATTTAGACGGCGAGGAGTTTGACGACGACCGCCTTGAGGTGATGCAGCGGGCACGCGAGGCTGGCTGCAAGGCCATCTTCCTGCCTGCCATCGACCTTCCTTCATCAGAGCGAATCTTGAAGCTCTGCCAGCAGCATCCCGACTATCTCTATCCTATGCTAGGCCTGCATCCCGAGGAAGTGCGTGCCGACTGGCAAGAACAACTCTCCCAGATAAAGAATATTTTGGACCGTGTTCATCCGTGTGAATCCGATGCCAACGACATGACCGTTGCTGCCATCGGCGAGGTGGGGCTCGACTTCTACTGGAGCCGCGAATTCGAGCAGGAGCAGCTGCAGGCTTTTGAAGAACAGGTAAAATGGTCGGTAGAGATGCGCCTGCCCCTGATGATTCACTGCCGCAAGGCGCAGAATGAGATGGTGGCAATATTGAAAAAGTACGCGCGCGAATTGCCTGGCGGTGTGTTTCATTGTTTTACGGGTAATGAAAAAGAAGCAGCCGAACTGTTGCAGTTCGACAACTTCGTTCTTGGCATCGGAGGCGTCTCCACGTTCAAGAAAAGCCACCTGCCCGAGGTCTTGCCCGCCATAGTTCCCCTCCACCGAATCGTCCTTGAGACCGACGCCCCTTATATGGCGCCCGTTCCCCACCGTGGCCAGCGCAACGAGCCAGCCTTCGTTGTCAACGTCCTGCAACGTTTAGCCGAGGCCTACGGCGTCACCCCCGAGGAAATAGCCCACCGCACCAACGCCACCGTAGCCCGCATCTTCGGTTTCTGATGCCCGCTGATGTGCGGTTGAACGTTACTTACCTATCACATAGGTATTAAACGAGTGTGGAACAGTTGCCACATTCAAGTACTTGTCCTTTATCTTGACACTCAAGCTGACATCATGGTCGGTGAAGTTACCGACTGTGACGATGAACTGTTGACCGTTGCGGAACACGACGACAGGAGTCTTGCTGTATTCTCGGCCAGCATAGGTAATCATTTCTGTGCCTGGCGCAACAAACTGGCAGAAATGCTTGTAGGCATAGTATTCGGCAGTATAGCGTTTCTGGCGTGTTTTGCTGTCTACCTGAATAAGAGCGTTCTGAGTCCAGCCCCATGTCGACTGACCTTTGTCGGCAAGAATGAAGTTCCAATTATAGTATTCATCGCAGCCATTGCCTAAGTTGTCGCTGAGCAGGAAGAAGGTGTGCTCACCAGCCTTCCAGTCCATCGAGCCGTTGCCACACTCGCTCTCGCTCATCATCAGGCGTAGCTGCGGATAGCGCTGCCGCAGTTGGGGCAGGTTCTCGCGACACTCCCACTGGGTTGCGATGCCAATGATTGGTTTACTATTTGACGATTTACTACTTACATTTTCAGAGACAGGTGCGACAAGCCCGTCGATGATCTTCTCGACATAGTCCAGGCGGTTGGTATTGAATGTGCCTATCCACAGCTCCACCTCAGGATGTTTCTTCCGGAGCGTAGGAGCCAGATATTCGTTGTTAAAGCGCAGCGTACCCTCTGCCGTCCAGGCGCAGCCGGGATAGGGGGTGTAGGAATAGGCTTCGTTCTGATACATCACCTTTGTGATGGGCAGCCCTTGCTCAGCATAGAGGTCGATGAAGTGACAGAACATGTCGGCATAGCTCTGCAAGTAACGCGGGTCCTGAATGAAATAGTCCTGCGTAGCCAGACGACGGGGGAAGACTCCTTCGCGCTCACCCAGTAATTTCATCTCGTCAGGGTCTACACTCACCTCGCTGTCGTCTGTCCCCCCCTCGCCTTTTGAAGAGGGGGCTGGGGTGAGACTAAAGAGCAGATAGTCCTTCTCCTTCGACTGAGTATTATACGGACTGCTCAGCACGCAGTAGTCTTGATTGATTTTCATCCAGGTCGGCGGGCTCCACGGACTCATGAAAAGCTGCAGTTGCGGACAGTATTTCTGTGCGGCACGGGCCAGGGGGATGATGTTCCGCTTGTCGCGCTCGATGTTAAAGTGCTTCAGTCCGAGGTCGCCCACCACGTCATCGCATGAATACCAGCTGCGGGCGTAGTCGTTGGCGTTCATCGACACACGGCCATGCGTGAACCGCAGGTCGCCGTCCTTGGCAAACAGATTGCGCATCACCTCGTCTTGGTCGTCGCGGCTCAACATGTTGAAGGCGTCCCAGTCCAACTCATTGAACGTGGTACCCCAGGCGCGGAACGCAACACCTTTCTCGTTTCCATCCACAGCAGCTACCACCGTTCCCAAGGCCTTGGTAGCAAGTGCCGTCTTGCCTGTTACCCATGGAGATTTTTCGGTAGTAGTATACTGCGTAACTTTTTGCGCATTCAGCGCAAGCGAACCCGTCAACAGGACGGACAGCATTATCAGGTTTCTCATTTTCAACATGAGCAAAGCGTTTCTATTCGATGGTTATTCCCTGACAAAGACGGGGATATGGGCCTTGTCGACGGGAGTGGTGACGAACTGGCCGCCGTCGTAGTGCTGGCCAGTCAGCTTGTCGCGCCAGCCACGGGCGTTCTTAGGCAGATAGGTGCGCCACTCGGTGACGCCAGGCTCGGTGACGGGACTGATAAGCAGGTCAGGGCCGAACATATATTCGTATTTCTGCTGCAAGGCGGCGGGATCGTCGGCAAAGTCGAACACCAGCGGACGCATCAGCGTGTAGCCCTCCTCGGCCACGCGGCGAGCACACTCCTCCAAATAGGGGCGCATCTGCTCGCGCTCTTTGACGCAATCGGCAATGATGGCCTGAGCCTCCGGGCCGTAGTTCCAAGGCTCGGTGTTGCTCATATAACCGTGCACTCGCATAAGAGGCAGATAGACGCTGGTCTCTATCCAGCGCAGCATCCGTTCGATATAGTCCTGATTGGTGTACTGGTCGCCGGGACGGAAGAAGCCGCCAGCATCATAGGTCCACCAAGGCAGGCCGGCAGCCTGCACGCCAAGACCGGCCACGATCTGACGGCGGAAAGTTTCCCAGTCGTTGCCCACGTCACCACTCCACAGGGCTGCGCCATAGCGCTGGATGCCGGGGAAACCGCAGCGGGTGAGAATCATCGGCTGGGCGACGCCAACACTGCGCAGTCCCTCAAAGACCGTCTTGTTGACCATCAGCGGATAGACGTTGCGCACCTGCTCACCTGACCATCGGCCATTGTTGACACGGCGTCCTGCCAAATCGTCGTTCTCAGGCTCGGTGGCGTCCTGCCACCAGGCGTCGATACCTAAGGGAACGAGGCGCTCAGCAAAGTTCTTCCAGTAGGCAGCGGCAGCGTCAGGATTGAAGAAGTCAATCCAGTCGGTGCCGGGAATATAGTAATTGTCTGCCGTCATCTGCTTGCCCACCTCGCTGTTCTTGTCAATCTTCGACCACACGCTGAGCATGAGGTGCATGTCCATTTTGTGCAGGCTGTCGGTGAGCGCCTTGGGGTCAGGATAGAATTCCTCATCGAAACGCATGGCGTTCCAACCGTACTTGCCCCAGTATTGCCAGTCTTGCACCAATACGCTGACAGGAATCTCCTCTTGGCGGAAACGGTTGGCGGTCTGCAGAATCTCCTCAGAAGAGTGGAAGCGCTCGCGGCAGTGGATATAGCCCAGAGCCCATGAGGGGATGAGGGGCGCAGGGCCTGTGAGCTCGCGGTAGGTGGCGATGATTTCGTCAGGGGAGCCGACGAACACGGTGTAGTCGACGGCTGTGGAGACGGGTGAGCGGAAGACGGTTTCGTCTTTCACTATATTATAATATAATGTAGGCTTGTCGCCACCAGTCAGTTCGGCGCTGATGGTGTGCTGTCCTTTCGTCAGGTTAACAATAGACGAAGTCGTAGGCGGCAGCCACAGGTTCTGCATGTTAATGACAGGCTGTCCGTCAATGACGAGGTTATGGCGGCGTGCCATCGACTGTCCCACATCCAAGAGCAGGGAGTAGTCGCCAGCCTTGTCAATGTTGATGGTGGCCTCGAAGATGTTACGCTGCCTCACCTCACGCTTGCCGCCCTCAGTCGAGGTAACATTCACTACTTCGCTCTCTCCCGCTTTATCATTTTTCACAAGGGCGACGCTGTTGGTGCACGGATTGAACTCGGTAAGGCCATAGTTGTTCCAGAGAATGCCATAACCCTTGCTGGAGACGAGCATGGGCAGGCAGATTTGCGTATTCACCTGCGTCAAGCGGCGCGAGAGCCCTCGCACATTGCTGTAGCCGTCCTGAAACTGACCGAGGCCGAAAAGGCTCTCATCCTTTGGCGATGAGAAAGCAAGCGTAGCCACGCCGTCCTTCAGCTCGTGACGTGTAGCGCTGAACACCTTTTTACCATTTTTGTCCTTGATGACAAGGCGCTGGCCTTTTACCTCCACTTTGAGTTCGCAGTTGGCCACCTCGTCTTTCTTCACGTAAACCCAGTCGGGCAGGTCGCTATTCACCTGGCCCTCGGTATACTGGATGCGCACGGCGTTGCGTGCCACTTTCTTTACCGTCAGCTGTCCTGCCGCCTGTATGCCGAAGCATACGACCAGCAGCGCTGCCAACAAAAACGTCACTCTTTTCATCATGTTTTTTTTAATTAACTGAACTTTCTGAGAAATAATGCACGCGCAGAGGCTTGCTGCTCTTCTCGCCTGTCAATACGACTTGCTGTTGCAGGCGGATGTCGGCCGACGAGGCGCCAACCTTCACAATGTAGGTACCCGGACTGACATTCCACTGAGGCTGTCCCTCGTTGGAGAAGTTGCCGAACTGTTCGGTGTAGAGCTTTACCTTCACCGTCTTCGTCTCGCCTGGCTGCAGTGACACACGGGCAAAGCCCTGTAGGGTCTGAGGCTTCAGTGGCGTGTGCTGTGTTGAGAGCGGTGAGAGGTAGACCTGTGCAATCTCGTCGGCGGCCACCTCACCCGTGTTCTTCACCTCAAAGGAAAGGTTCACGCACTGGCTGTTTGTCGGTACCTCAGCCTCGGCGTGCAAGTTGGCATATTCAAACGTGGTGTAGCTTAAGCCGTAACCGAAAGGCCACTGCACACGCGAGTCCTTCTCTTCGGAATAGTTGTAGCAGATGGGCTCGTATAGTTCGGTGTTGGGATAACTGACAGAGAGCTTGGCCGATGGTGACACCTTTCCGAAGAGAATGTCGGCCACGGCATTGCCGCCCTCCTCGCCAGGATACCAGGCCTGGATGACGGCGGCGCAGCGCTCAGCAATGCCGGAGATGACCTGTGCCCTGCCGCCGAAGACGACCAGCACAACGGGTTTTCCCGTAGCCAGCAGCTCCTCGACATACTGCTCCTGCTTGCCAGGCAGACGCAGACCCTGACGGTCGCGATTCTCTCCGCAGAGCATTACGTTCTCGCCCACGGCTGCGATGATAACATCGGCCTGACGGACCATTCTCAGCGCCTCGGTCTTGTCGGCCTTCTCGCCAGAGTCCACCTTACGGTGCAGTATCTCGTATTCCCAGGCACGCTCGTCGCCCAGCTCCTGATATTTCGTCTCAATCTCCTCCGTCCAGTCACAACCACGCGAATAGAGAATGTCAACGCCCTCGGGCCTATGTCCGTTCATGCCCTCTAAGAGTGTGACGATGTCGGGATGCTCCAAGTCTTCGGTGTTCTTCTTCCAGAAGTAGCTCATGGCGGGGAATGAGTAGTCGCCACACATAGCCCACATCGAGTTGGCATTGGGGCCAGTCAACAAGATTTGAGTTTTGAGATTTGAGTTTTGAGATGTAAGTGGCAGGATGCCATTGTTCTCAAGGAGGACAATGGACTGTGTGGCGATTTCGTAGGCTGTCTTGCGCTCCTCAGGCGTATCGAGAACGATGTTCTCTTTGCTATAGAGATAGGGATTTTCGTCCATCAGACCACAGCGAATCTTATAGCGCAGCACGTTCTTCACAGCACGCTCCAGCGTTGCTTGCTCCACCAGTCCCTTGTCAATGGCCTGTTGCAGATACTTATAGTTGGCACCATGCGGAAAATCGACGTCGCAGCCAGCCTTGATAGCCACTGTGGCACATATAATCGGTTCATCCTTGGGACTGAGCTGGTCGATGGCTGTGTAGTCGCTCACCACCATACCATCGAAGCTGAGATAATTGCGCAGGATATCTTCCAGAATTTTGCTGTTGGCTACGCATTTGATGTTTTCGCCTGTCCTGTCAGCCATCGCATGATAACCAGGCATCACGGCACGGCTGCCAGCCAGGCGGATCATCGTCTCGTGAGGCAGCAGAATCTCTTCCATCAGTTCCTTGTCGTCAGAGTCACCGCCACCGCCATAGCCCAGATAATGCTTCGAGCAGGCACCCACGCCTTTCTTCAGGTCGCCCTGCTGCAGACCTTTCACGAAGGCCACGCCCATCACGGCCGACAGGTAGGCATCCTCGCCGTATGACTCCTCCAAGCGATTGAAACTCGGATTGCGGCACACGTCGACCATCGGCGAGAGAGACAGCACACCGCCCATCTTGCGCATCGTGGTGCTCGTCTGCAGCGTTTTCTTCTCGGCCAGCTCAGGATTGAACGAGCAGGCCTGTCCTATCTGCTGCGGATAGATGGTGGCGCCACGGGTGTTGATGCCCGACAGCACTTCCTCGTGGAAGAGAGCCGGTATGCCACTGGGGGTGTTGTGCATCAGCCAGTCCTGTAGTGAGGCCACACGGTCGCGCAGCTCGTTAGGCTCACGTGGTACCTGACTGCAATACTGCGAGAAGTGTCCGATGCCGTTGGGAATCAGTTCACGGCACTTCGCCGTGTCCAGCCGTCCCTGCCCGTCAAAGAGCTCATCCATATACATACTCCGCAGCTGGGCAATGCGCTCCTCCTGCGTCATCTTTGCGTAGAGCTCGTCTACCTGCTGCTCCAGATTCATGTCAGTAGCGGTGCTACATCCAACCAACACTGCTGCCATGCACATCATCATCAGTCCTTTCATAGTTTATTAAACGAATGTTTTTTGTTATTCGACTTGCAAAGATATGGAAAAAATTTGGTTTTTCGCATATATATATGTAATTTTGCAGAAATTTTTATGTTTATGTTCAGTAAAGAAACTTATATCCGTCGCCGCGCGGAACTCAAGCGGCTTGTGGGCAATGGCGTCATCGTACTCTTCGGCAACAACGAGGCACCGGCCAACTATCCTGCCAACTCCTACGCTCCCATGCGTCAGGACTCGTCTTTTCTCTATTATTTCGGCCAGCACCGCGACGGTCTTGTGGGCGTCATCGACATCGACAACGACGAGGAGTGGCTTTTTGGCGATGACATCGACATCGAGGACATCGTGTGGATGGGATTCGTGCCCAGCGTAGCCGACCTGGCCGCCGAGGTAGGCGTTACAAAGACCGCCCCGATGGCTCAACTGCCTTCAAAACTCAAAACTCAGAATTCAGAGCTCAGGATTCATTTCCTCCCTCCCTACCGCCACGACACGAAGATTCAGATCATGGACTTGTTAGGTATCCATCCCTCGAAGCAGAAGGAGGCCGCCTCGGTAGAGCTCATCAAGGCAGTCGTAAAGATGCGCAGTACGAAGGAGCCACAGGAGATTGAGGCCATTGAGCGCGCCTGCGACGTGGGCTACGAGATGCACACTACGGCCCAAAAGCTCATCCGTCCGGGCGTGACTGAGCGTTACATCGGCGGACAGGTGGACGGAATCGCTCGCTCACTGGCACAGGGCGTCAGTTTCGCCACCATCTTCTCACAACACGGCGAGATTATGCACGGCAACCCCAGCGGCGCACTACTGGAAGACGGGCGCATCGTCATCTGTGACGCCGGTTGCGAACTCGACGACTACTGCTCTGACAACACCCGCACCATGCCTGTCAACGGCAAGTTCACGCAGCGTCAGCTGGATATCTACAGCATCGTGGAGGAATGTCACGACTATGTGCTGCAGGTGGCCAAGCCAGGCGTGAAGTACAAGGACGTGCACTTTGCCGTCTGCCGCAGGATGAGTGAGCGACTGAAGGAGCTGGGCCTGATGAAGGGCGACATAGACGAGGCCGTAGCTGCTGGTGCACACGCCATGTTCCTGCCTCACGGCTTAGGTCACATGATGGGCATGGACGTGCACGACATGGAAGGTTTGGGACAGATACACGTAGGTTTCGACAACGAGACACGTCCCAATCTGGAGCAGTTCGGCACCAACTGTCTGCGCATGGGCCGACGGCTTGAGGAAGGCTTTGTCGTCACCGACGAGCCTGGCATCTATTTCATACCCCAGCTCATCGACCTCTGGCGCAAGGAAGGCCATTGCAAGGAGTTTCTCAACTTCGACCTGCTGGAGACCTACAAGGACTTCGGCGGCGTGCGCATTGAGGACGACCTGCTCATCACTGCCGACGGTTGCCGCTTCCTCGGCACCAAGCGCATTCCCTATCATCCGGAAGAGATGGAAGCCTTCATGCTCAGTTCCTACATAGTTTAAGCAATACCGACCAACTAGTTTGTAAAGAAAAGGCACTAAATCGGGCTCCTTCAGAGAAAAAACGGCAGAATATTTGGCCGTTTCGTAACATTTTGATAATTTTGCACCCCTAAAAGATTACGATCTCTTGTCGCCATCTCGTGCAGCTGGCGTTTTGGGCCAACAAAACGACTGTCCTCGAGCAGGACGGGCATGGTTCCAAGGAGATAAGTTCAACAATTAAAACCATTTTGCAATCATGGCAGAAATGAATTTTGGTGGCGTCATCGAGACAGTGGTCACCAGCAAGGAGTTCTCATTGGAGAAAGCACGTGAAGTATTAAAGGACGAGGTCATTGCCGTCATAGGCTATGGCATCCAAGGACCTGGACAGGCTTGCAACCTGCGCGACAACGGCTTCAACGTCATTGTAGGTCAGCGTGAAGGCAAGACTTACGAGAAGGCCGTGGCCGACGGTTGGGTACCGGGCAAGACGCTCTTCAGCATCGAGGAGGCCGCCCAGAAGGGCACCATCCTCTGCATGTTGCTCAGCGACGCTGGACAGATTCAGGTGTGGCCCACCATCAAGAAGCACCTCACGCCGGGCAAGACGCTCTACTACTCACACGGCTTTGCCATCAACTGGAGCGACCGCACGGGCGTTGTTCCCCCGAAGGATGTCGACGTCATTCTCGTGGCTCCCAAGGGCAGCGGCACCAGCCTCCGCACCATGTTCTGCGAGGGCCGCGGCCTGAATTGCTCCTACGCCGTCTATCAGGACGCCAGTGGCAAGGCTGAGGAGAAGACCATCGCCTTCGGTATCGGCATCGGTGCTGGCTACCTCTTCAAGACCACTTTCGAGCGTGAGGCCACCTCTGACCTCACCGGTGAGCGCGGCTCGCTGATGGGCGCCATTCAGGGTCTGCTTCTGGCTCAATATGAGGTATTGCGCGAGCATGGACACTCTCCCTCGGAGGCTTTCAACGAGACCGTTGAGGAGCTCACCCAGAGCCTTGGCCCGCTCTTCGGCGCCAAGGGTATGGACTGGATGTACGCCAACTGCTCGACTACTGCACAGCGTGGCGCCCTCGACTGGGCTCCCCGTTTCCACGATGCCATCAAGCCCGTCATGGAGTGGCTCTACCTCTCGGTGAAGAGCGGCATCGAGGCACAGATCAGCATCGACTCCAACTCGAAGCCCGACTATCGTGCCGGCCTTGAAAAGGAACTGGAGGCTATGCGCAATCAGGAGATGTGGCAGGCCGGCGCCGTGGTGCGTCAGCTGCGTCCTGAAAACAACGCCGACTGATAGAAGTTACCTGAATCATTCAAAGAAAAAGGAAAGGGTGTCATTACACTCTTTCCTTTTTGTTTCATACTTTTTTCCATTTGTTTCGTGACGGGTTTTAAAAGGACAAGCCCCCCATCTTTTCTTATTTTTCTTTTCTCCAATTGCCACATTATTATTATCTTTGCACGCTGTAAAACAGTCACTAATTACTTAATTTCACATAATCAATAGTTCGTTAAAAATTCAATATACGGCCTAACGGCTATGCCGCACAGCCAAAGAGTTCTTTGAAAATGTGATTAATTAAAGTTTGGTTCGGTCGGTATCGAGACACGTCAAAAATTCTTTTCGTCAGGAACGTGT
>JAILAA010000143.1 GCA_024681875.1 Prevotella sp.
TCAACAGAAAGAGGTAGCCTCAAGCTATACATACGATGTAGACCGTACTGACGAAAACATCCAGTACAGACTGCACCTTATCGACCTCAACGGCAAAGAATACTACACATCGGAAGAACTGAACGTGGGCGATGTAGTGGAGGTCAATGAGCAGTTGCGCTACGTGGGCGGAAACATGCTGCTCAACGGCGACTTCGACCTGGGTTTCACCGAATGGACTAGTGGAACTGGGAGCTTGCTGGCAGAACCGAATTTCCAAATTGTCGGTGATGGCGGCTATAAGGGGGGAGCCTATCTACAGGCGCATCTCAATGGGAGCATGAATTCAGCATCGGCAGTGAAGGAAGTTGTCGAGCTCACTCCCAATCAGGACTATATCTTCCGCATAGCTACTATCAACAGCGGCAACAATGTGAAGTTGGGACTGAGTGCCAACGGAACAACACTGACAAAAGAGGTGGCCAAGGCCACCAACGGAACGGAATGGAATCTGGAGTCGTTCATTTTCAACAGCGAGACATACGACAAGGGGCTCCTGTCATTCAACACACTGGGGGCCAAGGCACAGATAGATGCCGTAGAACTGCGTCCGCTTTTCACTACGCGCGACGAGGCTTTAGACCATGGACAAGTGATTGCACAACTGAAAGAGCAGGCCGAGTCGGCTTATGAGGAGCAGTCAACAGCATTAGACGAAGAGATAGCCCGCATAGCCACTACGCTGACTGCCATAGAAGCGAAACCATGTCCCGAATACAATCACATGAAGGAGTTGCTGGAACTGGCTCAGAACGCTCAGACATCGAAGGAAGAAAAGAAGAATGCCGTCAGTGAGTTGCAGCAGCTGCTCAATACCAATCTGGCTTTCGTCCGCTCTACAAAGCAGCCCAAATATCCAACATTTGCTAATGGGAAAAGCGATGGATGGGAAACAGTGGTTGGAACGTATAAGGATGGAGACCAGAAGGCTACCACAAAATTTGGCAAGACATGCTGGAACGCCTGGTGGAGCACTACATCGAAGACGGCCACCATGGAGATACGCCAGACGGTATCGGATTTACCTGAGGGTTACTATGAGCTGGAGTGCAAGGCCACTACGGAGCATTTCTGCATCAGTGACCAGCACGGCTACCTGAAGAGCGGCAACGCAGAAGCAGTAACACCCGTCCTGTCGCGCGACTGGTTCGACCTGCCCGTAAGTGACGTATGGGAGACGCTGACGACAACGCCCGTCTACGTGCCTGCCAACGGATCGGTGACGCTGGGCTTCAAGAGCTCGAAGAACGGCGCACATACGTCATGGTGGCACCCCTTCGGCAATGCATCAGGCAGCAAGGACAACCGCGAGGGCTGGTGGTGCGCCACGGGCTTCGTACTGAAATATCACGCCATTGACGACCTGACCGGCATCAGCACTCCTAAAGCAAAGGCTGACAAACTGGATGGTGTCTATGGCATCGACGGCAGACTGAGGTCTGAAGCCAGGCAGTTGCCAAGCGGACTGTATATCAAGGTTGTTAACGGACAGGCCAGAAAGATTATCGTGAAATAGCAACAGCACCATGAAACGTACACTCATCATCTTGTTTTCTGCCTTCTATCTGCAATCCAATGCACAGGTAGTGGAGAAAGCCGACGTCACCATAGCCTTCGACCTTAGCCAGGAGGGCTACCGCTTTAACCCGACATGGGGCTTGGACCAGGCGTGGATAAGCGAGCAGAATCTACGCAAGGGCATCAACCACATGGGGAAGGATAACGTAGGCATCGGACGCTCGGCCTATCGTTTCACCAAGGCGCTCATCAATGACTCGTCGCTGGCTGGCGATATCATCAGCGTGATGCAACAGCGTGCAAAAATCTTCGATATCGTAGGAAAGACATTACCCATCGTCTTTACTGCCGACCAGGAAGCGGGGACCAACGACTATTTCGTAGTGAATAAGAGCTGCATTGTTGACCACTGGGCCGCAATGATCAATAGCCACGTGCATTGGATGCAGCAGAACACAAAGCATCCCATTGTGGGTGTTTCACCCTTCAACGAACCAGACTACTGGACAACTGAAGAGGGGGCCACTGTATCAAAGCAGATGCAGGTGGCCAAACTGTTGCGCGAGGATTACCCGCGTATGAAGGACGTCAACATAGTTGGCGGCAACACCCTGAACAACGACAAGGCACTCACCTGGTATACCAGTGGAAAGCAGTATTACGACTGGGGCAACACGCACCAGCTGGCCGGCAGTTTCGACAACTACGCCAAGTTCTACCAACAGTTAGAGAAAGACGGCAAGGTGGGCTACAATGATGAGATGCACAACGTGGCCGAGGCAATGATAGGCCTGGAATACGGTATGACCGTCGGTATATGGTGGGGCTTTGACAGCCGCGCACGCGGTGAATTCTGCGACATCAGCCGACATGGAGAGCGTCTGGCCTACGGCGAACACCGTAACAACTGGACTGCCGCCAGTGTCTATCGTCATGACGATGGGCGTGTGAAAGCCTTCATAGGATCCAGCGAGCGACAGGCCAAAACCACCAGCTACAACTTTGTGTCATTAGACCGCGACGTGTTCTTCGACAGCGAAGGCCCCACACGACAGTTCCGCATGGTGATGCCTGGCGGCACAGGCTACCAGCAAGGGCAGTCAAACGCCGAGCGCGTCTATGACATCATCTTTGGCGACGATGTGCCATCCGTAGCCATCACCGAAGGTGTCTATAAAATTGTCAACAGAGTGACGGGTAACGTCGTATCCGTGTCAAGCAGCAACATACTGGCCCAGCCTTTTTCCGGCAATAAACGTCAGCTGTGGAACATGCAGCCAGTTGACCCCTACATCGGTGGCGACTACAGCTTCTATGACTTTACCTCGGCCAACAACCCAAAGACCAGGATGAACGTGCTCAACTTTTCCACAGAAAACGCAGCCGAGGTTATCGCCTACTCCAAAAACGACAAACCAAGCAGCAACGAGCAGTGGTACTTGCAATATGCCGACAACGGCTACTATTACATCCGCAACCGTGAGAGCGCACTCTACCTGTCGCCAGAATCAAGCAGCAACGCCAATAACGTAAAGATTGTACAGCGCACGCTACCCACCAATGAGGCAATGCGCCAGCTAATGCAATGGCGCCTGCTGCCTGCTGACATCGACTACGAGACGGAAGCACCGGCCAAGCCTATGGGACTTGAGGCACTGGCACAGTCGGCTTCAGCTTTCCTCACATGGCAACAGGGAACGGAGCCGGATATTGTCGGATATATGGTACTGAGAGCTGAAGAAGAGAGTGAGGAATGGAACACCATAGCTCGCGGCGTGGCCCAACCCATGGAAGAACTTAGTGTGGCAGTGTATGTAGACAACACATGCCTGCCAGGACACAGCTATCGTTACAAAGTGAAAGCCATAGACCGCGCGCAGAACCAGAGCTTACCTTCGGAAGCCGTTAGCGTCACCATTCCTACAGGTAAGGCGCTGGTGGGACACTGGCCGATGAACGGTGTCACCAATGATGTCACTGAAAACTGGCGCCACGCAGTCACTGCCCTCAGCCCGACCTTCGTGAATGGCCATGACGAGGGTAGCCAAGCCATGCACTTCAAAGGCTCACAGTGGGCCGAACTTCCGCCAAATACAGTGGCGGGCAACGAAATGACCGTAGCAATGTGGGTAAGGCCCATGTCAGCATCAGGATGGCAACGTCTGTTCGATTTCGGCTATGACAATGAGCACTATCTCTTCCTCACGCCTAACAACGGATCGGTGATGCGTCTTGCCGTCAAAGAAGGGGGCAGCGAGCAGTCGCTCGATGCACCTAAACTGTCCTCGGGAAAATGGCAACACGTAGCCGTGACGATGGCACCTGGCAAGACGTGCATCTACGTAGACGGCACGCTGGCAGCCTCCACCACCGCTATCACCATCAGCCCTGCTGACGTCAGACCGGTCATCGGCTACCTCGGCCGCAGTTTTATCAACGACAACCCTTTCTATTACGGTTATATGCAAGACGTGCGCATTTACAACTACGCACTGAATGAGAATGAGATAAAAGACGTATTCAACGGTACTACGGCCATCAGTGAGACGAAGGAACAGCCTCAACCTGCCACCGTGTACTCAATTGATGGCATACGCCTGAAACAGCCCCAACAAGGACTGAATATTATTGATGGAAAGGTGATGTTGAAAAAGTAAGATAGTCTTGGATAGAGACCGCTTGCTTGCTCATTTCGTCAATAAGCGACCTTCCAGATACTGACTAAACTTATCGCGATAGCTGTCACCAATGGGAAGATACTCTTCAGCGCCCATGATGACACGGTTTTTGTTCACCTCATGCACCTTTTTGAGGTTGACAATATAGGAGCGGTGTATGCGCATGAAACTGTCGGGCAGAAAGTCCTCCATCTTTTTCATCGACAAATAGGTGATCAGCGGTCTGGACTGGCCTTCAACATGCAACTTCAGATATTCGCTCATGGCCTCGACATATCGGATGTCATGAATACTGACACGCACGGTACGGTTGTCGGTCTTGACGAAAAACGTATCGTCAGTAGCAACCACCTCTGAGGCAGCAACGGGCATCTGCGGCTGTATATCTTGCGGTTCAAAGGAACGCTGCAGCAGGTCGTACTGTTGCTTTACCTTCATTGCCGCCCGTTGGAAGTCCTGCATACTGAAGGGCTTCAGCAGATAGTCGATAGCGTTGACACGATAGCCTTCTATGGCATATTCGCTATAGGCGGTG
This sequence comes from Prevotella sp., assembly GCA_024681875.1. Next base: position 4,771 of record JAILAA010000143.1, read on the forward strand.
GTGAAAACCACGAGAGGCGGTACCGTCAGCCCCCGCACGAAATCCATACCATTAAGGTCGGGCATGTTGATGTCGCAGAAAAGAGCGTCAATGACATCATGCTGCATGATGTCCTGTGCCTCTAAGGCACTCATACACTCTCCGCAGAGCTGGAAGAAGGGAATTTTGCGTATATAGGACGCTAACTGCTGTAAAGCCAGCGGTTCGTCGTCAATTGCCAATACTTTTATCATCGGTAGACAGTTGTTAAGAGGATGCGTCAGTAGTCACAGGGCTCAGGGGGAGCACCAAATCAATACCATAGACTTCGGCCTGGTTGGAAATAATCAGACTGTAACGGTTGCCATAGATGAGGTCAAGACGGCGCCGCACGTTCTGAAGCCCTACACCTCCGGGCTGTTCGTCGGTCTTGGCTATCTTGCTGTTGCGGCAGCTGAAGCGCAGTTGGCTGTCAACCACCTTCACGGCAATGTCAATGAAAGAGTTTTGTCGATAGCTGACACCATGTTTGAACGCGTTCTCCACAAAAGTTATGAGCACCAAGGGAGGCAGCTGGCAGTCAGGTACCTGAGCAGGCATAGAGATACTGAACTTCACGCGGTCGGTAACGCGCATGCGCATCAGCTCAATGTAGTCCTGCGTAAACGAAAGCTCACGGCTCAACGGCACCAATTGCCTCGAACCCTCATAGAGCACAAAGCGCATAATTTTCGACAGGCTTACAATGCTCTCCTTGGCACGCTCGCCGTCAATGTCAATGAGGGCATGAATGTTGTTGAGCGTGTTCATAAGGAAATGCGGGTTAATCTGGTAGCGCAGATACTCCAGCTGCTGCTCCAAGCTCTGCTTCTCAAGCAACATGAGGTGCTGGCGGTCGGCGCGCTGGCGAAAGTATAGCTTTACGCCCAGGTTCATGCCCAGCATGAGTATCAGGATGATGACAGCCACAACGTCGTGCTGCCCGATGACGAGTGGTGGTCGCTTCATGTCACGGCGCGGTTCCATACGAGGGGCACCAGATGCCTGCATGTCATCGGGAGGCACATGCATGTCATTAGGTGGCGCCTGCATGTCATTGGGATGCCCCTGTCTGTCATTGGGATGCCCCTGTCTGTCAGGAGGTGGCGGCATGTCAACGGGATGAGAATTTTCCATGGAAATCTCAGGCTTGGACTTAGGCACATCAGGCCGTCCCGAGCACTGAACTGCAATGAAAGCAGCCAGCAACACGGCCATGAGCGAGAAGTAGAGCCACCGTCGCTGACGCTCAAGGAGCAACGGAGCGAGAAAGAAGTTATGAAAAAGGAAGACAATAAGGAACAGCGCATACTGCCGCCAAAGGAAAAACATGTCGGTCCACCTGAAGGCAACGCCATCGTCTTGAATGGTGCTGACATAGTGACCCACAACAGGAGCTATGAACAATAGGCCCCAAAGCAGTGTGTAGACAATGAGTTCCTGCTTATTGTACTTCACCGACGACATGTTCTCCTCCTGCTTGAAGCTATCTGGCAATCTTCTTCACTGTCGTTCTACCCTGACGAACCACATAGACGCCACGGTGCACAGGCTGGTTGAGACGTCGACCATTTAAGTCGTAGAACACAGCCACGGAATCATCTACCGTAATGTCGCCAATACCAGCGTGCGACTGCATAGCACTGGCATCGAAATTGCGGCTCCCGCCAGTAAGTTCGATGTCACCATCGGCCTTTATGGCCATGCCTCCGTAGTTGCTGAAGGCGAGTGTTCCGCCCGTCATATAGAAGTTGCCCGTGTTCTCGTCCTCATGACCAGCTGTTTTGCCCGTCTTTGGATTATTGGAAAGCTCCACCTGTATACAGTCTTCACTGGCACTGCTGACAGATATTGTTCCGCTTTCCATCAGAAAATATTCCTTGCAGTGGACGGCATCCTTCACCGAGCCGCTAATGTTTAACGTAATGTTCTTCACCTCTATATACTCTTTACTATAGACAGCATGCTTGGAATTACCCTTCACGTTGAGCGTGCCCTTACCCTTGAACTTGGTGTGGCCTTTGCAGTGATAGCAGCCATTATAGTCATCGTTGGCGCCATCTTCAATAGTGCTGGTCGTACCCTTCTTAGCTGTAACTTCAACACGTTTGCCGTTCTGGATATTGATGGCGGGACCTTTAGGGTTGGTAAGCGTCACACCATTCAGTTCAACCTGACACTTGTAAGCACCGTCAAGAAAAAATTCGCCATCGGCAGATGTGCCAGACAGGACATAGATAATTTCGCCGTCTTCGTTGTCAACTGTGGCATTGATGCCCGCAAAGCCCTCGGCCTGCACCAACTTGACGTGCGACGAAGTGCCGCTGCTGACGGTAACATAGGCGCTGATATTAGAGGCAATGGTGATAGTGGCGGTATTACCGCTATACTTCACCTCAACAGTGTTGGCATTGATGGCATTGATAATACTAATACTGGCAATAAAGAGCAGCATAGTGAGTAAAAGTCTTCTCATATAGATTATGTTTCATTTAGTGGTCTTGGCAATGCAAGACTGCAAAGCGGTACAAAGATAAAAAAACAGAAAAAACGGGACAAACGCTTTCAGCGAATGACCCGTTTTATTCAACAAATCAGTTTTCTCCGTTAGGGGAGGTCTCGTCAGTCACATGACCGGCCATGTCGACATTCGTCTGCCCAAGGCCATAGAAAGCCAGCAACTGGTCGATGTCGCTAAAGAACTTTACGAGCCCAGGCAGTTCCTGCTTTGTTACCGTGTCGGAGGAACTCTCGACAAGTGCATCTATTTCTGCCTGATGAGCCGTAAGGTATTCTTGCAGTTCAACCAGATAATCACGAATCTGTGCCGTATCGGCTACCTCCATCATCTTTTCCGGCACGTTGGCCAGCACACCATAAAACTGTGCCGCATCACCCGCCTGCAACAGCGAATCAAGGACACTCACCATCGACTGCGTGTCGTCAGGAGCCTCGCCTTGCGGAGCAGCGCTGCCTGGTGTAGCCGTGGTGCCTAAGCAAGAGGAGCAAGCAGTGAGAAACAACGTTGAAGCTACTACAACAGCCAGAAACAGTTTTTTCATGGGTTCTTTAATTACACAATTCATCAGAATCCTGTTTCTCAGATGCCAGGAATGTTGTCAAGGAGCTTAGTCACATCCTGGTTTCCCAACTCACCTATAAGACCCTGAGCTTTCTCAGCAAGACCGCTGTCAGAAATCTTACCAATAAGCTCACTCACCTTGTCCTTGTTATCTACGAGGAACTTCTGGGCAGCCTGCAGATATTCCTTAGCTTTGGCGGGATTGTCTTTGACAAAACTGATAGCCTTGGTCTTTACGTCGCCAAGCATAGTCACGAACTTGTTGCCGTCACCAGCCTTCAGATTCTCATCCAACTGACTCACCATCTCCTTGGGGTCATCGCTCAAGTTCGAGTTTCCACTACAACTTGACATCACTGTCATGACCACAACGGCCATGAGTGCAATCATTAACTTTTTCATACGCTTGTGTTCTTGTTTTTTGTTTATAAATTGGTTGATAAAAAATTCATATTCGTTGGCAAAATTAAGCAATTAAGTTGACACCTGCAAAAAAAAACGAAAAATCATTTGGTCACATTGAAAATTATTGCTATTTTTGCCCTGTAATAGAAAGACTGACCTTTTTTATTGAACTATGTTAATGCATACATCCAAAAGGCGCGTCGTTGGAGTGAACATCGGAATGGATGCCACTTCCTTTGCCATTGTTGATGTCAGAGGAAATGTCATTGCACAGGATGAGTTCCCTACACTGGAACATCCCAACATCAATGAGTATGTGACGTACCTTAGCGAGAAGCTGGTGGAGCTAATGGAGAACAACGGCGGCTACGACACTATTCGCTCCGTTGGGGTAGGCGTGTTAAGCGGCAATTTCGTAAAAGGTAATATCGAACACTCGCCATGTCTTCCTTGGAAAGGCGAGGTTCCCTTGGCCTCCATGTTACGTGACCAATTGGGTATGGCCGTTGCCGTAGGCAATAATGCTCATGTTAGGGCACTGGGCGAGCAAGCCTTTGGCAAGGCACACGGCATGAGCGATTTTATCGTCATCACCTTAGGTGTAGGCATGGGCAGCTGTGTCTTCTCCAATGGACGGCCTCATCTGGGGCACGAAGGCTTTGCTGGAGAGGTAGGACACATATGCGTTAATCCAAATGGACGTCTTTGTGGCTGTGGAGGACAAGGCTGCATGGAGACCTATTGTTCCGAGGACGGCATCATTCTAACAGCCAGGAAAATGATGAAAAAGACCGATACGCCCTCAAAGCTACGTCTCTACGATATTCTTGACATAAATATCATCAACGAGTGTGCCGAACAAGGCGATGAGTTAGCCAAACAGGTATTACACCGCACGGGTGAAATACTGGGCATTGGCATGGCCAACTACGCCTCGGTAATCAGTCCAGAAGCCATTATTTTTACTGGTAGTGTTGCCCGAAGTGGACAGATGCTTTTCAACTCAGCAAAGGAAGCCTTTGAAGAGAATGTATTCCATAACATGCGTGGAAAGGTGAAGTTCCTCACATCCACATTCACGGACATGGAGCAAAACGTGTTAGGCGCCAGTGCCTTGGCATGGCAAGTAAAAGAATATTCATTGTTTAAATAACAAACAGCATACCTGACAATGACAGAAAGCATTATCAAAAACCGAGTCATTGGAGTCGACATCAGCATCGACCGTACCAGTTATGCCATCGTCGACGCGCGTGGTAACATCATTGCACGCGATGGTCTCAACACCCAAGACTACGCTACCGCCACCGAATATGTAAGTGCACTAAGCGAAAAGATTGTGATACTGGCCGAGGAGAACGGAGGCTATGAATATATCCGCTCGATGGGCATCAGTGCGCCAAGTGCCAACTTCCTCACCGGCTGCATTGAGAACGCGCCCAACCTGCACTGGAAGGGCGTTGTGCCCTTGGCTGCCATGTTACGCGACCGTATGGGCATTGCCGTGGCCTTAGGTAACGATGCACATGCAACGGCCCTCGGCGAGCACGTCTACGGTGCAGCCCACGGCATGAACAACTTCATCGTCATGGCCCTGGGACACGGTATTGGAAGCTGCATTTTCTCAAACGGTGAAGTACACTTAGGGGCAGAAGGATTCTCCGGCGAGATAGGCCATACCTGCGCTACTCCTCATGGACGTTTATGCGGTTGCGGCAAGAAAGGTTGTCTGGAGGCCTACTGCGGTGCCAAGGGCATTGTATTGACAGCCAATGAGATGATGGCAGAAAGCAATGAGCCGTCACTTATGCGCAATGTAGAGCACTTAACACCGAAGATCATCCACGAATTCTGTGAACAGGGCGATGCAATGGCAATAGAGGTTTTCCGTCGTACCGGCAAGATGCTTGGCTTCGTGATGGCAGGCTACGCCTCTATCCTTGACCCTGAAGCCATCATCTTCACAGGTGGCGTTGCACGCGCCGGCAACTATCTGCTGATTCCTGCCAGCGAGACATTTGAAAAATACGTATTCCATAATACCCGAGGCCATGTAAAGTTCCTTGCTTCTGCCCTCGAAGACCACGAGCGCGACGTTCTCGGTGCCAGTGCTTTGGCTTGGGGCATCAAGGAATACTCGCTTTTTAAATAGACTATAGGCCCGATACGACCAATAAGGCCTACAGGTCTCATAAGTCCCATAAGAATGAATGTCGAAAGAATAAAACAACTTATCAACGACAAGCCTAACCTTAGCACCGCCCTCGGGATGGAGTTTATCTCCACGCCAGAGGGCGATACTTGTATGGCGAGGATGAGGGTTGACGAGCGTAACCGCCAGCCCTTTGGATTCCTCAGTGGCGGTGCTTCGTTGGCATTAGCCGAGAATGTGGCAGGCGTAGGTTCCTCGGCGCTATGTCCTGATTGTACTTGCGTAGGCATAGAGGTGAACGGTAGCCATGTAAAAGCTGTTTGCGAAGGCGACACCGTCACTGCCTATGCCCGTCTGATTAGCCAAGGCTCGACGCTGCACGTGTGGCAGGTGGACATACGCAACACGGATGAAGAACTGATTTCCAGCATACGCGTCACCAACTACATCATCCGCCATAAATGATGAACAGCTTTGCTATCTTCCGTCTGCCACACGCTGAAACATGCACGCTGATAAAGGGCGATGCTGTAGTCGTTCCATCATTATTGTCGATGGGCGATCAGCAAGGCTTTCTTATCGCTCCCTTCATAGCTACAGAAAAAGAGCCTATCGTTCTTATTCAGCCCGAGGAATTGCAGGTATTTAGGAGTTCAGGAGTTGTAGACGATAATTTTGCAGCAAAGATATTATTTGCAACTCCTAAGCAACTGAATTCCTCATACGCTTCTTCCTCCTATGCCATCGACTTCAGCACTTTCCATAAAGCTCTGACAGACGGACTGTATCAAAAGCTGGTACTGGCGCGCTGTGCCACAATACTCAACGACAGCGAGCTCACACCTATTACACTATTCCACAGGGCCTGCCACCTATATCCCCGCATGTTTGTGGCATTGGTCAGCACACCGCAGAGCGGCATGTGGCTCATAGCCTCACCCGAGATTCTATTAGAAAAGCTCCCTGACAGCCGCTGGCGCACTATCGCGCTTGCAGGTACCATGCGCCTGCGTAGCGATAAGGCCGACGATGAGGGGCAGCGTTTGCGCTGGTCTGCCAAGAACATACAGGAACAGCGTTATGTGGCATCTTATCTATCCGACGTACTGCGCCAATTCTCTAATGATGTGAGTGAGGACGGACCGCGCACCGTGCGCGCCGGTCACTTGGTACACCTCCGCAGCGATTTCACTTTTGCATTAAATAATAAATGTACGCGCGTGGGCGAGCTTCTTAATGCCCTCCACCCTACTCCAGCTGTCTGCGGGCTGCCAAAAGCTGAAGCCCAGGACTTCATCATCAGCCATGAAAAAACGCCTCGCCTATACTACAGTGGATTCATGGGGCCATTTAATATGAACGAAAAACCAAACCAAAAAGAAAACGAAAACGTTCAGCCCACTACTCACCTCTACGTCTCACTGCGCTGTATGCAAATCACTGACACTGCCTACCAACTCTACGCTGGAGGTGGTCTGTTGCGCGAAAGCAACGAGCAACAGGAATGGCTGGAGACTGAGGCGAAAATGGACACTATGCGCCACCTTCTCAAACCATAACGTATAACTATGACAGTATTTCCTCACACCATCCGCATTGCATTCATCGGTTTAGGCGACCGAGGACGCAAAGCCTTGCGCCTGATGCTGCCCTTGGAGGGTATCGAGGTGACAGCCCTGTGCGATCTCTCTGAAGCTCATATCCAAGAGACGAAAGAGCTCATGGCGACCGAGAGTGTGACAGGCATTTCAGACTGGAAACAGATATTATGCGTCTCAGGCAAGGAAGCCTATAAGGTGGTATGCCAGAAAGAAGATGTGGATCTCGTGTATATCTGTAGCGACTGGGGTTCCCACGCGCCTATTGCGCTGGAGGCGATGCGCCATGGCAAACACGTAGCCGTCGAGGTGCCGGCAGCTATGATCATGGAGGACATCCGCCTGCTCATTGCCACTGCCGAACAAGCAGACCGGCAGTGTTTCATGCTCGAAAACACATGCTTTGAACATCAGATTATTGAGGCCATCGAGGCCATTCATCGTGGCGATATCGGCGAGGTGGTGCACGCTGAAGGCTGCTACTACCACCACCTCGGCAACCGCTGGTCACCCTGGCGCTTAGACATCAATCGTCAACAACGTGGCGACCTCTACCCCACCCATGAGCTGGGACCCATCTGCCAGGCATTAGGCATTGGCGTTGAAGACCGCCTGCAGACGCTCGTCAGCATGGACACTCCAGCACTCACCGGACCGCAGACCTACGAGGCGCTCATGGGCGAGGCAGCTGCCGACTTCCAGAACGGCGACCACACCACCACCCTCATCCGTACATTACGCGGGCGCACCATCCTGCTAAAACATGACGTACTGACTGAGCAACCCTACGAGCGGCAGTTCACCTTCATTGGCACCCGCGGCCGAATCGAGCTCCACGACACGGGCCGTTCCTCTCACGATGTCATGACGCAGTCTATGAACCAGCACCTCATCGACAGCCTTCGCAACGGCTTGCCGCTCTCCATCAGTATCTATGACATGGCCACCTGGTGCGCTGCCATCCCGCTGTCGTGTGAGAGCATAGCGCGCGGCTTTGCGCCAGTGCAATTCCCCGACTTCTACACCAAATAACCAATAACATAACCTATATGAAAAACTTAAGGATAATCATGACATTGCTCCTCCTCATCTTGTTGGCAGGAGTAACAGGAGTGCAGGCACAGGACATTTCTGTCGTCACCCTTAACAATACGAATCCTAATCGTGGCGCTCTGATTTACAATCCCTCAAAAAGTGAGAAATGGGTATGGAGCAGCGGGAAAAACAGCTCGTTCAATGCTTCTAATGCCAACTGCCATTGGGTACTCTACCCTACGGGCGTTGCCGGAAATTACTATCTTTACAGTGTGGGGGCCAAGAAATTCGCCATACCGACGACTGGCGGCACTTACAACGGCTATAGCTGGATGTTCTCCCATGATGCCGTTGCCATAACGCTTAAGAAACAAAGCGATGGGACATATAAGATATTTACGGCCAACGGAAACATTAGTGTTTCAGTCAGCAACGGCTATGAAGGCCCCATCATCAACTATGATGATATTGGTGCCCAGTTCACCTTAACAAAGCTGAAAGAAATTGACGAGACTTTGACACAGGAGATAGACTCCGCCATTGGCAAACTGATTCACAACACGACGCCACTCTCCGATGCACTCACCGGCGAAGGCTGGTATGCCATCCGTATCAAGAAACATGCTACATACACTGACCAGTTCATCTTTACGGCAAGAGAGGAAATCAAATACGGAAGCACCTACTATCCCTTGGACTTCTATAGTGCTCCCAAAGTGCGTCCCTCCATTGGCAACAGCCTTTACTATGCAAAACTGACAACGGTCTCTGGCGGACATTATTGGCAACTACCGAATGGACGTTTTATTCAGGACGCCAAGCCAGTCTCTGGCGTAGAAGAATCGTTGATAACAGGCATTACCTACAACACCGCCAACGGTTTCATCTTAAAGAGCTCTTCCTATTATTTCGTACCTTTTCTTTTAGGGGGATCCTACTTCATAGGCGAGACGAGTTCTCCAGGCAGAGCCTACTACGACATTTATCCTGTCTCGCTCGCCGATGCCGGTCTGACCGCATGGCAAGTACGCTGCGACAACACGCCCGAATCAACACCAATCACTTGTTTGCGCAGTGATGTCAGTGGTTTGACTAGTGTTTATAAAAACGGTTTCTTTTTTCTGCCTTCTGGCGTAACGCCAACAAGCAGCGACTTCAGTATGCCTGGTGCTCAAAGCATTACCATCGATGCCACGACACACACCATCGCTATCACTTATGACACCAGCCTGGCCATTGTGGCAGAAGGCGTCAGCGTTTATCAGGGCTACGGCACAACAGGACGGGGCAATAAGAAGGCCGTACTGCTGCGTATGCAGGTAGCACCGTTCAATGCCATGGAGAACGCCTTGATGACATTCTCACTCACCAACCCCGACTACATCTCTGCTGTGGCAATCTACGAGACAGGTAATAACATGGAATTCAATGCCATCAACAGTTATATGAAGACTTTCAGTGGCAACATCAATGGTAGTACTGCCGCAGTACCCCTTGGCACCGTTACCGCTGGCACCCACTACTATTGGCTTTGCGCAACCATAGCAGAAGATGCGAAAGTGGGCGATGTCATTGACGCTGCCCTCGCCTCCATCACATATGACTACAACGGTTATACAGGAACATCTTGCGACCTCAGCACCATAGGCAATCCCGCCAACTCGATGACGATTTTCGATGTGCAGAGCTATCCTTTCTATCCTGGTTTGAAAATAAGCGGGTCCGTCAGCAACTACTATCGTATTCCTGCCCTTGCCAACGTCAAGATGCCGGATGGCACCACCCGCATCTTCTCAGCCGTCGACAAACGCTATAACAGCGCCTCGGACATTGGCGGCGGACACGTCATCGACATTGTGGTACGCTATTCAGACGACGGAGGCAAGACGTGGAGCGCTCCCGTTACCATTGCCAAGGGTGACAATTCCAGCGATGCCACCTGTGGTTATGGCGATCCCTCGTTCACTATAGGAGCCGACGGCAAGGTGTTCTGTCTGTTCGCAGCTGGTAATACGGGGTTCTTCTACGGGTTGAACCGCATTGCCATGTGCACGTCTGACGACTACGGAAAGACCTGGAAAGGCCCCTCTGTCATTGCCCCTGCTTCCGCCTCTTCCTCTGGGATTACCTTTACAGACCATGCAGGCCTGTACGACTACTTCGTTACTTCCGGCAAGGGACTCTATACCAGCGATGGCGTGCTGATGTATCTGCTTGATGCACAAAAGACGAGTAGCGGAACGGAAACGAACTATCTGCTTTATTCTACCGATGAAGGTGCCACTTGGCACGTCGACAACAAAGTGGTGACCACAGGAGCCAATGAGGCCAAGCTTGTGGAGATAGAGCCTGGCAAGCTTCTCTCCTCAACACGCTCGCCATATAATCGCATCCTCAACACAGGCACCTACACCAAGAGCGGCAGTACATGTACCTTCAAATGGGGAAAACAGCGCACCGAGTCCCTCCTTGCCCAAGGCGGGTCGGGAAACAATCAGGACGTCATCGTCTATAACCGCCATACCGACGGCTCCGCCAAGGTGCTCTTCCATACAATCACGAGCGGTTACGGACACAAGACACTGAAGCTCTTCATGAGCATAGACAAGGGAACCACATGGCACGAGGTGATGCTGGTGCAGCCTGGTGGTTCGCGCTATACCGTGATGACCGTTCTTGACAACGGTGACTTGGGCATCCTCTTTGAAGACTATTCATTGGAGGTGGGCAATGAGTATCCCATCAATTTCCTGACTGTCAAGAAGGAACAGATTGACGGGTGGTATGCAGACTTGAAGGACATGGCAATGGTTGCCGACGGCACCATCAGCCTGCCACACTCCACCGCCTTATACAATCTGCAAGGCCACAGGATTCCCGCACTGCGCAAAGGCCTGAACATCGTGCGCATGGGCGACGGGACGACAGAGAAAGTCATTATGAAGTAAATGCCTCATCGGCAGACAACACTACCTGCCAGTGCGGTGCACTATTCGGAAAAATATTTACAAAAAAACCAATTAACTACCCTCATATTTTAAAAATTCTGAGCCAAAGATATTTCGACCGAAAAAATCGCCGTATTTTCGAAGTTAGCCTATCATACAGAGTATCAACAGGATAAAAGAATTTTAGGCTTGTTTTCAACTTTGACGAGATTGCCCGCAAAAAAATCTAACGTTAGATTTTTTTACGCGGAGCCTACTTTTGAAAAAAAGTAGCTTCGCGACAGCGCTAAGAAAGCCGGTTTTGACCCGGAAAAATGGCTTTACGAGGCCAAAAGTTGCACATTTCTCATAAAATGCGCAACTTTTTGGCTCTGTTTTTTCGTTACGAAAACAGCAAAAATGATACTTTCCGGTCTCATCTCGTTCTAAAATGACTTTTTTCGCGGACCTGTTTTTTTGGTAATTTTTCTTTAATTATTTGTATTTTTTCTTGCTTATTCGTACCTTTGCAGACATGTACAGTAACAAGGAAAGCGTTAATATCCTCACCGCCCTATTAGTGGCCCACGGCGTGAAACGGGCAGTGGTGTGCCCGGGCAGCAGGAATGCTCCCATCGTGCACAACCTGAACGAGTGCCCGGCCATCAAATGCTACCCCATTACCGACGAGCGGTCGGCGGGCTTCTTTGCCCTCGGCATTGCACAGGCCACCGACGAGCCGGTGGTGGTGTGCGTCACCAGCGGCACCGCTCTGCTCAACCTGGCACCTGCCGTGGCTGAAGCCCACTATCAACACCAGTCGCTCATTGTTATTTCTGCCGACCGCCCCGCCGAATGGATTGACCAGCTCGACGGCCAGACACTGCGCCAACCGGGAGCTTTGGAGCCTTGGGTGAAGAAGAGTGTCACCCTACCCGACCTCTCACATCTCACCTCACAATCCTCATCCCTTTATTGGCATTGCAACCGTCTGGTGAATGAGGCGCTCATCGAAGCTACCGACTACACCCACGCCTGCGTGCATATCAACGTACCACTGAGCGAACCGCTGTTTAGGTTTACGGTGGAGCAGCTGCCTGAAGAACGAGTGATACGCCGCTATGCGCCAGCCACCGACTACAGCTGTCTGCCGCAACAACTCCTCGACGATTTTTTTCATGCCAAGCGTCCACTCATCGTCTTCGGCCAGCTTAGTCCGCAACGTTTCCATTACGAGGGTATTGACCAGCTCTTCAGCCACGTCATCGTGTTGCACGAGGCGCTGGCGCCCTTCACCAGCGTCAGCCCCTTCGAGGAAGTCCTCACTCCCTCCACCCTCCACCTTCCACCCTCCACCCTCCACCCCGATTTCATCCTCCACGTGGGCGACGCCATTGTCAGCAAGCAGTTGAAACACTTTCTGCGTGAGGCCACTGATGCCCGCACCTGGCGCATCAGCCTGACGGGCGACGTGGAGGATACGTTCCTGAATTTGCGCGGCATCGTCGTGGGCGACGCAGAGGCCATCTTGCAGGCTGTCAACACGAAGTTTGCCAAGCAGACATGCCCGTTTGCTAAGGAGCAAACGGCCTACCGGCGTCAGTGGCTGCACCTGCTAAGTGCTGCCAAGAAGAGAATTGAGGACGAGACGCCCGACTATTCCGAGGCGGCAGCCGTACAGGCGTTTGAGCGACGCCTGCAACAGTTGGAAAAGCCCTATGACGTGCATTACGCCAACAGCACCGCCATACGTCTGGCCAACCGCTACGCTCAGGGACACCCTGTGTGGTGCAATCGCGGCACCAACGGCATCGAGGGCACGCTCAGCACCGCTGTGGGGTTTGCAGCCTCCCTCTCACCTCACACCCCTCACCACTCACCTCTTGTCTTCTGCGTTATCGGCGACCTCAGTTTCTTTTACGACCAGAATGCGCTGTGGAACACGCTTCTACCCAGCCTCAATCTGCGCATCCTGTTGCTGAACAACGGCCACGGCGCCATCTTCGACCATCTGCCGAATCTCAGCGAGAGTGCTGCGGCCGACAGCCTTGTGGCTGGACGCCACCACACCACTGCCGAGGGTGCCTGCCTTCAGCACGGTGTCAGCCGTCGTGCCGCTACCAATATGGAGCAGTTGCACGAAGGCATTGCATGGCTCACCGATACCGATGCCATGGGGCCACGCCTGTTAGAGATGATGCTCTGACAAAAAAACAAGCGGAATCTACGGAATCTGCGGATACTGGTTGAAATCGGGCTTGCGCTTCTCTAAGAAGGCATGTCCGCCCTCCTGTGCCTCGTCAAGGAAATAATAGAGCATGGTGGCATCGCCAGCCAACTGCTGTATGCCTGCCTGTCCGTCGAGCTCCGCGTTCAGCCCCGCCTTTATCATGCGCAAGGCAATAGGGCTACGCTCCATCATCTCCTCAGCCCAGCGTACACACTCGTCCTCCAGTTCTTCCAGAGGCACCACCTTGTTCACCATGCCCATCTGCTCTGCCTCGAAAGCCGTATACTGGCGGCACAGAAACCATATCTCGCGTGCTTTCTTCTGGCCGACGATACGCGCCAGATAGCTGGAGCCGAAACCTGCATCAAAGCTGCCCACCTTCGGACCGGTCTGTCCGAAGACGGCGTTCTCGGAGGCAATGGTGAGGTCGCATACCAGATGCAGTACATGACCGCCCCCGATGGCATAGCCGTTGACCATGGCGATGACAGGCTTGGGCAGGCGGCGTATCTGCATCTGCACGTCAAGAACAGAGAGACGCGGCACTCCCTCGTCGTCGATATATCCGCCACGGCCCTTCACGTGCATGTCGCCGCCACTGCAGAAAGCGTGCTTCACGTCGGCAAGCGTCTTGCCTTCAGGCACCTCGCTCATGGCACCGGTGAGCAACACCACACGGATGTGCTGCATCTCACGGCACAAAGCAAAGGCTTCGCTCAGTTCTTGCGTGGTTTTTGGCGTAAAAGCATTTCGGAAACGTGGCCTATTGATGCTGATTTTCGCAATGCCGTTATACTCCTCGAAGAGAATCTCTTCGAATGATTTCACCTTTTTCCATTCTCTCTTTTCCATTATTTCTGTTTTTTCTGTTACTTATGCCATCAAGAAGACCACGGTCATTTCACTGCATGAGCGGTATCCGGGCAATGAAACGGCAGCCATCGTGATAGTCGGCGTCAAGGATGAGGTCGCCGCCTAAGTGATTGAAGTGGCGCTTGGCTAAAGGAAGACCGAGGCCCAGACCCTCTGAAAGATCGTCGAGCTTAGTGAAGAACTCAAACATCTTGTCGCGGTCAGCTTCAGCGATGCCCTTGCCAGTATCCTCGATGACGAACTGCACGGCTGGTGTTTCCTTAACAACCATGACCTTTAATTTCACATGCTGGCCATCGGAATATTTGGCAGCGTTGTAGACTATTTCTCGCAGACTGCGCATCAGGTAGAGACGGTTAGTATGGATGCAGAAATTGTCATCCACCTCCGTATCGAAGCCGATGGGCACATCAGGGTAATAGGGCTTAACATAGCCGATTGCCTCCTTAGCCACGTCGTTGCATGGCACGATGTCAAACTTGTGGCTATTAAGTTCCTCCGCCAGCCCCATATCAGAGCTATCGAAGAGCATCAGTACCATCCTGCTGAGTAAATTCGCATTATAGTTCATCATGCCCGTGATGCTCTTCAATTCTTCCTCTGGCATTATCTCAAGCAGAGATTTAACCGTACCTGCTGATCCTGCCGCTTCGCGAAGCACCTGTGCAAAGCCCATGGTGATGTTCAGCGGAGTACGTATCTGGTGCGACACACTCTGTATGAAGGCCCGTTTCTGCTTGTCAGCCTCCTCGACTAACCGCGTGGCTTTCGCCAGTTCTTCATTGCGTCGCTCAGCCTGATCGGTGGTATAGCGCACACTGCCCATATGGAAGTTCAATGACTGCAACATCGTAGCAAAGCTGTTCTGCAGTTCCCCCACGGCATCTTCACGCGGACTCCTTGGGATATGCTCCTCGGTGTTGCCTGAGGCTATGACTTGCGATTTAATGAGAAGCTGATTTAGCGGGCGGATGGAGTGATTGACGGCCCTGTAGCTCAAGAACAGAATGACGAGAAGCCCAAGCGAGATGAGTACTGCCACGAGATAGGTCAGGCGGTGATAACCTTTCAGCACATCACTCTCAGGACAGACGATGGCAAGACTCCAAGGCGTTCCAGGAACAGGCTGGTAGCAGACGAGACAGGGAACACCATTGACGACAACCGGCATGTTACCCTCGTTACCGGCGGTCATCTCGTGTCCTAATGCAAAGAGGTCGGCCTGACGCCTCGGGTCTGCATCGCTGAAGATAGTGCGAGTGAAAAGCTGCGTTGTGTCAGGGTGTAGAAGGAAACGACCTTCCTCGCCGATCATCATAAAGTAAGAATTGGGGAAGGGCTTCTCAGTATTGAAAAGTTTTGAGAGGTGCAGCAGCGAGAGGTCGGTTGATATGACAGCCAAAAAGCGGTTTTGGTCATCATAGACAGGTTTGCTGTAGGATGCCACCATACCGTCGAGTGTCACGGTCAACGAATCGCTCTCATCATAGTAGACCACCCAGCAGGACTGGTTCAGATCATGCGGTTTCTTATACCACACCTTTTCAAAGTATTCATATTCCTCCTCTATGACCGTAGCTATGGAGTCGGGTTCTCTGACGGTGTAGACAGAAAAGTAGCGCCCAAACTGCGGGAACACAAACGGCTCAGTGCTGATAGAGCATCCGTCGATGTGCGGATTAAGGTTGACAACGCGCCTTGAGATGGCTAACAGCGAATCGGGATGCAGGAACTTTGTAATAAACCAGCTATTGACATTAGTAGCTGTCTCCACGGCATTGACATAGCGGCTGAAACGCTGCGTAGTGGTGTTGAGAACGCTAAAGGCATGTTTCGTCGCCTCCTCCTTGACATTCTTCCTCGACTGCACGAAGAGAACACCCAACGACAGTACGAAGATGGGGATAGCCAGCAACAGGAGACTGAGGCTGAGCTTCATGGAGAGTGAGCGGCGGGGATCTATCATACGGTTATTATTCCTGAGACATGTCTATGAGGTTGTTAAGCAGCTCGGTTATGTCTTCGCCCTTTTTCTGTATGTCGTCGGTCAGGCTGTCTACCCTCGCGTCGCCAGCATCATCACCATTGTTGCACATGATGTTCACGTCCATACAGATGGCATTAGCGGGTCCCACCATCTGAATGGTCATGTTGTGTAGGAAGGCGGTTTTCATTCGGTCGGCTTTCTGAGCTCGCTGGTAAGCCATGTGTAGTTCATGATTACGCTCCTGCAATGTTGTCTTCAAATGATCCAGCTCACTGACCTTGGCCGACACCGTCTGCTGCATCTGCTGGAAGTTGCTCTGGAGCCTTCCTATCTCGTCATGCCTGTGCAACTCGGGGATGGTCTCATCGTAATTTCCCTTAGCAATACGTTTTGTCATGCGTGTCAACATACGCAAGGGCACCAGCTGACGATACGTAACGATACGGCAGAACACCAGTAGCAGCAGCAGTCCTACGAAAGAGATAGCGAACACGTAGTACAGCAGGCGGTTATAGTCGCCGAAGATGTCTTCCTCGGGATAGATGATGCCAGCTCTCCAGCCCAGTTTCTCCATAGAGCGTCCTGGCACAGTGGTGCGCTCAAAGGGCTTATAGAAGACGAGATAGTCGTTACCATTCATCTGGAAGGGCATATAGCCCATCTGGCCAGACATCATCGCTTCGGCTGCCTTTTTCACCGACGAATGGGCTTCGCGCTCAGCTACCGAGAAAACCGTCTGATGGCTCACCTTCATACTGTCGGGATGTATGATATATGAGCCGTCACCTCCCAGCAGTGTACAGTAGGAGTTTGGCGACGGCTTAGCTTTCAGCATGATCTGCGAGAGCTGACTGAGCGACACGTCGACACCGATGACGCCCACAGGAAGACTATCGGCGCCAGGGATGGGCAGGCAGAAGGTAGCGACAGGCTCCGTACTTGCATTCTCTCCATTCCGCGGATTCATCCAGCCGGGCTTGCCCGATGCCAACGGCTTGGCAAACCATTCCTGCTCTGTGTATGGTATGCTTCCATTGGATGCTGTTTGGACAGAGGACGATTCTATGGCTTCAAGGCCGTTGTCAGTTCGACGGACGTAGGTCATAAAGAGCGACTGGTCAGCATAGAAATCCGGCTTGAAGGCAATGGCACAGCCATCGATATAAGGATTAGCCTCAACCAACTGCCTTGTAAAGTCCATCATCATGTCTGGATGGTCGAGGTGGGGCAGAAGACTGAAGTACATGTTGCCCGTGGTTTGCTCTACACTCAACAGGATATTGTCGATGCGCATCACGATTCCCTCCAGCGTCTGTGAAGCCTTCTGTAGTGCGCCCTCTTTCACAGCCTTCCTGGAAAAGTGGAGCATCACTATCAATGACGCCATGAGCAATATTGACATGGCGCCGACAAACATCAGGCTGAGACGCACTGAGAGGTTTCTGCGGATAAGTCGGGGCAGCAGTAACATTCTGGCTGCAAATATAATCATTTTTATTGGAAATACACTAAAAAAAATACATAAAAAAACAATATGACAGGCTTTTATTAGAGAAAATATGTATCTTTGCAGGCACAAAAGACAAAAAACTTAAAACCATGCTACAGATTCGCTGCAAGAACAACAACGTGACGAAGAGTTTCCCTGAGGGAAGCTCGCTACTCGATGTCTATCAGGAATTTGCCGATGACATCCACCTGCCTTTTCCCGTGGTCTCAGCCAAAGTAAACAATGTGTCGCAGGGCCTGAAGTTCAGGCTCTACCAAAACCGCGACGTGGAATTCCTTGACGCCCGAGCTGGATCAGGCCACCGTGTCTACGTGCGGTCGCTCTCATTCGTACTCTACAAGGCCACGCAAGACCTTTTCCCTGGCTCAAAGCTCTTCATCGAGCACTCGCTAAGCCGCGGATATTACTGTAACTTCAAAAAAAGGCCCAATTCTAACTTATCCCAAGGGGAAGGGAATCTGGTGAATGACGAGGACGTTGAGCACATCAAGGCTCGTATGCAGGAAATCGTAGACCTTGACATGCCCTTCCGCCGCAACGAGGCCACTACCGAAGAAGCCATCCGCGTCTTTGCCGAGCGTGGCTTCTCAGACAAGGTGAAGCTGCTGGAGAGCAGTGGGCAAATCTACAGCGACTACTACATGCTGGGCGATACCGCCGACTACTACTATGGCCCATTGGTGCCTTCAGCTGGCTATCTGAAGGTGTGGGACCTGCAGCGCTATCAGGACGGTATGCTACTGCGTGTACCCGACTGGAACGACCCGTCACGAGTAGCAGAATACGTCGACATGCCCAAGACCTTCGGCATGTTTGCCGAGAAAACGCGCTGGGACATCATCATGCGACTCTCTAACGCAGGCGACGTGAACAAGGCCATACTCAAGGGACATGCCTCCGAACTGATACAAGTCAGCGAGGCCCTGCAAGAGAAGAAAATTGTGCAGATAGCCGAGGCCATTGCCCAGAAGATGCCAAAATTGGTGCTCATAACCGGTCCTTCGTCATCTGGAAAGACTACGTTCTGCAAACGTCTCTCCATACAGCTGCTGGCTTGCGGATTACGCCCCATGTCTTTTTCCACTGACGACTATTTCGTCAACCGCGTCGACACGCCAAAACTGCCCAACGGCGATTATGACTTTGACAACATCGAGGCAGTGGACTACAAGCTATTGGAAGAGCACCTGTCACGCCTGATGCAGGGCGAGACTGTAGATGTGCCAGAATACAACTTCACTACTGGAAAACGCGAATACAACGGGAAGCGACTTAAACTGCAACGCGACACCGTACTCATCATCGAAGGAATCCATGCCCTTAATCCGCTGTTGACAAAGGGCATTGCCGAGGACGCCAAGTATAAGATATACATCTCTGCCCTAACGAGCATCTCTTTAGACGACCATAACTGGATACCGGTGCGTGACAACAGATTGCTTCGCCGCATCATCCGCGACTATAACAAGGGAGCCTTCTCTGCACGCGAGACCATTGCACAGTGGAATAACGTGTGCGAAGCCGAAGACAAATGGATTTTCCCCTTCCAGGAAACGGCCGACGTCATGTTTAATTCGGCACTGAACATTGAGTTTGCCGTACTGCGGCCACATGCAGAAATCATTCTTTCTTCGATTCCAAAAAACTGTCCAGAGTACAGTGAGGCACACCGCTTGCTGAAGTTCATACACTTCTTCCTGCCTGTCAGCGACAAGGAGATACCTCCCACCAGCATCATGCGCGAGTTCGTAGGTGGCAGCAGCTTCAAGTACGACCGCTAAGGTATCATGAAATACACGATTAACATTGAGGAGCGTGTGCTGCATTTCAAGCAACCCGCACGCACCAGCCGCGGCGTTTATACAGAACGGCGCATCTGGCTAGTCAAAGTATCTGACGTCGGAGTAGGTGAATGTGCCCCCCTACCCGACCTGAGCTGCGATGCCCTGCCACCGCATATATACAATAATGTTTTGCGCCGCTTCTGTGACGAAGTCGAGCAGACGGGGGTCATCCCCTATGAGGACATGCGTCCCTACCCTTCCATGCTCTTCGGTCTGGAAACGGCACTTCTTTCATTCAATACCCCCTTCTCCCGTGGCGAAGACGGCATACCCATTAACGGACTGATATGGATGGGCAGCTACGAAGAGATGGTTGAACGCATAGAGGAGAAAATCCGTCAGGGGTTCCGCTGTATCAAGCTGAAGATTGGGGCCATCGACTTCGACAGGGAGCTGGAGCTGCTGCAACGCATCCGCCAGCGTTTCGGACCACGCGAAATAGAGTTGCGCGTCGATGCCAACGGTGCATTTGTCTTCGACAATGGCGATGCGCTTTACAAGCTCGAACTGCTGTCGCAATATGCCCTACATAGTATAGAACAACCCATCAAGGCAGGACAGTGGGCCAATATGGCGGAGTTATGCCGCGATGCGCCACTACCCATTGCCCTGGACGAGGAACTGATAGGCGTGAATGACCCTGAGCAGAAACGGCAGTTGCTGAACATCATACGTCCTGCATACATCGTACTGAAGCCGTCACTGCACGGCGGCATGGCAGGATGCCGTGAATGGCTCAGTATCGCCGGCAATATGGGCATCGGCTCGTGGATAACCTCCGCCTTAGAGAGCAACGTGGGCCTGAACGCCATCGCTCAGTTCTGTAGTTCAGTATATGGTAATACCATTACCGTACCCCAAGGTCTGGGCACCGGTCAGCTTTTCACCGACAACATCCCCATGCCGCTGGAAATACGTGGCGACAAAATATGGAGAGTTCCCAGAAATCCCAACGCCTAGGAAAAAAGTCCCAGCCGCTGGGAAAAAAGTCCCAGCGGTTGGGATTTCTGGGAAAAAGCTTCGGAGACTTCATTACCATAGATGCGACTCGTTTAGTGGAGTCTTTGCGGATAGTCATTTAGCATCATATAGTTAAAATGTCAATAGATGACTTTTTAGCCGAATGGAATAACTCCAGTTCATTTATTCAAGTGCACACCAGCGGCTCTACAGGAAAACCGAAGGCGATGCAGGTGGAAAAACGACGCATGGAGGCCTCGGCACGCATCACCTGCCAATTCTTAGGGCTGAAGGAAGGCGATACGGCGTTATTGTGTCTTCCGTTGGACTATATCGCCGGAAAGATGATGGTGGTGCGAGCCCTTACCTGCGGCCTCAAGCTCATCAGCGTTCCGCCCAACGGACACCCACTTTCAATGCTTCATGCTCAACTCATTCCTGATTTTGCCGCCATGGTGCCCCTACAGGTTTGGAACTCGCTGCAAGTGCCAGAGGAACACGAACGACTCAAACAGATAAGAAACCTCATTATTGGCGGCGGTGCCATCGATGACGCCCTGGCACAGCAACTGAAAGACTTCCCCAATGCCGTATGGAGCACCTACGGCATGACCGAGACATTGTCGCACATTGCTCTACGCCGCCTCAACGGCCCTAATGCCAGCGAGTGGTACACGCCCTTCGAAGGCGTCAAGATATCGCTCAATGACGAGGGCTGTCTTGTCATCGATGCCCCTGCCGTGCACGACGGGCCGCTCATCACCAACGACATTGCAACATTCAAATCTCAAACCTCAAATTTCAAACATCAAATCTCAAATCTCAAACCTCAAACCTCAAATCTATTCCGCATTCTTGGCCGCAAAGACAACGTCATCTGCTCTGGCGGCATAAAAGTACAGGCCGAGGAAGTTGAACGCCTACTTCGCCCTTACCTCAAGGCGCCATTCTGTGTTACACGCATGAAAGACTCGCGACTGGGCGAGGCTGTTGTGCTGCTGACAGAGGAGAATGACGCCGAAGCATTGCGTCCTCTGTGTGAACAGGTTCTTCCCCGCTTGTGGAAGCCTCGCCATTACATCAGCACCGACCGGATTCCCCTCACAGAAACAGGCAAGGTTGCCCGGCACGAAGCTGAAGAGAAATGTGTGCGGAAACGCTGAATTTCGCAATCGTTTACGATAAAAAACAGAAATAAAACTTTGCCGCCTTGATATTTCTTTGTACTTTTGCAGCATATTCTAAACTTTTTTAAACAAACAAACCAAAAAAACTACTAATTTATGTCTGTAAACATTAAGAGTATCTTTCGTACGGCGTTACTGCTGTGCCTACTCTTAGTTGTGGGCAATGTGTATGCTCAGACCACAGCTAAGGGAACGGTAACAGATGCTAATGGCGAACCTGTCATTGGCGCGACCGTAGTAGAGAAGGGAAACGCCAAGAATGCTACAGCAACTGACTTCGACGGTAACTTCACGCTGAAGCTGCAGTCAGGCAAAACCGTGATAGTGAGCTACATCGGCATGGTTTCGCAGGAAGTCACGGCGGGTCCCAACATGACAATCCAGCTGAAAGACGACAATGCTTCCCTTGAAGAGGTCGTCGTCGTGGGTTACACCAGCAAGGCCCGCAAGGACCTAACAGGTTCAGTAGGCTCCATCTCAGGCAAGAAGCTGGAAGTGGTGCCCGTTACCTCAGCAGCCGTAGCACTGCAAGGTAAGATTTCAGGCGTGCAGGTAACCACTGTCGACGGTCAGCCAGGCGCAGATGTTAACATCCGCGTGCGCGGCGGCACCTCGGTGACACAGGAGAACCACCCGCTGTTTATCGTTGATGGTTTCCAGGTAGATAACATCAATGACATACCTCCCTCGGACATCGCAAGTATTGACGTGTTGAAAGACGCCTCCCTGACAGCTATCTATGGTGCCAAGGGTGGTAACGGCGTTGTCGTAGTGACCACAAAGTCGGCAAAGGAGGGTAAGGTACAGGTGACATTCAATGGCAACCTGAATGTTAGCCATATCTCGAAAACGCTTGATTTGATGAATGCCCAGCAGTTTGCCAACTACCAGTATCAGTGGCACTCCTGTGACGGAACTCGTTCAAAGAACGGTCAATTCTTCCGTTCTAACTTCGGTAACCCCTACGACCTTGACATGTACTCCATTCTGCCCTCTCATGACTGGCAGGACGAGGTGATGGGAGAGACTCCGCTGAACTATTCAACCAACGTCACCATCGGAGGCGGCTCTGACAAGGTTAAATTCAACCTCTCGCTGACACAGAGCGAGGACAAAGGTATCATTCTGGGGTCAGGCGTGCGCCGCACCAACATCAACTTCAAGACCAACGTACAAGTAACGAAGAACTTCTCTATTCAGTTCAATCCCAAGTTCACTTTCCGTCGCGACGAAGGTGCCGGTGGTGAGAACGTAGGTACTGGTGGTATCATTGATGTACTGAAATACCGTCCCACCAACGGTCTTCGCGAGTTCGGCTATATCGACCCCGCATACGCAGACCCTGCTGAGGAGGAGCTATTCAACTATACCAATCCTAAGAGCGACATTGCCATCAACCAGCTTGTGAAGCACAGCTATACCTATACAAATGCCGTAGCCTTGGAGTGGAAGCCCATCAAGGGACTCCTGCTGCGGTCAGAAGCTACTATCGGACTTCAATGGACTGACCAGAGCCGTTTCTACGGAGGATATACCGGCGAAGGTTCAAAAGCTGTACATAAGAACCAGCCACTGGCAACGCTTAGCAACACCAAGCGTCTGAACTATGTATGGACAAACACAGCCTCCTACAATTTCACGCTGAAGGATGAGCACAACCTGTCGTTCCTCGCAGGACAGGAAATATATGAATCGCAGGTGCGCAGAAACAATGTCACTAACCACCTCTTCCCTGCATCCTTTACAGCACGGGAGGCTTGGGATAACATGAACTTCGGTACTCCTTACGAAGTTACCTCATCGCTCTCTACTCCCGACCGTACTGCTTCGTTCTTCGGACAAGCCAGCTACAACTACAACCACAAATATCTGTTATCAGCCACAATGCGCGCCGATGCCTCTACGCGCTTTGCCCCTGGCTACCAGTGGGGCTACTTCCCCTCTGTTTCTGGCGCATGGGTTGTTTCTGAGGAACCATTTATGAAAGACATCAAGTGGATTAGTCAGCTGAAGATTCGTGCCGCCTACGGTTTGGCAGGTAATAACCGTATTGACGCCGACCTCTATCGTGAACTCTATGCCATCAACTCAACAGGCGGTCCTGGGTTTGGCGAAGTGACTGCACTTGGAGAACAGTATTACGGCAACAACAGCGGTTCACAGTTCTTCAATAAGAAGATTAAGTGGGAGACGACCATTACCCGCAACCTGGCAGCTGACATCTCGCTGTTCAAAGGTCGCCTGACCATTACGCCTGAGGCATACTGGAACACTACACGCGACCTGCTGTACAGGTCTAACCTGCTGCAAGTGGGATATACCAGCCAGATGCAGAACATTGGTCAGGTTACCAACAAGGGTATCGAGCTATCCATCAGCGGCGACATTCTGCAGGGTAAAGACTATGTGCTGAGTGCCAATTTCACTTTCGGTCACAACAAGATGAAGATTGACAAGCTGAACGGTACTGAGAAAGAACGTTTCGAAGAAGGCAAGCGCTGGAAGTCAAGCTATAACGACTACCTGTTGCGTGTAGACGATGAGGTGGGTCTGATCTATGGCTTCGTCTACGACGGCCTCTATGGCTTCGACGAATTCTATTTTGACTCGCAGAGGAACTATCAGGCTGTACCTTGGGGCAGCAGCGCTGCAGACAATGGCACCGACCAAAACTGCGCTCCCCGTGAAGACGGTTATGTAACAATCATCAACGATGTGTCGGGTAGTTCTAATTCTGGCATTGCCACATTGCCGGGAAAAATCAAGTTCAAGGATCTGGACGGCGATGGACGCATCACAGAATATGACCGAACCGTGATTGGCAACACCAATCCCAAGTTCCAGGGTGGTTTCGGCTTAAGCGGACAGTACAAGGACTTCGATTTCACTGCCAACTTTACCTATATGGTCGATTTCGACATCAACAATGCCACAGCCTACGCCCTGTCATCATCGAATGGAAACAAGCAGAAGTTCTACAATGTCTTGTCAGAATTTTCAAATGGCTGGCAGTATAATGACATCGACGGCAGCATCACAGGCACTAAAGGAGACATCCTCTACAGGGCATATTACCTGTCTGATCCTGTAGGCATCTACAAGAAGGGCAACCCCAACCGCACCCTGTGGAATCCTACCGATGTAACAAAGAACGTCAATCATTCTTATTTCATCGAGGATGGTTCATTCCTGCGCTGCTCGGATGTGACTATCGGCTACACACTGCCTAAGAAGCTGGTCCAGAAAGCCGGACTATCGAAAGCCCGTTTCTATGTATCGGCATCCAACCTTTTCATCATTACCGGATATTCGGGTTACGATCCTGAGGTGGACATCCAGACTGGCCTAGTACCAGGCATGGACTACAACCGCTATCCGCGTAGCCGCACATTCACATTCGGTACTAATATTACATTCTAATACAGAGGAGATACAGATATGAAAATCAAGAATATACTATTGACCGGAGTAGCTGTACTAGCGTTGTATTCCTGTAACGACTATCTGGAAGTAGACGCCCCTTCGGCATACTCTGAGGAATTTGTCTTCAGCCAGAAGTCAGAGATTGAGCGCGCCCTCAATGGCGTGTACGCTCAAGCCCTTGTCGGCGACCTGTATGGCAATGCCTACCAGCTGACCTTCAATTACAACAGCGATGTGGACATCCAAATCAATTCCAGCGGTAGCCACTCTCACACAAGCTACTCGCGTTATGACTGTGACGCAGAAGGCGGCGACATACTAAAATTTTGGACTGCTGCCTACAACTTAGTGGAATATTGCAACAAGTTCATTTCTTCTGCAGAGAGCAGCCAGTTCTGTGTGAATACGAAGAACGACCCTGATTGGAGCCGTGACGCTCAGGTCATGCAGTGGATTGGTGAGGCTAAGTGTCTGCGTGCTATGATTTATCATGACTTAGTGGTGATGTTCGGCGACGTGCCTTTCACCTTTACGCCAGCTTCAAAACGTGCAGATTACATCATCCCCGTTACTGACCGTCAAGTCATTCAGGACGCTCTGATTGCCGACCTGAAAGCAGCTGCCCCCAACATGTCGCCTGCCAGCAGCGTCACTGTCGAACGATGCTCCAAGGAGTTTGCACAGGCCATGATAGCACGCATCGCCCTGACAGCAGGCGGTTACTCACTGCGCCCCGACAAAAACGACAAAAGCAGCTATGGCACCATGCAGCCCCCAGAAAACCCCAGAGAATATTATCAGATTGTGCGTGACTATACTGATTCTGTCATCTCTTCTAACACCCATGCCTTGAGGGCAGAATACCAAAACGTATTCGTCAACGAGTGCAACTATCAGGTTGTCAACGACGATGATCCGATCTTCGAAATTCCATTTGCCAAGGAGTCGACAGGTAATACCGGCTACATCCAAGGACCCACATACTCGTCATACGAGAACAAGACTACTGGTGTGTGGGGGGAGACTAAAGGCAACGGCCGACTGAACGCCTTCTACCGCTTTCTGTTCCGCGAAAACGACAAGCGCCGTGAGTTCGTCAACGGACTGTGGTACTACACCTACCGCATCGATGAGGCCAATACCCAGGTCGATTCTATCGTCATCCGTAACGATTACAGTGTCCACAACAATAAGTGGTCGAAGCTGTGGACGACAGAAGGCTCTGCACTGGGTGATGCCTCAACCGGCTCTACTGGCATCAACTTCCCCTACATGCGCTATGCCGACGTGTTGCTGATGTATGCCGAAGCTGCCAACGAGTTGGACGGTGGCCCTACGGATGACAAGGCCGTCGAATGTCTGACCAAGGTGCACGCACGTGCTTTCACCGACGGTGATGCCGAGTTCATTGCACAAGCTGTTGGCAGCAAGGAGGCTTTCCAAAAGGCCGTCATGGACGAGCGCAAATGGGAGTTTGCCGGCGAGAATATACGCTGGCGCGACCTGGTACGCACCAATACTCTCGCAGAGGAACTGATGTATAGCTTCCTACGCTATCATGCAGCCGGTATGCAAGGCAACCTGGATGAACTCGAGGGAAACGTCATGGCAGCCATAAACGAGCATGACGGCAACACCTTCAACTACCGCCCGCTGACTATTTACTATCACAAATACTATGCATCTGAGGGCACAGACCAGCAGAAACTGATAGCCCACCGCATGATAAAGAACCAACTTTATGGATATGTGGTAAACGACGCCTATAGTTTCGACCTGACTTACCCCAACCAGTCGCTCCCCAGCCTGCGCCTGTATAATGCCTACAAGGGCATCAGCCAGCCTACGACCAGCCAGATTCGCACTTTCGGCTTCGCAGCTGAGGGTTGGAGCAACGCCAAATTCTACAACTGGTTCAACGACGGCACTGCCCAGCCCAACAATGAATGTAAGTATAGTTTCTACGGCTTCATCCGCTCAGACGACAACGGCAACATCTGGGTCATCCGCAACGGTGTGCAGGAGCAGTTTAACAGAATACCTGAAGACCTCCAAACGCTGCCTGCCGTACGCTATATCCTGCCCTATCCACAACAGGTTGTACAGCGTTCATCTGGTATCTATAAGAACTACTACGGTTATGACAATTAACAACATCAAGAATTCGAAAGATATGAAAAAGATACTGAATAGCATCATGCTACTCCTGTTGGCAGTTACCTCGGCATTGACGGTTTCCTGCAAGGACGACGATGACAACGGATCGTCAACCAATACCAACAGAGAGTTTATGACCATGTTCATTTGCGAAAACACCCGTGGTAAAGGAAAAGACTATCCCTTCAACAGTGGAAAAGACTACAACTACTCTCCTCACGGTAATTCTATCCACTTGTACTGGTATGGCGTAAACGACTGCGCTGGCTATCAAATCCAGATGGGACTGCAGATTAAGGTCAGCGGCGGTGCTGAGGCATGGAAAAAGGTGCAGGGCACCAGCGACCTGCTGCTCGACACCATTGTCGGCCCCAATGTGCTCGACCTGCTGCTCAAGGACCTGCAGTATTCCACCAGCTACCGTTTTGCTATCCGTGCACTGTCTAAACTTGACCAAAACATCAAGGGCGACGAATCGACCTTTACCCATGCCTCCAACTGGTACGGTCACGGCAACGGCCGCCAATGGCAGGAGTGGTTTGGCGTCACTACCGACGACCGCTACCCAACACCTATGGCCATCTACGTGAATCAGGCTGAGACACAGGAAACGAACATGCACGTTTATTTCAACACGAACATCAGCCAACTGGGCCTTAACCTGGCCGATGATGATGACAAGGACAAATACGATGCCTACTATGAGAATTTCAACATCGACGCAGACGGCAACTTCGGCTACAAGTACCTGACGGTGGTACCATCCCCCAACAACCCCAACTCAACTGTCAACGAGAAGTGGAAGAAGTACGAGATTACAAATGAAGACCGCGAGCGTGGTTATGTCGTCATCGATGGTCTGACGCCCAACTCAGTATACGTCATCGATGTCATCGACCCCTCTGTTCCTATACAGATAGATGCCAAGTATAACACATGCACGGCACGAACCGACGGCCAGCCCGGTGCGCCAATCATGCTCAAGCACGACTCCTTGTTAGCTACGCAGAGCACCGCAGGGATTCCTAAAAGGGAAGATTACACACGAGAAGAGGTGTATGGCAACGCTGCCAACTTCAATGCAGCACCGCTCACCCCGACACTCTACGACTTCATCTCGAACACCGACTATGCCGAAGGACAGACCTTCCTGCTTGAGGGCGGCAAGACCTACTATCTGGACGGCAACGACATCACCTGCAAAGGCTTTGTCTTGCGCACGAATCCTGCCGACGTAGCCAATGGCCTGCGTGCCAAGGTCATCAGCGGCATCGGTGTCAGCCCCGAAGGTAAGGAAGTTTATTTCAATCAAGGTAATCTCGGCCATCAGTGGGACGGTTGTCCCTACTCAATGTTCACCTTCGGACGTTCGCCGGAAGCAGGCGAGGGCGGTGAGATTTACATGAAGAAGTTGGCCTTCTACGACATTGACTTCGACAATCCCATGTGCTTCAACTATGGCGACGAGAAAGCCGGTATTGGCAAGTCTACTGGCAACTACTTCTTCAACATGTTCAGCGATGGCATGGCCATCACACTTGACTCACTCGTCATCGAGAACTGCACTTTCAAACGCATTGTCCGCGGCTTCGTCCGCGAGCAAGGACCTAACTACAAGCTCTGGAACCATGTGCTTATCAAGAACAACCTGTTCTATGACTGCGGCTATTATAGCAACGGTGCTGGTGGCTACTGCTGGATTGACGGAGCAGGAAACAATGGCAAGACCAACATGCTGCACGACTTCAAAGCCATTGAGAACACGTTCTACGACTGTCCTTTCCCCGCCTTCATTAAGCAGCAACTGGCTGACGAATTCAAATACGAGGGCGACTCGAAGTGGAACATCACTTTCAGCAACAATACGCTGGTGAACTACAACACCCGCGGTAACGGGGCCATTTTCAAGGTGAGCCGCATTCCCCACGGGTCGGTATTCACCGTTGAGAACAATCTCATTATGCTCTGCAAACAGCCAGGCGACCAGCGCCTGCTCCAACAGTACGGTGTACAGATAACTGGTGAGACGTTAACTGAAAACCTCAGCGACGGTTCCTCGGGTCAATGCACTTTGAATTTCCACAACAACTGGTCTACGAACAATGACTTGACCAATGCTTCAGTCTTCAGCTCCAACGCTTTTGAAAATGAGAAGGACGGCTTTGGGGCCCTCGTATCCAACCAAAAGGCCACACTCAATGGATCACTGAAAGTAGACGTTGCAGACATCTCAGCTACCGATCTGTTGATTCAGCCCTGCCCGCCCCACATTGCCGCAACAGCCGAAGACCAGAACATGCACCGCGCTGATGCGCTCGATGGTACTGCTACCACGCAATACAATGTGAACCTCTATTTCAAGGACACCAACAACGACATCTATAAAAACAATGTTGGTGCTGCTCGCTGGAGAAACAAGTAAAGAACCCAAAAAGAATAATTGAAGACTATGAAGACATTCAAGAAATCTATATTTGCTGCATGGGCAGTGGTGGCAGGTTTAAGTCTGACCACGGCCTGCGACGATGCCAACGAGTATGAAGATGCCAATACTGCCAACCCATCATGGGTATCCCACTACAACGATTCCACTGCCGTACCACACCCTGAGACACTGGCCAATACCCGTTGGGTACGCGGCACTGGTATCAAAAAGAATGCCTACGGACAGGAAGTGCAGGGTTTTGTTGAGAGCCTCGACTTTGTATCGGCAGACTCAGTGGCCGTCAAGATGAGCCAAGGTGCCACCGAAGGGACTTGGGTAGACGACTCCAACACGGAAAAATTGCCGCTTTACGAATACGACTACAGCTCAGCCACTGGCAAGCTGAAAATTAAGCAGCGTGTCGTAAACAAAGGTAAAGTGACAAAGAATGACATCTTTGAGGGAGTTGCAGTCAGTGGTCAGACGGAAACTATCACAATTGTACACTATGGTGACACTCCTGCACAAACTTATTTGGTGAAACAGTAAAGGTGAATGGAGACGGTACATGATGCCGTCTCCAAAAAACCACATTTTTTAACACGATTTGTTTGCAGCTTACATTTTTTATTTTGTATCTTTGCAAAGAATATCATTTATAACGAACTTTATTATCAACTTTAATTATTAACTAACAATTTTTCTTATGAAAAAAATCTTTACTCTAATTGGCTTACTTGTGGGCTTCGCAAGCCTGACGAGTGCTGCCACAGTAGATGACATCGCTCCTCTGAAGCACAGCTATGTGCTAGTGTGCGATGACTGGAACAACAACGGCTCGGAGAAAATTGCGAAAGGCGCATTGTATGGCGACAATCATTTCTTCACCCCAACAGGCCACGATGTTGGTTTTAAGGAAGGCAACCATACGAAGGGCTACACAGACCTTTCACAGGTTGATGCACTGGGCGAAGAAGGAGCTCCGCTTTATGTAACTCAAGAAATCGTTGACAAGTATGGTGAGTATGGACTTCACTACAACTCTATGCGTCTTAAGAATGCTCAAGACGTACTTGCCTTAAAACTTACAGCAAAAACAAAACTTATCATCTTCCTTCAAGGCAACAACAAGAGTGGTACCAGCGCTCGTATCCCCCGTATCTCAAAGAATGCTAACCTTGAAGATAGAGAAATTGATGGTAAAAAATACGGCTTAAATGATGCTCCGGGTGCCGACTATCCTTCAACTGTAGCAGGCTTCCGTTGGGAGTATACCGTTGATGACGATGGACTTTACTACATTGGCTCCTACAATGGTGACATGTTTGTTAGCTACATTATCGTCGAAGCCAACGAGGCACCTGGAACTCCCTCTGTGAAAGTTGGTGAGCAGACCTATGAGAACGGTTTGTGGTTCCGCGAGGTCAGTGTCAAGACCAACAGCTATAAGATGGAAGGCTCTGATGAAGCAATTCCCACTCTCGTAACCTATACTACCGATGGCAGTGCTCCTAACGCAAGCAGCCCCGTCTACACTGAACCTATCAAGTGCTATCAGGACATGGTTGTGAAGTTCCAGGCCTATCAGGACTGGGGTTTGGGTGCCGATGAAGGCTTTATCTGCGATGGTGCTGACAACGACGCCAACGTAAACTTCTCATTCGATGCTCCCAGCATTGATGCTTTAGGTGCCAACGTCACTATCACCTCTCCTTACGAAGGTGCCAAGAACTTCTACACCCTGAATGATGGCGAGGCTCAGGAAGGCAGCAGCTTCACATTAACAGAGTCGGCTACTATTTCAGCCTATTCTCAGATTGTAAACGGTAGCTATACCACCTTTACTACTAACAAGTCTTCAAAGGACGTCTACGTGCTGAATCCCATCAAGGAGAAGAAAGTCATTGAAGTAATTGCTGGTGATGTCGTGCTTGACGAGGAGGCTACTGCCACGTCAACCACGGGTGAGGTCTATACGATTCAGAACGGTGAAATCAGCGCCGACAAGATGGACTTCTTCGTAAAGGATCTTACATTTAAGGCTATCAAGGATGAGCAGTATCAGGTGCCTGCCGGCAACGAACGCTACATTCAGATGAGCAACACCAACATCACCTTCCAGGTGGCTGATGGCGACTCAGTGGCCGTGAAGGTTATCTGCTCGAAGAACGCTTGTAAGAACATTGACGCAGAGGATGCCGAGGACGGCTCACAGGTCAACGACCGCAAGTGCGTAGTTACTGTCAACGGAACTAACTACACACACATGGAGCTGCAGGATGTAACTTATAAGGACGCTGAAGGCAATGACTCTATTGTCAACGAACTTGCTGAGGCTTCCGACCTGAAGCTCTACGAGAATGCCAACATCATCGAGTTCGGTCTGACTGGCGGCATCTATACCTTCCAGAAGTATTCCGGCACTGGCAACATCATGATTTCCAGCATCGAGATTGCGCCCGCTGCTGCTGAGCCCGTCCTTGCCGACTTTGAAGATGGCAAGTATTATCTGGTCAACATGATGAGTGAGAAGACATGGGGCGCAGGCAACGCATGGGGCACACAAGCATCACTTGTCAAGCATCCTGAGTATGTCATTCTGCACAAGCAGGAAAACGGCACTTACATCATGGAGTCACAGGTCAGCAATGGCGGCGACAGCTACTACTTCGGTGGTGACAATGGTGAATACATGGACGGCAAGCCCGAAGCTGCTATCGCTCTGTCCATCATCAAGGGCGAGAGCTATGGCGAGGATGCCAATGGCAACACCATCTATGCTTACTACATCACTGCAGACGGTACCAACTTCTATGGTTGGGACGGCACCGAGAACACCGTGATTGCAAAGAACCTTGCTGCTGACGACGCGAAAGCTGTTTGGCTCATCGCATCTCACGAGGAAGCCGTCGCCGGACTCGCTGATGCCACAGAGGACGATCCCATGGACGCTACCTTCCTGCTCCTTGACCCGAACTTCAGCCGTAGCAACCGCAACCAGAGCGCCTGGACGGGTGACACCTTCGGCGTTGGTGGTGACAACACCAATACGAATGCTGAGAAGTGGGGCGGTAACTCACAGACCTTTGACATCAGCCAGACTGTAGAGGTTCCCAATGGTAAGTATAAGATTAGTTGGAACGGTTTCTATCGTTACAACAACACAGGTGACAACACCAACGATATAGCCATCGCTGCCCATGCCGACGGCACAGAGGTCATCAACTCGTTCGTCTATGTCAACGATAAGGACTATGCCCTTACAAGTATTGCTGACGAGACAGCAGCTGCAGCACTGAAAGGCAAACTGCCGTTCTCTCAGGGCGAGGCTAGCGCAGCCTTCGGTCAGGGTCTCTATGCACAGAGTGACTTCGTTATCGTAAACGATGGTAAGCTTACCATTGGCATTAAGAAGACAGAGCATCTGGGCTGTGACTGGACTGTATGGGATAACTTCGAGCTGGAATACTACGGACCCGCCTCTGAGGACGGCATCGAAACCATCCAGACTGTTAAGGTCTTGAACGGCGCTGTCTACAACCTCGCCGGTCAGAAGGTGGACGCCAGCTACAAGGGCGTTGTCATCGCAAACGGCAAGAAGATGCTGCAGAAGTAATTCTTATTACATGCCAACATATTCAGCTCCCCGGCGGCATCGAGCCGTCGGGGAGTTTTTATCAAAAGAACTACTGTACAAACAAATGAAAAAAATCCTTTCACTTCTGACACTTGCTTTTGCCCTTACAGCACAGGCTCAGCAAGAGCAGACTCCTGCCTTCCCCGGTGCCGAAGGTTTCGGTCGCTATGTCTCTGGTGGGCGCGGCGGCAAGGTCCTGCATGTGAAGAACCTCAAGGACAGTGGCTACCAGTCGCTACGCTGGTGCTTGCAGCAGCAAGGAGCGAAGACCATTGTCTTCGATGTTAGCGGCACCATCCACTTAGAGTCTGAACTATCCATTCCCTCGAACACCACTATTGCCGGCCAAACGGCGCCCGGCGATGGCATCTGCATTGCCGACTATCCCTGTACCATCAGCGGCAACAACGTCATCGTTCGCTACATGCGCTTCCGCCTCGGCAACAAGAACGTGACGGTTGGCGGAGCTGACGGCTGGGACGGGTTCGGCGGCTTCGACAAGCAAGATTGGATGATTGACCACTGTTCTGTCAGCTGGAGCATCGACGAGTGTCTTTCTGTTCTTGGCAACAAGAACACCACGGTACAATGGTGCCTCGTAGCCCAAAGCCTTGTGAAGGGCCACTCCAAACTAAACCACGGCTACGGCGGTAACTGGGGTGGCAGCGGTGCCTCGTTCCACCATAACCTCATCGCCCACCACACCTCACGCACACCGCGCCTTGGCCCGCGTCCTACCACTCAGCTTGACGAGCGGATGGACATGCGCAATAACGTCATCTACAATTTTGGCGGCAACGGCTGCTACGGTGGCGAAGGCATGACGGTCAATATCGTGAACAACTACTACAAGCCGGGGCCCGGATCACCTACTGGCACCAAGGGCAAGCGCATTGCTGGCATCGGCATACGGACAAACAGCTATATTGCCGAGTACCCTGCCTACGCTCCTGCTCTTCATCTCTGGGGTAAATATTACGTCACAGGCAACAAGAACTCGAAATATAGTGACGTGACAAACAACAACTGGCAGATTGGCATCATCGACCAGGTAGATGCCTCTGGCTGCGACGGCACTTGGACACAGGCCACCCGCGATAGCATCAAACTGTCAGAGCCTATGCCCTTCATCTACACCACGACGCATTCTGCCGACATGGCATACGAGCGCGTACTCAGCTATGCCGGCTGTTCGAAAAGCCGCGACAGCTTTGATGCCGAGATGGTGAGTGACACACGCAACGGCAAGGCCAGCCACACCGGCAGCGGCCTAAGCCAAGGCTTCATCAACACACAAGAAGACAACAAGCCCGCCGGTGCGAGCAGCAGCTGGAGTGCCTGGCCCACACTGAACAGCACCGAGGCTCCCATTGACTCCGACAATGACGGTATGCCTGACGATTGGGAAACGGCCAACGGTCTAAACCCCAACAGCGCAGCCGATGGTAATACACTCAACGATGAGGGCTACACCATGCTTGAGGTATACTTGAACTCACTCGTAGCAGACATCACCGCCGCACAGAATGAAGGCGGCGAGCCACAGGGAAAGATCATCCATGTGGGTGAGTCGCAGTACGATGCATACGACATCAGCGGACAGACCTCCAACGGAGACTGGACTTTCAGCGGCGGATTCAAGATGAACCAAACGGGTGCGCCTGCGACAGGTAGCTACGGCACTATTAAATATTCGGCCAACCGCCAGTACAAGCTCACCCTGCCCGCCAGCCTGCAATTCTCCAGCGTCGACTTCTATGGCTATGC
Organism: Prevotella sp.; assembly: GCA_024681875.1. Next base: position 39,988 of record JAILAA010000143.1, read on the forward strand.
CAATGCCGATGGCGGCAGCAGCTATCTGAGCGAGGTTAACGGCACTACATACAATGCTGACGTTTATCCTTTCCCTGCCCACAACGCCACACCCAGCAGCATCACACACAGCATTAGTTTTGAAGAGCCTTTTAGCGGAACCTTTTCCTTCACCCCGAAAGGTAGCCAGACATGCCTCACGCTTACGCTGCACGTCTGTCAGCCCACAGGCATCCATGCCATTGACAATTCAACTATTGATGTTTTACGACTTAATGAAGGCATCTATTCACTCGACGGACGCCGCGTGACGTCTCCCAAGAAAGGCGTCTACATCATCAGAGGAAAGAAAGTGGTGGTGAATTAGACTACGTTTTGTGATTCTCCAGCAATAAAGGCACGCAGGTTGTCGACGGCTATATGCATAAGACGCTCGCGTGCCTCTTTTGTTGCCCATGCAATATGGGGTGTGAGAAACGCGTTAGGACATTCTAACAGCGGATTATCAGCCTGGGCAGGCTCGACAGAAAGCACATCAGCACAATAGGCTCGCAGACGCTCGCCATGCAGGGCATTAGCCACGGCCTGCTCGTCCACCAGAGGTCCCCTGCCCGTATTAATGAGGATGGCACCCGGCTTCATCTGGCTTAATGCGTCGGCATCAATCAAGTGATGTGTCTTGGGGGTCAACGGACAATGCAGCGAGAGCACATCGCTCACCGCTAACAGTCCCTCGAAAGTCGTCTTCTGGATACCCTGCGGCAGGTCGGAAGACTTCTTGCTGGTCACAGCAAAGACATCCATGCCAAACTGGCGTGCCAGTGCCGCTACCTTCTTACCGATATTTCCCAAGCCCACGATGCCCATCGTCTTGCCACTAAGTTCCATGAGCGGTGTGTCCCAGTAGACGAAGTCGGGACTTTGCGTCCAGCGTCCCTGACGGTTAAGTGTGGCATAGTGGTCTACACGGTTGGTAATATTCAACAGATGGGCAAAGGTGAGCTGTGCCACGCTGTCAGTGCTGTAAGCGGGAATATTCGTTACGATGATGCCAAGCTTCCTTGCAGCCTCGGTGTCTACCACGTTAAAGCCAGTAGCCAATACGCCAATATAGCACAGACTGGGCAATTGCGACAATATCGCAGCATCCAGAACCACCTTGTTGGTGAGGACTGCGTCGGCATTCTTAGCACGGTTAACCACTTCTTCAGGGGCAGTGCGGTCGTATACAGTAAGACTGCCCAGCATTTTCATATCGTCCCAGCTCAAGTCGCCAGGGTTGGCGGCATAACCGTCGAGTACCACTATATTCATGATATATGTTGTAAGTAGCAAAAGGTTGTGTTGGTCATTTCTTAAAGCGGTCGCCCCAATAACTGACCATGCGCTCGTAGAGTTTTTCTTCAGCCGGTGAATGTTGCGGATGCCAAAAGCGCTGCTGCACAAGGTCATCGGGAAGATACTGCTGCTGTGTGAAATGGCCTGAATAGTCGTGGGGATACTTGTAACCGTCGCTGTAACCGAGTTGCTTCATCAGCTTAGTCGGTGCATTACGCAGATGCAAGGGAACGGGCAAGTTGCCAGTCTGCCTTACATTAGCCAGCGCCTCGTCGATAGCCAGATAGGCAGAATTACTCTTTGGCGAGGTAGCCAGATAGACGCAGCACTCCGCCAGGGCTATGCGAGCCTCCGGCCAGCCAATCTTCATCACCGTGTCAAAGGCAGCATTGGCCAGTAGCAAGGCATTAGGGTTGGCCAGGCCAATGTCTTCCGAGGCACTGATTACCATACGACGGGCAATGAACTGCGGGTCCTCTCCCCCCTCTATCATTCTAGCCATCCAGTATAGGGCGCCATCAGGGTCGCTACCACGGATGCTCTTGATAAAGGCCGAAATGATATCGTAGTGCATCTCCCCCTCTTTGTCGTATGCCAAAGGATTCTGTTGCAAGCGTGCAACAACAATATCGTCGTCCAAGACGACCGGACCTTCAGGCTCCGCCTCAACCACCAGCTCCAGTATGTTCAGGAGCTTACGCGCATCGCCTCCGCTGTACCGCAACAAAGCCCCCGTTTCCTTCAATTCTATCTGACGTTCCTTTAAGACAACGTCGGTAGTGATGGCGCGATGCAGCAGCTCTAAGAGATCGTCTTTTTCCAACGGCTGCAAGACATAGACCTGACAGCGCGAAAGCAAAGGGCGTATGACTTCAAAAGATGGATTCTCGGTCGTGGCACCGATGAGGGTAACAATGCCGCGCTCCACAGCACCGAGCAGCGAATCCTGCTGCGATTTGCTGAAACGGTGTATCTCATCGATAAAGAGAATAGGGGATGCTTCATTGAAAAAGCGTCCCTTCTGCGCCTTCTCTATCACGTCACGCACGTCCTTGACTCCACTGGTTACGGCACTCAGCGTATAGAATGGTGTCTCCAACCGATGCGCGATAATCTGTGCCAACGTAGTCTTTCCCACGCCTGGAGGTCCCCATAGGATGAACGACGCAATCCGTCCTGACTCTATCATACGCCTGAGGACAGCTCCTTCGCCCACCAAATGCCTCTGTCCGATGTAATCGTCAAGTGTGCGCGGACGTAGTCTTTCTGCTAACGGTTGTGTCATGTTACCATATTTTCGTGGAGCAAAGGTACAGCATTTCATCCAATCGGCAAAAAATAATTGAGAAAAAACTTGTGAATAAGAAATAAAGTGCTTATTTTTGCAGCATAATCACACGAATGAAAAACGAATCTATGAGTCAACAAACAGAGAAGAAGGCTATTACGCTGAAAACGCTCACCAAAAGCAGCGTCTGGGACATTCAGGAGAACGATATTTTCCGCCTCTGCGAGGCTGCAGAAAAGGATGCTGAAATAAAGGATAACCTCCGCCATTACGTCGATATCATTCGCTCGGCCTTTACCGTCGAAGAAATCAACGCAGAATCAAAGCTACTGGTTCAGAAATATGAAAACCTGGGCTACAAGGTAGGTCAGGTAAAGCTGGACGAAACGCAGAAGGTGACATGGGCCATCAAAAAGCGTCCCATCAGCCGCGTCACTGACCTGACATACGAAAACATCCGCCACATCTCGGCCGCCAAACTGGTCGAGGTACTCGACCGCAACTTCGGCGGTGGATGGGACTCGCTGGCACAAAGTATCAAGGACATCATTGAAAGCGGATTCGACATCTCTACAACAACGCTGCCAAAGGACAGGCTACACAAGAAAGGAGGCCTCTACGAGAAGAAGATAGCCGATGGTTTCGACGTGCTCGAGGTGCCTAAGGGTTCATGGGTTGAGGCCATATTCGCCAAGGTGAAGCCTGAAGCCGAAAAGCCTCGCATGAAATACAACACCTACAGTGACGACACGGAGAATGAAGATGAAGACGTGGAGATAGAAGACACGTTCAACAAGCCCGATGAAGATGATATCGAAATTGGTGAACCCAACGACGATGACATCACTGAAGACAACTACAGCACAATGATGGACTTAGGCAGTGCCGATCCTGACGAAGAGGCTGAAGGGTTGGCCGACTACGTGGAAGACTGATTTTTTTAGAAGCTGCTCAGCTCAGAATAGATGCGCTGAACGGGCAAACCCATCACATTGAAGTAGCTGCCATGAAGGCCCGTCACGCCAATGTAGCCTATCCATTCCTGAATGCCGTAGGCGCCTGCCTTGTCGAAGGGACGGTAATTCGCGATGTAGTAATTGATTTCCTCATCGGTTAATGCCTTGAATGTAACATCGGTAGTAACCGAAAATCGACGTTGCTTCTCCATCGTAGTAAGGCATACGCCGGTGATGACCTGATGGGTGCGGTTGCTCAGCTTGTGCAACATTCGACGGGCGTCGTCGGCATTGTGCGGTTTGCCCATCACCTCGCCCTCAACGACAACGATGGTGTCAGCGGTGATGATCAGTTCGTCGACAGCCATCTGTTTTCGGTAGACATCCGCTTTCTCCGCTGCAATATACCCTGCTATCTGCTCCACGGGCAGATCGGCAGGGTAATTCTCATCAATGCCCTGCAGGGTGCGCACTTCATAGTCGATACCAAGGCCGGACAGCAATTCGCGGCGGCGTGGCGAATTGCTGGCCAAGATGATGTGGTACTTCTTCAGATTGTCAAACATATTCTTTTTTCTTATTACAAATTGACCTATGAAAGTAAAACAACTTGTATTACTTCCTGCGGAGCCTGTTTTTTTTAATGGGGAGCCTCCAAAAAAAGTAAAACAACTTGTTTTACTTCTCTATGCAGGCTCACCAGCCGAAGGCAGTGGCGTTCATTTGCCATAAACCCTGTGCGCGCAAAGTCTGCTCGATGACGTCACGGGCACAGCCCTGACCACCACGGCAATGACTGACGTAGATGCTTGTCTCTTTCACCTCGGGGCAGGCATCCTTGGGACAGACAGGACAGCCCACGCGGCGCATCACCTCCAGGTCTGGGATATCATCACCCATGTACATCACCTCGTCGTCCTTCAAGCCGTATTGTTCAAGGAATGCCTCATAGGTGCGCATCTTCACAGAACAGCCGATAAAAATATCGGTAAGGCCAAGCACTTCGTAACGGTGGCGCACAGCCTCAATGTTGGCACCCGTCATAATGGCCATACGCAAACCCAGCTTCACAGCCAGCTGGAGTGCATAGCCGTCCTTGATATTCGCTGTGCGCATGGGGATGCCATCAAGGCTCATAGGAATGGTTTCGCACGAGAGGACGCCATCAACATCGAAGATGATGGCGCGGATTTTTCTAAGGTCGTAGTTGATCATTTAGAGGTGAGAGGTGAGGGGTGAGAAGAAGAATCATGTATGCTATGGCTCATCAGGTCATACACCTGCTGCATCAAGGGGTCGTCAGCCAGCAGCTGTAGTTGTGCGTTAATGACGTTCTCGTCATAGCGCACGGCAGGACCTGTTTGTGCTTCGCGGGGATGCAGGGTATGCACTTTCTGCGTCGTCTCATCGATGAGGGGCAAGAGCACGTCGAAAGGCACACCACGTCGCTCGAGGATGTCGGCAGCCAAAGAATAACAGTGGTTGGAGAAATTGCAGGCAAAGACGGCGGCAAGGTGCAAATATCGACGCTCTTCGCTGCTTAGCTCTCGAACATTGTCGCTGACAGATGTCGCCAGCTCTGTAGCCACTTGCAGGGCGTGCCTGTCATTGGCCTCGATGAAGAAGGGCAAGTGAGAAAAATCCACGTCACGCTCCTTCGAGAATGTCTGCATAGGGTAGATGACGCCGTAGTGACGTATGCCTTCAAAGACCGACATCGGCACAGATCCCGCCGTATGGAACATGGGGCACTCTGCCCTACCCTCTTTCAGCTGAGCAATGACCGCAGGCAGCACAGCATCCTTCACGGCAATGATGTAGGCATCGGCATCGAGGGGGAGATTGGCGATGGTGTCGGTGGCAAAACCACCGACCACACTGCTCAACGTGGTGGCACTATCCATCGTGCGGCTGTAGACCGCCGCGATGGTGTCACCTTTGGCATACAAAGCCTTGGCAAACTGCGTGGCCAAACGTCCCGCCCCTACAAAGACAACATTCACTGGAGTATTGGTATTGGTTAACGGCTAACGGTTAACGGCTAACGGTTAACGGTTATTGTTCAGAACTTGCCGACGTGCACATTCTCCCACTTCAGCTTGTCCTCGTTCTGCGGCTTTCGCTCGTCGGCCTTGTGACCCACGGCGATGACACAGAGCACGCTGAAGTTTTCGGGGATGTCGAGGATTCCACGTATAACGGTGTCAGCTGAAGTGCCATCGCTTAAACCGCGACCGCGCATCTGCACCCAGCAGGAGCCCAAGCCCAGTTCCTCAGCCTGATACTGCATGGAGATGGCTGCTATCGAACCGTCTTCCACCCAACAGTCGTTCTGCATGGGATCGCCCAACACAACGATGGCCAGCGCAGCGCCCTTGATGAGCTGTCCGCCCATATCCTTGGCATCGCTGAGCTTCTCCAAATCCATTTTATCGTCTACCACCACAAACTGCCATGCCCGCTGGCCCTTGCTCGTCGGAGCCATCAGGCCGGCGCGCATAATCAGTCGCACGTCTTCGCCGTCAATCTCCTCATCGGTGAATTTCCTGTGTGAGCGGCGCAGCTGCACCAAGTCCTTGAAGTTTGTCATAATGATTCTTTCTATTGAAATTTTTGCAAAGGTAGTGAAAAGTTAGGAGTTAGGGGTTAGGAGTTACGAGTTTTTTATCCAAAAAAAAGTTAAGCCGTCACAGATTACTCCTTACTCCTTACTCCTTACTCCTAACTTTTATGTATCTTTGCACACAAAACAACAATAACTAAGCAACACATCATGAAACGATTTTTTCTTTTACCGCTTTTCCTTCTTTTAGCCATGATGACGATGGCTCAGCAGCACAAGTTATGGTACAGCCATCCCGCACAGCACTGGTTAGAGGCGCTACCCATCGGCAACAGCCAATTAGGTGCTATGGTCTACGGCGGTACTGATATGGAAGAAATCCAACTGAACGAAGAGACCTTCTGGAGCGGATCTCCCCATAACAACAACTCCACGGAGTCGCTCGTGGCTCTTCACGAGGTGCGCCGTCTCATCTTCCAAGGAAAGGAGTTTGAAGCCTCGAAGCTCATCGACCAGCATTTCATCAAAGGTCCTCACGGAATGAAATTTCTTCCACTGGGTAGTCTGAAGATTCAGCTGGGGCACAAGGACGTAACCGATTATCGCCGCGAACTGAACCTCGGCGATGCCACCGCCACCACATCTTATATATATGACGGTGTGAAATATGAGCGCACCGTCTTCGCCTCGATGGCCGACAGTGTGGTTGTCGTCCAGTTGAGCGCTGACAAGAAAGGCACCCTGTCGTTCAATTTGGAGCTCACCTCTCCTTTGCAGAAAACGAATCATGAACCGTTAATTGGCAGTATCTCTGGCTGGCAGAACGGCTTGCATGATGCACAGATGTTTATGACTGTCGATGGCGTGGAGCATGAGGGCATTCAGCCAGGGCTGAAGGCGGGTTGCGCGGTGTTTGTGGAGACAGACGGTCAAGTGGGTAGCAATGACAAAAAGACGATAACCGTAGAGAACGCCACGACGGCTACCCTACACATTGCGGCAGCTACCAACTTCGTGAACTACCACGATGTCAGCGGCAATGCCATGAAGAAGGTCAATGAGAGATTGTTCACGGCGCACGGAAAGTCGTTTAAGCAGCTACTGAAGCGTCATATCGCCAAGTATCAGGAGCAGTATAACCGCGTATCACTGACGTTGCCCAAAACAGATGCCTCAACTTTGGAGACTGACAAGCGCGTAGAGGCCTTTGCCGAGAATCCCACCGATCTCGACATGGTGGCGCTGATGATGCAATACGGACGCTACCTGCTCATCTCGTCGAGCCAGCCCGGCGGACAACCTGCCAACCTGCAAGGCATGTGGAACGACAAGGTGAATGCTCCGTGGGACTCGAAGTACACCATCAACATCAACGCCGAGATGAACTACTGGCCTGCACTCGTAGGCAATCTGGCCGAGACGCAGCAGCCCCTCTTCACGATGATAAAGGACTTAAGCGAGACAGGTGCCGAGACGGCCAAGACAATGTACGGTTGCAAGGGCTGGGTGGCCCACCACAACACCGATTTGTGGCGCATAGCAGGCCCTGTCGACGGCACACCCTGGGGCATGTTCCCCACCGGCGGTGCCTGGCTGACCACACACCTCTGGCAGCATTATCTCTACACGGGCGACAAGCAGTTCCTCGCCGAATATTATCCTGTGATGAAGGGTGCTGCTGACTTCCTTCTCGACTACATGAAGGAATATCCTGATACGGGCGAAGTGAAGCAGGCTGCAGGCTGGCTGATGACCGTACCCACCGTGTCGCCCGAGCATGGCCCACGCGGCAAGGGCACCAACGTCTGCGCTGGTTCGACGATGGACAATCAGATTGCCTTCGACGTGCTGTCTCAGACACTCATGGCAGCTAAAGCACTGGGCAAAGATGATTCACAAATCTCAACCCTCAACTCTCAACTCTCAAAACTTCCTCCCATGCAGATTGGCCGCTACGGCCAGCTGCAGGAGTGGATCATAGACGCTGACGACCCGAAGGACGAGCATCGTCACATCTCCCACCTCTACGGCCTTTATCCCTCGAACCAGATTTCCCCGTATAGCCATCCCGACATCTTCACTGCTGCCGCCAACACGCTGAACCAGCGAGGCGATATGGCCACGGGCTGGAGCCTTGGCTGGAAGACGAACTTCTGGGCACGTATGCTCGACGGCGACCATGCCTTCACCATCATCCGCAACATGCTGCATCTTCTGCCCGACGACAGCAAGATGCGTGAATACCCCAATGGCCGCACCTACCCCAACCTCTTCGACGCCCACCCGCCCTTCCAAATCGACGGCAACTTCGGCGTTTCGGCAGGCATCTGCGAGATGCTGCTTCAGAGCCACGACGGCGCCGTGCATCTGTTGCCAGCCCTGCCCACAGCATGGAACGACGGCGATGTGAAAGGCCTGCGTGCCAGAGGTGGCTTCATCGTAGACGAGCACTGGACCGGCGGCCAACTCAACAAGGCCACCGTGCGCTCCACCATCGGCGGTACGCTGCGCCTGCGCTCATATACGCCGCTGAAGGGCAAGGACCTCCGAAAGGCCACCGGCGATTGTCCTAACGAACTGTTGCAGTCCGCCAGCATTAGAGAGCCGATTCACTCGCCTGAACTGAAAGATTTCCAGCTATTGCCGCTAAAGCCCGTCTACGAGTACGACCTCGACACCCAGCCTGGACGCACCTACACCATCACCGCCCAATAAGCCATGTTCCCTCGCATCTACACCAGTGGCGACACGCTGCCTGAAGGGCTGATGGAAGACAATTTCTTCCACAGCCCGCAGCTTTTTGCCCTCTTTCAGCAGACGCCGCATCACCGTCCCTATATGGTGACGTTGTTTGACGACAACGGCAGTCTGCTGGCACAGATGCTGGCTGTGGTGCGCTATCGCTCGTCGTGGTTTCCGCCCTATTATTACATGCATTGCCGCATCTTGGGCGAAGGGGTGTACAATATTGAACATTCGACATTGAACATTGAACAATCTGCTGCGCAAAAAAATGACCAGCAGGAAAATGTTCCATGTTCAACATTATTCGGGCAGATGCTCCAGGCGCTGACCTCGAAATTAGGGCCGCGGATGCTGTATGTAGAGGTGAGCCACTTGAGCCACAAGATGTTCGGCTACCGCCAGTTGCGGGCAGCCCGCTATTTCCCTGTGCGTTGGATGAGTATCCACAACTCACTGCACTCACGCACGCCAGAGGAGCGCATCACTCCAGCCCTGCAGCAGCGCATCGACAACGCCTACGCCCGCGGCGTGGTCACCGACGAGGTTAAGAACGAGGACGACTTCAAGGAGTTTATGAAGCTGCTGCGCCACCACAACTGGCTCAAGCCCAAGCGCTACATCCCAGCCGATGAGTTCTTCTACTCCTTCAGCGGACTACCGAAGAAAGCCGACAAGGAAACCATCCAGCTATCTGACGACGGCAAGTTGTTCCTCACCCGCTTTCACAACCGCATAGTAGGTTGCTCCGCCGTGGTCTACTCCAATCATCAGGCCTACCTCTGGTACGCAGCCTACCGCCGCAAGTCCTTTGCATTAGTCCATCCCCGCGAGCTCACCATCTGGCACGCTATTAAGGATGCCTACAACCGAGGCTATGAGCACATCTTCTTCATGGACGTAGGCTTGCCCTTCCGCAAAAACAAGTTCCGCGAGTTCATCCTTCGCTTCGGTGGCAAACCCGTCACTACCTACCGCTGGTT
>JAILAA010000169.1 GCA_024681875.1 Prevotella sp.
TGACCCTTGGCCCACTCAGCCTTCTCGGCATAGCGCTCAGCCACAATCTTCTTCAGCTCCTCGCGACGCTTAGCATAGAGTTCCTGCACCTCGGGGAAGATGACGAAGGGATTCTCAGGATCGGCACCGAGGTTCTTCATGGTCTGCACGAAGTTATCGCCGCCGAGGGGAGCGCCGTGCGTAGCGCAGTTGCTCTCATACGAAGAGCCGTCAGCCTTGCGGGCACCCTTGCCCATGATGCAGTGGCCGATGATCAGGCTTGGACGCTCCTTCTCAGCCTGAGCCTTCTTGATGGCCTCGCGAATCTGGTCAACATCGTTGCCGTCAATCTTCTGCACGTACCAGCCCCATGCCTCGTACTTCTTGGCGGTATCCTCGCAGGTCACCACCTCGGTGCGGGTGGACAGTTGAATATCGTTGGCGTCGTAGAACATGATGAGGTTGTCGAGACCGAGGTTGCCTGCGATACGGCCGGCACCCTGCGAAATCTCCTCCTGCACACCACCGTCGGAGATGTAGGCGTAGATGGTCTGGTTCATCACGTTGCCGAGACGAGCCTTCAGGAACTTGGCTGCGATGGCAGCACCCACGGCGAAGGTGTGACCCTGTCCGAGGGGGCCGGAAGTATTCTCAATGCCACGCTCAATCTCGCGCTCGGGGTGACCAGGTGTCACCGAGCCCCACTGGCGCAGGTTCTTCAGGTCTTCCAACTCGTACTTGCCGATAAGGCAGAGCTGAGAGTATAGCATCGGAGCCATGTGGCCCGGATCGAGGAAGAAGCGGTCGCGACCCTCCCATGCGGGATTCTCGGGGTCGTAGACGAGGAACTCGCTGTAGAGCGTGTTAATGAAGTCGGCGCCACCCATGGCTCCGCCGGGGTGTCCGCTCTTTGCTTTCTCAACCATAGCGGCAGCCAGGATTCGGATATTGTCGGCTGCGCGGTTCATTACTTTGTTGTCATTCATAATCTACTGATATTTTAAGAAAATGGTTTATTGCATACGCCATTGACATGCATTACTCTCCTTCCCAGCGGAACACGTCAACGGTTGTGGTACCAAAATACTCCTCGCCTTCACCGCCTTGGATGAGTCTTGGATTATCATAGTTGGGCAGCGGTCCTTCACGTGGCACGAACTGGTTGAAGTCTACCAATGGAACAACCATGCCGAAGATTCCGAGGCCGACGAGCTTTTCATAAACACCCTTAAATCCGCAAGTGAGGCGCATCGTAGAATAGAACGTCTTGCGCTCAAAAATCTTGGTATTGGTATTGAAGCGGCGCATACGGTTCTTCATGTCGATAGTAACAGAGTCAGACCAGTGTGTAAAAGTATGACCGATGTTGCTTACGAAGATGTCCAGGTCGTCAGCCTCAATACTGTCACGCGACCAGATGCTCTGCTTGATGTTGTCTTCCATCTCGTCCCTCATCTTTTTGTCCGTAGGGTTGGTGAGCAATGCCACAACGAGCAGGATGACGAAAACGACCAAGGCAAGTACGATTTTACCCAGGCACGTGTGTAAGAATAATTTGATTGGTGATTCCTTTGTGCGAAATTCTCCGTTTTCTGTCTGTTGCATCTTATTAAATGCTTAATGCTAAATTCTTAATGTGAAATAAGATTCATAAACTCCTGACGAGTCTTGGCCTGATTGAAAGCGCCGCTGAACTCGCTGGTAGTAGTGATACTGTTCTGCTTTTCCACGCCACGCATCTGCATACACATATGCTTAGCTTCGACGACCACCATCACTCCCAAAGGATGAAGGGTTTCGTCAATACACTGCCGTATCTGCATGGTCATGCGTTCCTGCACCTGCAGGCGGTGGCTGAAAATGTCTACCACACGGGCAATCTTGCTGAGACCTGTAATATAGCCGTTAGGGATATATGCCACGTGCACCTTACCGTAGAAAGGCAGCATGTGGTGCTCACAGAGCGAGAAGAAGTCAATGTCCTTCACAATGACCATGTGGTTGTAGTCCTCACGGAAGAGTGCATCTGTAAGTACCTTATGAGCATCCATGTCGTAGCCACGCGTCAGCACCTGCATAGCCTTCGCCACCCGCATAGGTGTTTTCTGCAGTCCTTCACGCGTAGGGTCTTCGCCCAACAGGCTGATGACCTTCCTGTAATGTTCGGCTAGTTGTTCCAGCCCGTCACGGTATTCTGTCTCTGGATTCATTTAATACGGTACGTTGATTTGTCCTCTTACCAAGATGGCCCGGTCGTATCCCAGCTTCACCATTTCATCGAGCACCTCTTTGGCCTCGGCCATGGTACGGAAGTCGCCTAAGCGGCAAGTCCATTTACCTCCGAGGAAGTGCACATAAACCCTCTGGCCCGGGAAGAGTGTCTGCAAGGCGCTGCCCGTCTGTTCGGCCTTTACACGGTCGGCACGCGAGTTGCCTCCGACAAAAGGCTGCACCCTGTATCCGGCCATCTTCCTTGTACGGCGCGGAGCGGCGGCAACGGAGTCAGTATTCTGTACAGGCTCCGTAGTGGTTGTTACCGGAGTTTCCGTATTTGCAGCCTGCTGATTGTTGTCGCCATTCGTGCGGGGTCTGTTGTTATTCTGGCGCGGTGGTGTCGTAGCGACAGGCTTGCCATTCACCAGTTCAGTAATGGTCTCGTCCTGATGAATGGTGATGCGAGCGCCGGCCGTTACATCCTGCTGGATGCGCTGGGTAAAAGATTGGGCAGACAAGGGTAAAAGGGTAAAAAAGTAAAAGGGTAAAAAGACGCATAACCTTTTACAATATGTGGCCATTGTCGTTTTCATACGCATATCTTTCTACTTTTTTAACCTTTTTTCTCCTTTTACTTCTTCCATGCATCGATAATGCCCTTGAAGTCAGCAGCCTTCAGCGAGGCACCGCCGATGAGGCCGCCGTCGATGTCGGGCTTGGCAAAGAGTTCAGGTGCGTTGCTGGCTTTGCACGAACCGCCATAGAGGATGGTTGTATCGTCAGCCACGGCCTGACCATACTTCTCGGCGATAATTGAGCGGATATAGGCGTGAATCTCCTCGGCCTGCTCAGCGGTAGCGGTCTTGCCCGTACCGATGGCCCAGATGGGCTCGTAGGCGATGACAATCTTGCGGAAGTCCTCCTCGCTGAGGTTGAAGACGCTGCCCTCGAGCTCGGCCTTCACCACCTCGTTCTGCTTGCCGGCCTCACGCTCTGCCAGGCTTTCGCCGATGCAGAAGACCACCTTCAGGTCGTTCTTCTGTGCCAGTAGCACCTTTTCCTTCAGTATCTCGGGTGTCTCCTTGTAGTATTCACGACGCTCGGAGTGGCCCAGGATGACATACTGAGCGCCAGTGCTCTTCACCATCTCGGCGCTTACCTCACCAGTGAAGGCTCCTTTCTCCTTGTCAGCGCAGTTCTCGGCACCCAGACCGATGATGTCCTGGTCAAGGAACTGTGCGATGCTGGCCAGATGGATGAACGGTGTGCAGATGACAACGCCACAGTTGGGCTTGTCAGCCTTCAATGCATCATTCAGTTCTTTTGCCAGTGCAATACCATCCTGGAGATTCATGTTCATCTTCCAGTTTCCAGCTACGATTTTCTTTCTCATAATTTTTTCTGTTTTATTATTATTAATGTTATGGATTTTTTTCTTCTTGCGCAGCCACTTTGTCCACATCCAAGTGCGGTCGGCCAGTGTGAGCAGTCCGAGCGGCATTACAAACCAGAGCAACAGCTTCAGTATCTTTCCTGGCACAGAGTCTTCCGGCATCTGTCCTATGGCCAACTGCTCCAGTGGTTTCATTGCCTCATCAGGAGCAATCTGCGGCAACCTGTTGTGGCTCCACTTTCCTATCACCTTTCCGTCCTTCAGCAGCACCAGTCCGGGATTGCTCCGTATGACCGTCTTCAAAGCCGTTTCGTCCGAGAAGCAGAAAGGATACTCAGCTCCTGTCATGTCTCGCCATTGTTGTCTCCCCTCTTCTTCACTGGCCGTGAGACAATAGAACTGGTATCCGTGCTCTATACTGTACTCATAGAGTTCGTTGATGAGGTCAAGCCTTGAGTCGTCGGCCTTTTCCAGTTTCGGAGCCACGAGCAGAAAGGTGTAGCTGCTGTCGCTGAGCACCTCGTCAGTGATGTCCTCGCCCTCGCTGTTAGCGGCCCCCTCAGGTAGCAGGTCAAAGCGGATGTCGTGTTCTGTGGGCATGGCGCCTATCTTCACCTCACGTCTGTCCACGAATGTCCAGGTGCTGTCTGGCAGGTTATCGATACCGAATTCGCGCTTCTGGCCATCCTTCTCATAGATAAAGGCATACTCGAACTGCGCATCCTTGCTAACGGTTTCTCCTCTAAGTTGAGCTCCTATATGGTAAGGCCTGAAGTCGAACTGCGGCAGGTCATAGAGGCTCCATGCGGAAATGCCCAGGATAAACAGCGCCGAGTAGTTGACCACTATCCACTGGTTGGAGCGGCTGACGAAACGGAACATGTGCCGTGGTTTCCAAGCCACGACAACAGCACATGCCAGCAACACCACATTCTTCCACAGCGTCTGCCAGTTGGTGAGTATGAGTGCATCGCCGAAGCATCCGCAGTCGCTGACGGAATTGGAAAGGGCAAGCCATAGCGTCAGCGGTGTCATCACCAGCATGAGGGCCAGTACGATGCGTGTCGTCAGCCGTCGCCTGATGGCGAAGAGCAGGAAGATGCCCAAGCAAAACTCCAATGACGACAGCGCCACCGACATCACCAGCGTGACCATGCTTGGCACGACGCCGTCAAGGCCCATCGCTGAAAGATAGGCTTCAATCTTGTACTGAGTGCCGAGCGGATCGACGGCCTTGACGAACCCTGAGAAGATGAACGTCACCGTAAGTACCAGTCGGCAAAGTGCCCTTAGCACCCTCAGCCCTATTGATGACAGGCTTTTGTCGCTCATTATTTCAAATTACTGAGCCTCTCCCCTCTGGGGGAGGTCTGAGGGCGCCAGCTTAATCAGCCCGAAGACTGCATAGTTGATGATGTCCATATAGTTGGCGTCAATGCCCTCGCTCACTTTGGTACGTTGTCCGCGTTGCTGCAAGTCCTCCATCTCCTTCACGCGCTCCAGCTTCGTCAGGATGAGGTCGGTATAGCTGCTGACGCGCATCGAGCGCCACGCCTCGTCATAGTCGTGGTTCTTGCGCTTCATCAGCTCCAGGGCCTGCAAGGCATAGTGGTCGTAAAGCTGCAGCGCCTCGTCGTTGCTTACGTCAACGCTGTCGCTATAGCCACGCTCCAGCTGTATGAGCCCCACAATGCCGTAGTTGACCAGCCCGACGAACTCGGGCCTGATGCCTTCACCCACCAGCGAACAGCCTGTCTCTTCCAGCTGGCGCACGCGCCTGGCCTTGATGAGCAGCTGGTCGGTAAGCGACTGAGGGCGCAGGATGCGCCATGAAGCACGGTAGTCATGCAACTTCTGCGCGAACAACTGGCGGCATTCTGCCACGGCAGCCTCAAATTCTTGGTTGGTCTTCTCGAATCGGTCCATATCAGGGTGCAAAGGTACAAAATAATGTGGAAAGTGGAAAGAGGAAAGAGGAAAAATTTTCATTTTTCCGACTTGCGCATATAGAACTTCACTTTCTGGGCCTGTTTCTCGAACTCCACCTCCAGTGAATCTCGCCGCGCTCGCAAGCTGTTAAGACGCAGCACTTCCGGTGACTGCTCGTCCAGTTCTGTGGCGTGGCTCATAACCCACTCGTGCTGCTCGTCATGCTCGTGGCGCGCAATGTTCAGAAGGCTGTCGGTGACAGCCAGTTGCTCTCTCGCCGTCGCCAGATTCTCCTGTATACTGACTTCCAGGTTCTCGCGGCGCTCGTCTATCTCTTCTCTCAGGGCCTCGTTCTCTTTTTTCAGATTGCTGGTGCAGGCCGTCAGCGCCAGCACACAGCACATGATTCCTATTGATTGTTTCATAGCATATCTCTATGCTGCTCATGCAGCGGCTGCAAACTTACAAATAATTTTTGGATTATGCAAAAGTCGGATGAAGAAATCGCTTTTTCCGAGGAAATCTCTAGACCATGTCGCGATTTATATAAACCACGTCGCGGTCTAAAGAAAGATGACGTCAGAAATAGTTTCATTTTTTTCATGAAAAAAGTTTTTCCTTTCTGAAATAAATATCGTACCTTTGCTCACGATTTAAAACCGAAGAAACGTAAGATAATTATGGAATACATGTCACAGGAAGGCTACGACAAGCTCGTGGCGGAACTGCACGAATTGGAAAGCGTTGAACTGCCTAAAGTAAGGGATGCCATCTCAGAGGCCCGAGACAAAGGCGATCTCAGTGAGAACTTCGAATATCATGCAGCCAAGCGTGAACAGGCGAGGCTGCTGGGGAGGATACGGTTTATGCAAAGGGTGCTGGAGCATGCACGGGTCATTGACATGTCGAGACTGAAAAGTGAGAGAGTTGGACTGCTCTGCAAGGTAGAGATGACCAACCTGAACAGCAATGCCAGAATGGCCTACACGATAGTCAGTCCGCATGAAGCCAATCTCCGTGAAGGGAAAATCTCTGTCAAGTCACCCATCGGGCAGGCACTTCTTAACAAAAAGGAAGGCGACATTGTGGAAGTACGTGTCCCGATAGGCATCCAGAAACTCCGTATAGAAAACATTACCCTGTAAATTCCTCGCCTTCACGCCTTCGCATGAGAAGATTCTTTCTGTTTTTTTTCGTTTATTATGAAAATATGCGTAACTTTGTCGCCGTAATTAATTGTTGAATATGAATCCAGCAGAAGAAAACGAGCCCCGTCCACTCAGAATCATTGGCATACCAAAGCGTAAGAACGGCAAATACGTGCTTGAGGAATTTGCCATCCTGAACAGAGAATGCGGATGGATTTGTCCGCGATGCAACAACGAGGTGGCCATCTGTCCCACACAGGCCGGTGAACAGACCTTCACATGCAAGGCCTGCAACGCTTCTTTCGTAGTGCGCGTTGATGCTGAAGCCAACACGTTTATGATGGCTAAGAAGCAAAAGCCCGCCACTCCAGCAGTCACTCCCGCAGCGGCAGCAGGCACCGCTGGCATAGCCGTGGCAGGGGCCGCTGCCCAGCAACAGGCCCAGCGTCCGGCCAGAGGCATGTTGCTCATTCCTGAAGACCCTGTCCCTGAAAAAAGAAATGCCATTGCCAAGCCCGCCAACCAGCCCGTGAAGGATTTGGCACAGCCTGATGACAAGCCAAAGCCTGCCACACCTGTCGCCACTGGCAATAATGATGACAACGAGACCATGATGGTGGCCCAGCCAAAGAAGAGCAATGTATCCTCACAACAGGACACAAACGGCCAGTTGCAGTGGGGCGGATTCTTCAGCCGCAAGCACTACGCACTGCATCAGGGTGCCAACATCATCGGGCGCAAGGACGGCCGTCAGCCTTCCGACCTGGAGTTTGACGACCCAGAGATGAGCCGGCGGTCGGTGAAGATCGACGCCATACCCGACGGCAAAGGCCAGTTCACCTTCACGCTCACCGTCCTGAAGTCGCTCAACCCTGTCACGTTGAACGGCAGCACCATAGCGGTAGGTGCCAGCGTCAGGCTCAACCCCAACGACAGTATCGTCATGGGTAAGACGACTTTTACTTTCAAGTGTTCGAAATAGAACTGCATGGACAAAAGCCATTGACTTTTCCCAAAAACTCACTTGGTTTTATCAAAAACCTAGTTGTTTTTTTTGCCATTACGCTTTTTCTTCGTATTTTTGCAGTCTCATTTTATCACCAAAAACAAAGCAAAAAACAAAATGAAAAGAGACAACGCCATCTTCGAGATGATTGAGCGCGAACATCAGCGTCAGCTGAAGGGTATTGAATTGATCGCCAGCGAGAACTTCGTCAGCGACCAGGTCATGCAGGCCATGGGCTCATGCCTGACCAACAAATATGCCGAGGGCTACCCGGGCAAGCGCTATTACGGCGGCTGCCAAGTGGTGGACGAGGTGGAGCGCCTGGCCATCGAGAGGGTGTGCAAGCTCTTCGATGCTGAATATGCCAACGTGCAGCCTCACTCTGGTGCCCAGGCCAACGCAGCCGTGCTGCTGGCCGTGCTGCAGCCGGGCGACACGTTCATGGGACTGAATCTGGCTCACGGCGGTCACCTCTCACACGGCTCGCTCGTCAACACCAGCGGCATCCTCTACAAGCCCGTGGGCTACAACCTGAACAAGGAGACAGGACGCGTGGACTACGACGAGATGGAGGCACTGGCACTGGAGCACAAGCCGAAGCTGATCATTGGCGGCGGCTCGGCCTACAGCCGTGAGTGGGACTACAAGCGTATGCGCGCCATTGCCGACAAGGTGGGCGCTCTGCTGATGATTGACATGGCTCACCCCGCTGGCCTCATCGCTGCCGGACTCTTGGACAACCCTGTGAAATATGCACACATCGTCACCTCCACCACCCACAAGACCCTGCGCGGCCCTCGTGGCGGCATCATCCTCATGGGCAAGGACTTTGAGAATCCCTGGGGACTGAAGACGCCGAAGGGCGAGGTGAAGATGATGTCGGCACTGCTGAACAGC
>JAILAA010000186.1 GCA_024681875.1 Prevotella sp.
TCGTGGCCATGCTGACGGCAGCCATCACCGCCCTGACCACCACCAGCTGCATGGGCTTCGGGCCTGTTTTCTGACAATACTGCTGATTCTGTCTTTTCATGGAAACGGACGCCTGCTGTGATAGCAAGCGCCCGTTTTTTCGACAAATTAATAAATTAACAAATTAACAAATTAACATTAAGGCCCCAATTTCGGCACTTTTTTTGATTTTTTTTGATTTTTGCCCCCCTTCGCCCCTTGGGGCGTTTATTTTGCCCCCCTTCGCCCCCCTCGCCCCCTTGGCCGTTTCTGTCTCGTTGGATAGAAAGAAGGTCATTTCATCACTATCCTGAATACGGCAGAGGTTTCCGCTCGGGCATCGGCAGGATAGATGATCTCGAGGGCTTCTCTCGTCTGTTTCCATTTCATCTTGCCGTTGTATCCGAGGAGAGCCACTTGCTTCACCTTGGCAAGAGAGCCTGACGGCTTCCCCAAAGACTTGATGCTCACCGTCTGGCCACCTTCAGGAACGCTCATGGTGAAAGCATAGAGCGCGCCGTCTTTTCCCACTGTAAAGCGGATGTCATGTGGCGTAAACTGGAAGTCGGCATGTCTCTTGCCCAGCCCGCCGCCAGGCAGGGTCTTCAGCTTTCCGTTCACCATCTCCCCCTCTCCTAACCTTGTCCATGCCCTACTGCCGTAGACGGCCTGACCGTTGATGTCGAGCCAGCGACCAGCCTCTTCAAGCATCGTCACACAGGCATCTTCAATAGACCCGTCGGGGCGCATGGGGATGTTCAAGGCAACATTGCCGTCGCGGCTGACGGCCTCGATGATGAAGCGAATCATGGCGCCCGAGTCGTAGGTGAAGCCGGGGGCGTAGAACCAGTCGCCAACGGGAGCTTCGCGTATCCAGGGCTGCGACGTGTTGATGGTGTCGGGGAAGTCGAACTCGGCGGTGTTGACGGCGCCATTCGTTGGTCGGCGGAACTTGATGATGCTGAAAGTGTTCACCTCGCCTCGGCGTGCCAAGGTGCGGTTGTAGTAGTCGGCTAGGACCGTCTGCATGGCATTGCACTTATAGCCTGTGCCCGTGCCTGCTTGGAATAGACAATGAACTCGATGGTCACATAGATCAGCACAAAATTGAAGGCTGTGCCTCCCCAGTTAACTCTCAGACCAGTGATGACTGGAAAAAGCAGGTTCAGCAGAATAGCGATGGGCAAAGCACAGAGCAGGTCTATGATGCATTTCACCACAACATTGCTGAAATGCATGGTCCTGGTTGCCACTATCCATACGGAAACAGCAATCACCAGCATCGGAATGTAGTTTAGCAGGACAGACTGGATGAAGGAGACGAAATCTCCGTCAGGCACAGGACTTCCTGTATACATCCATGCATAGCAGAACTGAAACAGAATGGCATAGGTAGCAACTAACCCCAAAAACGTTAGCCCCTGATAAACAAAGGAAACACTATTCAAGGCATGCTTTTCCATTTCGTTTGGCCTCGAGAGATGTCTACTTGAATCTGTATTCCACGAAAGCCTCCATGGCTTCGTAACATGCCAGGCCGAGCTCGTCGTAGTGCTTTGCCGTTTCGCGGTTGCGGTCTTCGGCACGCTGCCAGAACAGGCGCTCGTCGTTGCCGAGGAACGGCGCACTCTCCATCTGGCTCTGATGGCGCAGGATGGCGTTGCGCTTCTCGCGCAGCTCCTCAGGCGACATGGGTACGCACATCTCGATGTCGGCCACTTCCCACTCGGCCCATGCCCCGCGGTACATCCACACACGGCAGTCGTCGAGCCATGACGGCGCCTGATTGCCGTGGACAGCTGATTCCTGCGCGCTCTTCTTCTCTTCGTCGATGGCGGCCAGCACGGCGTCGGTGCACTTGCGGTGGGTGCCGTGGGGGTCGGCAAGGTCGGCGGCAACGTAGATCTGGTGGGGCTGTATCTCGTTCAGCAGTTTCTGGATGGGGATGACGTCGCGCTCCGTCATCGGCAGCTTCTCAATCTTCCCGCTCTCGTAGAAGGGCAGGTCGAGGAAATGGATGTGCTGGCTGTCGATGCCGTTGTATTCGCAGGCCAGCCGCGCCTCGCCTCTGCGGATGAGGCCTTTCAGCCGCAGTATCTGCTCGTTGTCGAGGTCTCCCTCTTTTTTGTTTTTGATGAAGTTTTTCACCACCTGATAGCTGTGCTTGATGACTTCGTCGGAGCCGTTGGCGAAGATGGTGTTGAAACCGTTGATGAAGTGCATGAAACGGCGCACTTCCTCATCGCCGACGGCGATGTTGCCCGAGGTTTCGTAGGCTATGTGCACGTCGTGCTTCTGTTGCATCAGTCGGCGAATGGTGCCGCCCATTGAGATGACGTCATCGTCGGGATGCGGCGAGAACACGACTACGCGCTTGGGGTAGGGCTTGGCGCGCTCAGGGCGTGTGGAGTCGTCGACATTTGGCTTGCCCCCGGGCCAGCCTGTGATGGTGTGCTGCAGTTCGTTGAACACCTCGATGTTGACGAGGCCCGCCTGACCGTTAAACTGTTCTACGAGATGACCGAGGCCGTTGTCTACATAGTCTTTCGTGGAGAGTTTCAACAGGGGCTTGCCGACTTTCTTGCAGAGGTCGATGACTTGACGACGCAGCCGATGGTCGGGCATCTGGATGGTAGCTGTTAGATTTAGGTTCATAGTGCTCTATAGGGTGTTTTGGATAGTTGCAGGCATGTCGATGAGCTTTGTCATCTCGATGTGTCTGTTATTTCGTTGCAAATATACAATATTTCTGTGAAATAACGTACTATTCAAAAAAAAAATATGGGTTTTCCCCGCTCAGGCGTATGCATGCATGCCGCCCAGGAAGTAGTTGACGCCGAAATAGGTCATCAGGATGGTGAGGAAGGCCAGCGTCATATAGAGATGATAGCTGACGGATGACGAAGAGGGAGCAAGCGATGCCCGATGGACAGGGACGGCATAGACCATGAACGTGATGAGTGCCCACACTTCCTTGGGGTCCCACGACCAATAGGTGCCCCATGAGATGTTGGCCCAGATGGCTCCGATGAAGATGCCGATGCCGAGGGTGGCGACTGCCGGATAGAGCATGAGCAGCGACAGGCGGGTGAGGCTTTCGTAGGATGAGGACGAGCAGTAGTGGAGGATGAGGGACGTAAGTCCGCAGACGAATGTCATGGCCAGCAGGGCAAACGATAGCATGATGATACTGACATGCAGCGACAGCAACGGCGAGTTGAGCACGGGCATCAGATGACCTATCTGCGGGTCCATCTGGTTGATGTGGCTGACCAGCAGGAAGAAGCCCGAGAGCAGCAGGCCGAAGCTGGTGGCGATGGGCACCGACCGATGGGCCGGAATGGCCAGCAGCAGCACCAGCCAGGCCAGGGTGAGCATCGTCTCATAGCCGTTGGACATGGGCACGTGGCCGGTGATGATCCATCGCAGCGCCAGGGCGAAGGTCAGCGTCAGGAAGGAGACGACCGAGAGGAGCAGCGGCATACGGACGAGGAACGGGCGTCGACGGGGGGAGCGTCGGGGGCGCAGCACAAACAGCGAGAGCAGTCCGACGGTCAGGTTGACCATGAAGAGGATGGTGGCAAAGGGGATGGCGTTGCTGGTGCGCTCTGCCCACTGTTGCAGGGCTGAGGGAAGGGGCATGTCGCGGCGTTGCTGCTCCTGCAGTTCGGCAATCAACCGGTCGACGCGGTCGAACTGTCCGTCGCGGGCATACTGTCCGAGGTGTCGCGTCATACGTGTCAGCGGGGCATCGGCACGCAGCTGCATGATGAGCATCAGCACATCGTCCATCTTGACGGCGTCTTTATGCAGCGCATCGGTGTTGCCCTCGTAGTATTCGCTGACATAAGGGCCCAGGATATAGCCGCCCTCGGAGGCGTCGAAGAAGCGGTCGACGTTGCAGTATTCAGGTAGCTGAAACTTGGTGCGCAGGGCGCTGCTCTTGACGTGGACGACGGGCAGCTGGCTCCACTCCTGCGGCCAGAAGAGGAAGCCCGAGAGCACCTGCTCGGCGCTCAGCCCCTGATAGCTGCGCTTGCCTGTCACCTTTTTCGTGAAGTCAAGGGCGTAGGTCTGCACAGGGGCTATGCGTCCGTTGTAGACAATGTGTAGGCGTCCCAGTTGGTCGGCCGTCTCGCGGGGTAGGGTAGGCTGTGCTGATACCTGTGAGCCTGCGAGGCACAGCAGGGCGACGGCTGCAGCCTTGCGCAAGAGCTGGCGGTAGGCTCCCTTGGGGTCGACAAGCATCCAAAGGAGTCCGACGAACAGCAGGGCATAGCCTGTATAGGTGACGGGGATGCCCCACGGATCGCTGTTGACGGCCAGCGTGGTGCCTCGCATGTCGTGGTCGTAGCTGGCCTGATAGAGACGGTAGCCGTGGCAGGAGGCGATATGGTTCATGGAGATGACATGCGGCTGCTCCACGCCTTCGTCAATAATGGTGACAGCCGATAGGTAGTCGGAAGGAGCCTGTGTGCCCTTGTAATAGCTGACATCGAACTTGTTGAGGCGGATGGCAAACGGCAACTGGCGGTAATGCATGTCGTCGGCCACATAGCTGTTGGAGGTCTCGCCCTCGCGCAGATGAATCATTCCACGGCGGGCGCTGACGTGAGTGAGGAAAGCACCCAGAAGGATGACCAGGAACGACAGATGCAGCACGATGACGGAGAACCGGCGTACCCGCCGCTTGCAGAGCCAGAACGTGGACACGACTGCCAGCAAGGCCCATAGCAGCGAGAACCACCATGCGCCATAGATGTTCTCCGACACATATTGCGTACCTTGGTACCTTTCAACAATGGTGGCGGTAGCCATCACGACTACCACCGCCACGTATAGAATGATAAGTGCTTTCTTCATTTACTGTTAATGATTAATGATTATCCGCAATCAGGTGATGCCGCCCCGAAGGGGCAATGAGCTATTAGCCCAGGGCATCGCCCTGGGTAATGGGAAGCGTAGTAAACGCCCTGAAAGGGCAAAAGCCTTAACAGTAGGCAATGCTTTTGCCCTTTCAGGGCGAGCATCACCTGCTCTCCATACCCAGGGCGATGCCCTGGGCTAGTAGCTTGTTGGCCTTTCTTGCGTCCCTTTGGTAGCAAGCCAGCAGAGCTGGAGCGCAGGCCGCCTATCGGGTAGTTGCGGATAATCATTTACTGTTATATGGACTCTATGAATTTCACCACGGCATCTCTGTCAGCCTTTGGTAAGTTGTAGAAGGCAGATGTCTGTCGGTAAGCCTGCGACTGTTTGGAGTAGCCGTGCCACATGATAGCCTCGATGACCGTGCGAGCCCGGCAGTCGTGCAGACGGTCGTCGGCTCCTGTCAGACGCTGGCTCAGTCCTCTGCCCCAGAGCGGCGTCGTACGGCACCATCCCGTACGGATGTCGTTCTCCATGAACAACCGGTGCTGCACCATGTCGGTGTAGGGCCAGATGGTCTGGTGGGGGAACTTGGGCAACAGCTTGGTATAGTCGCCGTCCTTCACCAGTCCGTTGGCATCGGCGTAGGCCTTCGTTGCAGCGTCCACCCACATATTGTCGTCACCCGTTTTCCACGATGGGCGGTGACACTGTGCGCAGCCAATCTGCGTAAACACCTCCTTGCCGTGCTGCACCTGTGGGTCGTCCAGATTGCGTGCTGCAGGAACGGCCAGTCCGCGATGCCACACCATGAACTGGTAGTACTGCTTGTCGGACATCTCCTCCTCGTCGTTGTAGGGAGCCTCATGGAACAGATATTTGTCGAAGGTCTCTTTCTTGGCAATTGACGAAGTGCTCAGAATCTCGTTGATGCGCTCGGCAATGCCCTTGTCGGTTCCGTCAGCGTAGTAGGGATGCAGCGGGCTAAGCGTTGAGGCACCGTGTTCCTTGATGTAGCTGACCACCTCAGGATTCTCGCTCTGAGCCTTGGCCCAGGCTGGCGTGGTGTAGAGGAAGTGGCGGTCGCTGCGCGTCACGTTGGTGATGTTCCAGATGGCGTTGGCACCTGCACCATCCTGCAGCGAGCCGCGTGTCATGGCATAGGTGAAGCGCTTCAGCGGGCCGTGAGAGCCACGGAATGTGCCAGTGTTGTTGTACGGGGCACTATAGTAAGCACTAGCCTTGAACGTGCCAGCCTCTTTGTCCCACATATTGGGGTTCAGGTCGACGAAGCGAGCCTCCGAAGCCCATTGCTCGGCAATGTCCTCGTCGTTAAGGGCGTCGAGCAGTCCTGTGCCGTAGATGCCGATGGTCGACTCCAGGCGTACCTCATAGTTGGTAGGTTTCGGGTTGGTGTTAAAGGCGCTGACGGGAATGCTTACTTCCGGATAAATGAGCGAATAAGCCTCGCCGTCGGGGAAGGTCATGGAGAGTCCGCTCGGCATCTTCTCCACATTGCGCCATTCAATCTTGATCTGGTTCTCGTCAATAGGAGCCTGGAAGGGTTGCATGGCCTGTGTCTGTGGCATGCCCGTCACCTCGCTGATATAGCCGGAAGACTCGGTGGTATAGCGGACACCGTCTTCTGTAAAGGCCTCCTGCGGATGATAGACGACAAGTAGATATCCATTGCCAACCTGATTGGCACGATATTCCGTCTGGCGCTTGCCGTGTCCGTAGCTGGGGTGGCAGTTGATGCAGCTGTTGCGCACCCATGCCGGTCCCAGTCCCTTGCGGGGTGCTCCATCGATGGTGTAGATGTGCTCGAAGAAGTCCTCACCCGTGTTGAAGTCTTCTTCCATGCCGGCAATGTTCTCAACGGCAGGGGCTGGTGCTGAGTAGCTGGCCTTGTCGGTAGTGCCCAGTTGTCCGCCTGGATACCACTCTTCAGCCGAGAAGTTGCCAGTAGCCTTGCCAAACACCTCCTCGGAAGGGGTTAGCGAGCCAAGCTCGGTCTTGGTTGCGTCATCATCGGCACATGCTGTCAGCAGGAGAGCTGACAGCATGGCGACAAAAGATAGCTTAGAATTTTTCTGTATCATATTTCAGTATTTTGAGTTCTGTTTTTACTCAGTGGTCGATGCCCAATTGTCGGGATCGTCGAAACGCTTGTTCCACACCACACAGCAATACTTCACGAAGGGCGACGGCATGTTGCTGATGCTGCTGATGCTGCTGACATAGGTGCTCTCGAGGCTATTGTTCATACTGCCCTGGTTGACACTGGCGAAGAAGGTGTGGAAAGAATAGTCGTTAGCCGTCTTGTCGGTAGAGCCCAGCCATACGTTACGGATGGAACGAATGTTGTCACGGAAGTCGGCAATGGAGTTATAGCTGTAAGGAGATTCCACATAGGCAATATCGCCTGCAGAGAACGGATTGGCAATCTTTGCCGTGCCCACCTCGTTGGCAATAGCCAGACAGGAACCTTCGTCGTCGCTCAGCACTTGGGCAATGGCTGCCTGTATGGTGGGGAAGGTGCTCTTGCTGCCAGAGATGCCTGCCTGTATCAGGTTCTCACCATAGGAGAGACCGTTCTGGGTGGTGTAGTTCAGACCGGCTGACTTGACCACGGCCACGCGCTGCTGGTTCTTTTCGCCCTCCCAGGCCACTTGCAGCTGGAAGCAACGTTGCTTCAGCAACTGGCATACCTGCTGGGCATAGCGCAACTCGTCGGCACCGCTGACAGATTCGAAGTTCGTATAGGTGTCATTGCCTTGCAACTCGGCCACCTTGCGGTTTTGCCCGTTGCGGAACAGGATGAACTCCAGGGCATGGAATCCCAGAATGCTCGACTCGTCCTCTATTTGGGCTGTCATACCACCCTTGAAATAGTCGAGCAGCTCTGCACGGTCCAAAGGCCATGAGTCGATGGTGGGGTCGATGCTGAAGTCGCTGGCGGCACCCATGAGGAAAGCCTCAGAACGCTCCCAATAGCAGCGGGCTGCCTTGAAGTCGCTGCAAGCCTTGTCAATCTGTGCCTGCGTGATGGTACTGGTGGTCAGGCCGTTGAGGGTCTTCTCAAGATCCTCCACGTTGTCAGCCAACTGGGTGTAGGTAGGCACAATAACATTGCTGACCAGATTCTCAAGGACCTTGCGTAGGTAAGCCTCCTGTGGCTCGCTCAGCTTCGAGGAAGAAATGAGGGCATTGGCTTTCGTCAGCTGGTCGGACAGTGCGACGCAGGCATCAATGGCCGTGTTTCCATACTGCTTACTGCTGTAACTGGCCTCTGCAGTATTAGGTGCATAGCTGTCTTCATCGACCGTAGGCGTCGTCTTTACAATGTTGAACTCGGTAGTGCTGGTGTTGTCGTCGTCGCTGTCACTGCACGACGTGAATGTCAGGGCGCCAAGAAGAACGGCAGCTGACAAAACATAAAACTGTTTCATTTTTGTTAATACTTTTATTATAATTAATAGTTCTTACTTGAAAAATCCCTCGTAGGCCACTCCGAAGTTGATGGATGGCTCATCATTGTAGATAGTCTTCAGGAAACGCTTGGAGAACTCTGCCTTGAGGACCACCTGCTTCAGAGGATAGTAGTTCAGGCCAACAGCCATGCGTTTCACAGCCGTATAGTTATAGCTGATGCCCTTCACGTTAGAGGCGTATGGGTCGTACTGCTCGTAGCGGCCAAAGACATAAAGCTGCTTGTGCTGGCCGCGTAGCGAAGCTATCTGCGAGAAAACGTCGTAGCCGGCTTCTATGCCCACGGCGTATGCGTTTTTCGACACGTATGCCGAATGGTGGAAAGGCGATTTTGAATTCAAACGATTATAAACGTATTTCAACTGTTCAGCATCGCCCAGATAGCCATAGTCGGCCTGCCCGCGTACAATCCAGTTGTGACCTTTGTAGTTGAAGTCGAAGGCACCGACAGCAACCTGTCCCTTGTACTCGGCATCAACGCCTGCGGCATTGCGGGGATAACTGTTGCCGATGGAATGACCATAGTAACCGCTCAAGCCCACGCGCAAGCCTGGTATGGTGTAGTTGTCCAGTCGCAGGGCCACCGCGTACTTGTTGGCCACATCATACTCTAAGGGCGATGTCGAGCCTTTCTTGATCCAGTTGACATTCGTGAAGTTGTCTGCATTCAGACCCGCCAACAGCTGAGCCTCATAGCGGAAGTCCTTATGTCGGCCCCAGAAGGAGACACCCGTCTGGTGCCAGGTGGAAGGCATGATAGTGCTCTCGCCCTCAGGACGGTAGACTGTGAAGAAATTCGTGGGCTCGTGATGGGCATTGGTCAGTCCGACAGGCACTACGATATGTCCGAAACGAAGGTTGGCTAAACGCGAGAACGACTTCTGAATCCAAAACTGCTCCAGCTCTACCTCGCCGCCTTTCTCCACTTCCTGTTCCCATTCGCCGCCTTCTTCATTCTCTTTCTCATAGGCCAGTCCATTGCCTCCATGCTCAAACTCTATCTCCGTGCCAAATGTCCATCCGCTGCCAAAGTCATACCCTAAATAGATGACGGCATGGGGGATGTCAAACTTACCATGCGACGGGTCGTTCTTGTGTTCTTCGGGTTGAGAATAGCGACTGACGTGATCACTGAAATAGTTGCGGCTGTAGGCCACCTCGCCATAGCCGCCAACACTGAGACGCTTGCCGTTAGCATGATGCATCACACTGTCGGCTGCACTCTCTTGGGCCGGCAGTGCTGTCGCTCCCATGAAAAAGAGCGCACACATCGACATTTTGTAAATTACATGATTCATTGTTGTTGCTAATCCATTTACTACAATACTAAAAAACTGATGCAATGTCAGTGCAAGTAAGTGCAGAGACCTATGTCTTTGCCAAGCGAAAGCATCTTCGCCGCGTTTTCGACTGCAAAGGTAGGTCGATTTTAAAAGCTGTGCAATACTCAAAAGTTGGGCATTTTCTTTGTCCTCCTTTGTTACGACACCTAAATTGATTACTCATTTTTAGGTATCGGCGGCTATATTTGTAAGGTCAAGCTCACGCTTTTTGTTAATAGAAGAGAACAATCCAAGTTTACTTTCTGCAAACTCAAAGTACACCTTTTCAGTATTATTTTATGTTTCAGGGCGTGGTACATAAGTTTCCGGCCCAGAAACACATGTTTCCGGTGCGGAAACACATGTTTCACGCCCGGAAACATAAATTGTCAATCCGAAGGCTTTGGCAATGTGTTGGTTTAGCACTTAATACCCCATCAGTAATTTGTATACACTTTCAGTAATTTGTTTAGCGATGGTTTGGCGAAATCGCCGTACTTTTGCAACCTTGCAAGTCCAGATAACAAATTCCTGGCAGGTACCATCCTCAACGTTGACGGCGGTTATAATTGCAGATAAAAGCATAGCGGTGCGACAAAGCGACTAATGGCGGTCGGAAGTGGCAAAACGATACACTTCCGCCTGCTTTTTGCACTTTTACGCCTAAATCGCACAATAATTCAAAAATCTTTCGTATATTTGCAGCGGATTATTAAACAGTATGCTTATGAGCACCCAGACAATGAATCACGTCATCGCCGACTACTTCAAGACGCAACCAGTTGTGAAGGCATGGATATTCGGCTCCTTCGCACGAGGCGAGGAGACGCCGCTGAGCGATGTGGACCTGCTCGTACAGTACGAAGAGGACGGCATCAGCCTGTTGAAACACGCAGCGATGATTTGCGAACTGGAGAAATTGCTCGACCGCCCGGTGGACATTGTCGAGGACGGCACCCTGCGCCCGCGAGTAAGAGAAAGCGTAAACCAAGACAGGAAACTGATATATGAGAGAGAACGTTAGAGACCGTGATCGCCTGGAACACATCGTGGAGGCTATAGACCGCATCCTTGCCTTCGCTGACGGTAAGACGAAGGAGGAACTGGAGGCTGACGACCTGAAATACTACGGTATTGTCAAGAATATCGAAATAATCGGCGAGGCCACCTATATGCTGACGCGCGCCTTCTGCAACCAACATCCCGAAACCCCGTGGGAGTTTATCGCCAAGATGCGCCATGTGCTGGTACACGATTATTATCAGATTGAGCCCCGAGAGGTCTGGAAGGTGATTCGCGATGATCTTCACCCTCTTCGCAAACAGGTTGCCGGATACCTTGCCAATACCGACTGGAATGAATGGGAGAAGAACGAAGTAGCCATCACCGAGACCGCTGCCCATAAGACCCTCATTCAGACTGCCCGCCGCATGAAGAAGGACGGCATGACTACCCAGCAGATTTCTCGTTACACTGGCCTGACGATAGAGGAAATCGAGGGACTATGATTTTTTTAAATGTAGGAAACGCAGGGCGGGAAGCCGAGGCCGAGGATGTCGGCGCGGCTCTTACCTTTGCATCGGATTATAGAAAATGTTCTAAATGTCCGATGTTAAACATCATATAAGTTTAGATCATACGGTCACTATTTTGTAGTTTTGCTAAAGATTGTGGC
>JAILAA010000032.1 GCA_024681875.1 Prevotella sp.
GGACCCCTTCGAGCGTAGCCGCGAGATAGTGCGCTACGCCTTCGACAAGGGTATCACGCACTTCGACCTGGCCAACAACTACGGACCTCCCTACGGTTCGGCTGAAGAGACCTTCGGACGACTGATGGCGGAGGACTTCCGGCCTTATCGCGACGAGCTGTTCATCTCGACGAAAGCGGGCTACGACATGTGGCCCGGCCCCTATGGCAACTGGGGTTCGCGCAAGTATCTGATGGCATCGCTCGACCAGTCGTTGCGTCGCATGCAGATTGACTATGTCGATTTGTTCTACAGCCACCGCTACGATCCCGAGACACCGCTCGAAGAGACGCTGCAGGCACTTGTCGATGTGGTGCGTCAGGGTAAGGCGCTCTATGTGGGCATCTCGCGCTGGCCCTTGGAAGCCAGTCGTTTCGCCTTCCGCTATCTGCGTGAGCACGATGTGCCTTGTCTCATCTATCAGGGTCGTCTGAACCTGCTCGACCGTGAGCCACAGGAGGAGGGCATCTTGCATTTGTGTCAGGAGGAGGGTGTTGGCTTCATCTCGTTCTCGCCGCTGGCACAGGGACTGCTGACTGACCGTTACCTAAATGGTATCCCTCAGGACTCGCGCATGTCGAAGGGAAAGTTCCTGCGTCCTGACATGCTGACGGAAGACGTTATGCAGAAGATTACGCGATGGAACGAGGTGGCTGCCAGTCGTGGTGAGACGCTGGCCGAGATGGCACTGGGCTGGATTCTGCATCAGCAGGGCGTCACATCAGTGCTTGTGGGCGCCAGTTCTACGGCCCAGCTCGAGAAGAACCTGCGCTGTGTGAATGCCGCACCGTTTGAGGAGACGCTGTGAGGAGAATTGAAGGATTGAAAAATTGAAGAATTGAAGTTCTTTTTGAAGGATTGAAAAATTGAAGAAATATATGGATTCAAAATTGGTTATTTACAATACACTGACGCGCCAGAAAGAGCGCTTCGAGCCGCTGCATGCCCCTAATGTGGGCATGTATGTCTGTGGCCCCACCGTCTATGGCGATCCCCATCTGGGTCACGCCCGTCCTGCCATCACCTTCGACCTGGTGTTCCGCTATCTGAAACATTTAGGATACAAAGTACGCTATGTGCGCAACATCACCGATGTAGGTCACCTGGAGCACGACGCCGACGAGGGCGAGGACAAGATTGCCAAGAAAGCCCGCCTGGAACAGCTCGAGCCGATGGAGATAGCACAGTACTATACGAATCGTTATCACCAGTATATGGACATGCTGAACGTGCTGCGCCCCTCTATCGAGCCGCATGCCACAGGCCATATCATAGAGCAGCAGCAGCTGGTGCAGCAGATTCTCGACAACGGCTTCGCCTACGAGTCGAACGGCTCTGTCTATTTCGATATCGAGGCCTACAACAAGAAGTTCAAGTACGGCATTCTCAGCGGTCGTTCGCTGGAGAATATCAAAGACGCCTCGCGCGACAACCTCGACGGTGTCGGCGAGAAGCGCAACCAGGCCGACTTCGCCCTGTGGAAGAAGGCACAGCCCGAGCACATCATGCGCTGGCCCTCACCCTGGAGCGACGGCTTCCCCGGCTGGCACTGTGAGTGTACGGCCATGGGCCGCAAGTACCTGGGCGAAGAGTTCGACATCCACGGAGGCGGTATGGACCTCGTCTTCCCGCACCATGAGTGTGAGATAGCACAGGCACAGGCCTCTATGGGCCACCCTGCCGTGAAGTACTGGATGCACAACAACATGCTGACCATCAATGGTCAGAAGATGGGTAAGTCCTATAATAATTTCATCACCCTGGAGCAGTTCTTTACCGGCAGCCATCCGCTGTTGGAGAAAGCCTACTCGCCCATGACCATCCGCTTCTTCGTGCTCTCCGCCCACTATCGCGGAACCGTCGATTTCTCGAACGAAGCACTGCAGGCCGCCGAGAAGGGCTACGAGAAGCTCATGAACGCCATCAGCGACCTCGACCGCGTGCAGGTTGCCGACAAGTGCGATGCCGAAACCGAGAAGGTTGTCAAGGCCTTACGCCAGAAGTGCTACGACGCCATGAACGACGACCTCGCCACGCCTCAGGTCATCAGCCATCTCTTCGAAGCCTGCACCGTCATCAACAAGCTTGTTGACCATAAGGCTACCATCTGCGCCGACTGCCTGCAGGAGCTCAAGGATGTGATGCACCTCTTCGCCTTCGACATCCTCGGCCTTTCACAGGCCACAGGTCAATGTTCAATGGTCAATGGCGACAACGGCCGCGAGGAAGCCTTCGGCAAGGTGGTCGATATGGTGCTTGAACTGCGCGCCAAGGCCAAGGTCGACAAGGACTGGGCCACCAGCGACAAGATTCGCGACGAGCTGGCTGCCGCCGGCTTCGAGGTCAAGGACACCAAGGACGGTGTCACCTGGAAACTGAATAAGTAAATCAACTATTCTTGAGATAACCCGCCGAGTTTGGAGAACAACTCGGCGGGTATTTTTTTTTCGTTTTTCTCCGCTTTCTTCAAATAGTTTCTATAATATTTGGTCCTTTTCTCAAAAAACAGTATCTTTGCCCCAGACTTTGTAATCTGTTAACAAGTACCGCAACGATAATACTAACGAAAAATAAACGATATGATGATGAAGAATACTGCGAAATGGATGTTGGCTTTGACCAT
>JAILAA010000034.1 GCA_024681875.1 Prevotella sp.
TTAATTTATTTACAACATGAAAAAAAGATTCATCAGTAAATTGCTTATGGCAGCCCTCGTTGTGGTTACCATGGGCGTTTTTTCGTCCTGTAAGGACTACGATGATGATATCAACGCCAACACCGCGTTGATTAACAAGTTGCAGGAACAAGTCAACTTGCTGGAGACTGCTGCTGCTAAGGCTCAGGAGACTGCCGATAAGGCTGTGCAGGCTGCCAAGGACGCTCAGGACACTGCCGATGCTGCTGCTATTGCTGCTTCTAATGCGCAGGATGCCGCAGACAGGGCTCAACTGACTGCCGAGGCTGCTCAGAGTGCTGCTGACGCTGCTGCTGCACTGGCTAAGTCTGAAGCTGCTCAAGCTAAGGCCGATGCTCTCGATTCCCTCTACAAATATGCAAGGGATCTGCAGAATGAAATCAATCTGAAGGTTGACCAGACGGAGTTTGATCAGAAGATTAAAGCTCTCAACGAAAAGGATGGTGAGCTGCAGGATGCTATTGACAGACTTGCAGGCCAACTCGGTGATTTGACCACTCTTGTGAACACCAACCACACCGCTGTCAACGCAAGAATCGACTCTGTCATCAGAAACTTCGTCACCAAAGGCGACTTAGAAGTTGCTATTGCCGGTCTGGACTTGAAAATTCAGGCTCAGGTGAAGGATAGCATGAACGCTTTGCGTGTACTCATCAACAAGAATGCTGAGGATATTAGCGCTAACGCCCTTGATATCGTGTATCTCTATCAGATTACTGAGCAGATTAAGGCTAACTATGTCACAATTCAGGCTCTTGACGATCGTTTGGCTAACTATGTGACTTCTGCTACTTTGAAGGATTCGCTCAGCAATCTTCGCTCAGCCATCACCACTGCATACGAGATTGCTATTGCCAACGCTACCAGACCTCTGATTGATCAGCTCGCAACGATTGCTCCTATGGTTGCCCAGCATGACGCTGACATCACCACACTTAAGACAGCTATGCAAAATGCTGAGGATGCTATTAGTACCCTCAACAACATTACCATCCCTGCTATCAATCAGGATATTCAGGACCTGAAGGACGGCAAGGCTGACAAGTCGGTTGTGGATGCCCTTGGCGAAAAGGTGCAGACGAACATTGATAATATCGCTGAACTCTTCGGTCGCATGGCAGCTGTGGAGACTGAGGCTGCTAAGATTGCAGGCATCCTCACTCAGCTTGGCACAATCAATGGACAAATCGCTTCACTTCAGGGTACTGCATCTGACCACGAGGGACGTATTGGGGCTCTGGAGACAGCTAAGGGACAACTGGAGCAGCAGTTGCGCGACCTCGGACAGCGCGTGGGTATCGCTGAGAGTAACATCGCTACCCTGCAGGGTCAGATGAGCACACTCCTCGACACTACTATCCCCGCCATCAATAAGGCTATCAAGGACCTTGGCGACAAGGTGGCTGTGTTCATCGAGTTCACCAACAAGAACATCACCAGCCTGGTTTCGAAGCCCAGCTACTGGACCTATGGCTTCCCCACCATCGAAGCTACTATCGTCCGTGAGCAGAATGTCTATGATTTCGAGGGAGAAGGCGTTAAGGGTAAGACCGTAAGTGAATATTCTGAGGAAGCTACTGCCATTGGTGAAGATGGCTACGCTTTCGAGCTGTCTGCAAAATATTGGGTGAACCCCTCTACTGTCACCGAGGAATTCTTGAAGAACAATTATACATATTGGTTCGATGAGGTTGCTGCTAAGAACTATATCACACGTGGCAACGAAGATGAGTTAAAAGCTGGATTCAAGGATGTCAGATTCGATTCTTATAAAGACGGCGTGCTGACCGTGAAGTTCAATTTCGACAAGGGTGCTAATGTCAACAATGCCCTTACTCACTATGACGAGGACTTTGGCCTCACTCCTACTTACGCTTGGACCACCACCATCGCTCTGCAGGCTACTCGTATCAACACTGAAGATGAGAATAAAGCTAACCTTGACGACAACCGCGTTGTTACATCTGACTATGCAATCGTAGTTCCCACTTATCTGGATAACCTGCTTCTGGGTAACAATAAGTATGAGTCTACTGGTCATGATGGTGAGGGTAACCACAAGTGGCACCTCAACACAACCTACGCTGGCGCTGCCAATGACGACGCTAAGGGATTATATTCCTTCGAGATTAGCCGTGACGATGCTGCTGAGGTGATTGACTTCAATGACTACATTGATGTTCACTACAATGACTGCGACGAAGTTTGGAGCAACGATGAGGCTCAGGAGAAAGGCTTCGAGTTTGAGTACACGCTGCTCACCAATGAGGATGTTTGGAATCTCGACGGTTCGAATATCTCCATCAAGGAGGGTCAGAACGTTGCTGGAAACACCGGTGAGGACAAGGCTGCTATCGTCCGCGTTGAGCTGATTGCTAATGGAAACACCTATGCTTATGGTTATGTAACCGTGCTGATGGAGAATTCCTCTCTCGATCTTGAAATTGAGACCGAACTCACGCTGAACTGCGAATATGATGAGCAGGGCAATGAGCTGCCCTTCACAGCTTCTTACAGCTGGAGCGATCTCATGGACAAGATTGAGAATGGTCTTGGACAGGATATCGATTGGACACTCTGCGACTTCGTTCCCGCTAATCCTACAGCTGCAGCACCCAACGCTGGTCCTTACACCAAGTTCGACGAGAAGAACAGCACAACTGCTTCTACCACTCTGAAGGGTGCTATCCAGCACGTGGATGATAACCTGGTATGGCAGTTCACCAATGATGAGGTAAGGTCTGCATTCTATAAGAACGGCAAACCCAAGAATACCACGAACTATACTGCTTGGATCCGCATCGTGCCTAATGACAAAGGTATCTTACAGGGCTTCGCTCAGATTAACATCAAGGTGGTTATCACTAAGGTGACTTATCCTGAGGGCTACAGCGGCAAGGACGATCGTATCTACAGATACTGGTTCAAGCAGTTCACTGCACTGATTCAGACTGATCCCGAACTCCGTCAGGAAATCCACGCTAATGTTGAGACCGTTGGACAGCCGGGTAATACTACCAATCCGTTCGACCTCTCTGAGGCTCAGCTGATGAATACTATCGAGGCTAATGACGAATTTGTGATTCGCGTATCTGACGCCTTCTATAACAAGCTGCACGACATTAAGAACGCATTCGTTATCGAGCCCGTTGAAGGATTCAAGTTCAGCCTCGATCCTGCGAAGAACTTCCTCTATGGTACGCTCTACTTCGATGCTACCAAGTACTATGTCTACAAGAGAGCCGATGAAGGCAAGAACATCAACGAGGTTACCATGACCGACCTGCAGAAGGCTAACACATTTGCTATCGGTGCTTCGGGTGCTAAGTATCTCCTCTTCTTGATGAATGCCAACTCAAATACCTTGATGGCTGTTAAGGAGAACGATGCTCATGAAATCTACGTTTCTACTGCTAATGCTCAGGATGTTGTTAAGATCTATTCAACTTACAACAGACAGGCAGGCTTCTTCGGCCGTCAGGATCCGACTCACGACTACGCTCGTGACCTGCTCAACCACACTTCACACCTCCAGTTGGGTGCTGGTGAGACCTTCACAACTCACATGCTGCTGAACAACACTGAATACTGTCTGCCGGTTGCTATCACTGGTAACCAGTTCGACATCCGCTGGCTGCGTCCTATCACCGGCAAGCTGAATGAGAACAAGGAAGTGATCGACGCTAAGGACGGTGGTGCTGTCATCAACCTCGGTGAGCTCGTAACCTTCGAGGATTGGCGCTACTCTGAGTCTTCTACTGACTATGAGTTCTATGTGAACTGGAATGCCAAGAAGGAGAAGTGGGAGTCGAAGAACTTCGAATACTTCAACTACTACGGTGTGAAGACCATCAACCCGAACCTCGAGCTTGCTCAGACCGACATCAACGGTGACTGGGATCTGTTGAGCCACTTCGATGGTGTTGTCTTCGACTGGATTAAGTATGAGCCTGCTGCAGGCGAGGAGATTCTGCCGTTCGCTGATGAGGCTGACTTCATCGAGAAGATGGGTTACATCCTCTACCAGAACAACGGCCTGAACGTCTCGACCTTCAAGGTGAAGCTGCCCGTTACCATCGAGTACGACTGGGGTTACACCGCTGCTGTTGACATCGTCATTACCATCGTGAAGACTGAGGGCCAGCCCATCAGCTCACGCAGAAAGTAATCATTGTCATTACAGATAAAAAATGAAAAGGGGTGCCAACCATGAGTTGGCACCCTTTTTTCACTATCTTTCTTCAATTTTTTTTCACATTCTTATTGTCAGTTCAAAAAATTGTTGTAAATTTGCACTCGAATTATATATAGTTGTGAATATATTATAGAGATGAAAAGCAAGTATCTCGTCCTGATTGCAGCCGTTATCGCCTTGATGACAGCGTGCAAAGGGAAAAATGAGGCTCCAAAGCCAACTGATCCGCTGGCGCCTCAAATGACTGTGTCAGCATACGACACCACAACGGTGCAGCAGCTGACTTGTGACTTCTTGGAACAGGTGAAGGAAGGAAAGGTGGATGAAGCTTTGTCGCGCTTATATGTACTTGAGAATGACGAAGTCAAGCCCCTTCCTGATGACCAGAAACCTAATTGCCGCTTCTGGCTTGGTATGTACCAGGTGTATGACTATCGCATCACTGAGTATACGTTCTTTAAGGAGACAGATTCTGAAGTGAAGTATGAGCTGACCATTGAAGATCCGCTTACAACTCAGGATCCCGCCCGTATCACGGGTCTGATTCGTCCCGTACGCCGCAATGGTGCTTGGTACATCACCCTTGCTAATTCCAAGACTGAGACGTTTAAATCCGAAATTGACTCCCTGCGTGATTTACGTAATACGCAAGAATGATTAACAAGATTTTATAAATTTAAATACACTAATGCTTATGAAGATGAAAAAAATTATCGCTGCTGCTTTGCTCCTGATGAGCGGCACGGCTATGGCACAGAACACATACACGGCTGCCGACGGCACTGAGTATGAGTTCAACAAGCACGCCTTCATCACCGTTGGCGGTGGTTTGCAGTACACTCTTGGCGAGGCCAAGTTCAGTGACCTGCTGTCACCTAACTTCCAGTTAGGCTTGGGCTACCAGTTCTCACCCGTCATTGCCGCCCGTATTCAGGCTAACGGCATTCAGTCAATGGGTGGTTGGAGTGGTTTCCAGGCAACACCTGCTGATGTTCCCTACACAGAGACCTACAAGTACAGCTATGTGGCTCCTGGCATCGACGTGATGTTCAACCTTTCTAACCTCATTTGCGGCTACAATCCTACCCGCGTGTTCAATTTGAGCGCCTTCCTTGGTGGTGGTGCCAATATTGCTTGGGGTAATGACGACGCACAGGCCATCGGTCAGAATCTGGGCGCACGCGCAGGTGCTTATAACCTGGAGTATCTCTGGGACGGCTCAAAGATCAATCCTTTCGGCCGTGGCGGTCTTATGGCAGCCATCCGTCTGAGCGATAAGCTGAACCTTGTTGTCGAGGGTAACGCCAACCTGCTGAGCGACCACTACAACTCAAAGAAGGCTGGCAACGCTGACTGGTATTTCAACGGTCTCGTTGGTCTGCGCTTCAACCTTGGCGAGAGCTACACGAAGAGAGAGGCAGTTGTCACTCCTCCTCCCACACAGCCCGAGACTATCCCCACAGTGCCCGTGGTGACCACTCCGAAGCCCGATCCCGTTACACCTCCTGTGGAGACTGTAGAGCCTCTGCGTCGTGACATCTTCTTCGTTATCAATAAGTACGAGGTTCGTCCTGACGAGAAGGTGAAGGTTGCCGAGATTGCCGAGTATCTGAAGAAGTATCCCAATGCCAAGGTTGCTCTTTGCGGCTATGCTGACGCACAGACGGGTAACGACCGCATCAACGATCGTCTTGGCTTGCAGCGTGTGACTGTGGTAAAGGATATGCTGGTGAAGGAGTATGGTATTCCTGAGAGCCGTATCACAGCTGACAGCAAGGGCGCCCGCGAGCAACCCTTCGCCATCAACGAGCAGAACCGTGTCACTATCGCTATTGCTGAGTAAGCAGGCATTACCGACCATTCATTCTAACAAAATAGGGACCGACAACATTCCGTTGCCGGTCCCCTTTTTATACCCATTCACAAGCGTGAAATATGCTGCTGTAGGAAGCAGCCTATCGCTGCCAGAAGCGAGAGGTGATGTCCTGCTTTGTGCCGTCTGGCAGGATGCGGTAAAGGCGTTGGTTGGTGTTAGGGCTTTTCAGCGCTCCCAGATGGCGTATAAAGGGCCCCACTTTGATGTAGTCGAAGTCGACTACGTTGACGTCGGCAGAGATGATGGTGCGTCCACTATACCATGCCACATGGAATTCCGGATACTCCTCATGCATGTACTGAGCCAGAAGATTGATGCCCTTCGGGTCGGAATCGCCGCCCATGAATGCTATGCATGTGATATCACGGCCATATTGGACGACGAAATCGTCCAGCGCAGCGGTGTCGAGGGGCATACCGATGTCCTCCCACAGATACTGGCTGTGACATCCAGGACAGTGACACGGGCAATTACTGATGTTAATTGCCAGTGTCACTTCGTCCGGAATCTCCTGGAAAACAATCCCTGTATTGACGTATTTGAGCATACTT
The DNA here is from genome assembly GCA_024681875.1 of Prevotella sp. The sequence continues at coordinate 6,662 of JAILAA010000034.1, forward strand.
TTGATTTTAGAATTAAGAGTTAAGAATTTAGAGTTATCGGCTTTGGCGATTAAGAATTATCAATTATGCTACTGGATAATTCAAAATTCTTACGTCTTAATTGCCCCAACGGGCAACAACTCTAAATTCTTAACTCTTAATTCATCATTACTACGCCGTGGCGTAGAATCTCCGTGCTGCTTCTTCCTGGCGTGCCTGAGAGAAGTTGCTGACGCGTTTCAGATAGCCGATGATGCGGGTCATGTAGTCGACGTTCTTTGAGTGGCATTTGGGGCACTCCTTGAGGTATCTCTTGTCGATGTGTCCGCAGTCGTTGCACACGGTGTTGGGAATGTTGAACGTGAAGTAGTTGCAGCCCTCCTTGGCGGCTACCTTCAGCAGCTGCATGTACTGTTCCTTCGACAGGTGCTCCTCCAGGTTCATGTGCAGTGCCGAGCCGCCTGTGAGGTGCTTGATGTAGGGCTCGCCGTGCAGCTTGAACTTGTCGATGACGCTGAGCGAGTCGTCCTCTACGACGTAGAAGTAGCTGTTGTAGCAGTCGCGCGGCACGAAATAGCCGTCCTCGCGGTCCCACTTGGCGTGCTTAACGCCCACGTTCTCGGCGGGAATCATCTCGCAGTTAAACATTACGTCCTTGGTACGGTACTGCTTGTTATATTTCTCGATGAGGCCGAGGATGCCCTGCACAAACTGCTGGTACTTCTCGTTGGGCGTGATGCGCAGTCCCATGAACTCTGCGGCTTCCACGAGACCGTTGATGCCGATGGTGAGGTACTGGCGGCCGATGTTGATGTAGCCTGCGTCGAACAGGGGCAACATGCCGTGAGCCTGCAGCTCCTTCAAGTTCTCGTTGTAGGCCAGCTGCACTTTGTGGCAGAGGTCGATGACGCCGCCGAGGTATTCCAGATAGTCTATCTTATGGTTGACGGCGTACTGGATGCAGCGGTTCAGGTTGATGGTGAGCACACTCTTCGAGCCTGTGGATACGCCTCCGGCGCCCAGGGTATAGCTGAAACCGTTGTCGGTGATCTCGTTGCGCAGGCGGCAGCAGGACGACAGCGAGTCTGCGTTGTCGCTCATATAGGTGAAGAAGCTGTGTCCCTCGCTGTACATCTCAGCGGTGAACTCTCCCCATTCTTTATCCATCGGCTCTCCGTCCTTGTCGGTCAGCAGGGCCATCGTCTCCACGGGGAAGGTCAGCAGGGTCTTCGTGCGTTCCTTGTTAAACCACTTCATAAAGCGCTTCTGCAGCCACGAGAGGCCGTCCCAGTCGGGCTTTGAGCCGTCGGGGAAGTAGAACTCGCCGAAGATGCTGTCGAAGTAATATTTGTCGTAGTAGGCCACGTTCCAGAACACTGCCTGATAGTTGCGTGCGCCGGTGGGCTGGTTGAGCGTGTAGACAATCTGCTCGAAGTAGTCGGTGATGACCTTGTCCAGTGTGCGATGCTTCAGCGAGAGGTCTACTACCTCGTCAGTACGTTTCCAGTAGTCCAAGCCGAACTCCTTGCCGATGAAGTAGTTCATGTACATCAGGAACTCAGGGGTGGCGCAGGCGCCGCTGAGCATCGACGAGACCATGAACACCATGTTGACGAAACCACCGCAATAGGACTTCAGGTTGGTGGGTGCTGTCGAGTTGCCGCCGATGCTGATGGTGCCGCCGATGAGCCAGGGGTACATCGTGATGGAGGCACAGTAGTTGGCGAGGCTCGTCTCGTCGTTCTTGTATATAAAGTGGTGTGTCAACTTGTCGATATACTCATCGGCCAGCGGTTTGCCGTACATCTTCTTGATGCGGTCTACGAGCAGGCGGCGGTTCAAGCGGATGAAGTTCGACTTGGGCAGCTCGCCAATGAGCGTGGCAATGTTCTTGTGCTCCACGTTGGCGTTTGCGTCATACTTCGAGCCTGTGGCGGCGTTGACGCTTTCCATGTACTCAGACAGGAATGTCATCTTCTCCAGCGTCTCGCGGTCTTCGGTGTGCTGCTGGCGATAGAGAATGAACGACTTGGCCACATTATAGAATCCCTCGCGCATGAGGGCTTCCTCCACCTGGTTCTGGATGTCCTCCACCTTGATGTCGTCGTGCATGTCGAGGTGGCTCAGGATTTTTGAGATGGTGCCCAGGTCAGCCGGTTCATCTACACTTTGGAACGCCTTGACGATGGCGTTCATAATTTTGTCGAGCGAGAAGGCATCTTTTGATCCGTCTCTTTTTGTGATGGTAAAGTTTTTGATTTCCATTATATTGTTGGTTCTTAGCATGTTGTCGGTTTCTGACTTGAGGTTTTGTTCTCCGTTTTGGAAAACTTTTTCATTTTTGTCGGAGAAGAAGTTTTCCGTTTTGGTGAACGCGATTCGGGTGCAAAGGTAATACAATTTCGCAAAAGGTACAACTTTTCTTTCTGATTTTTTTTATTTTTTTTCGGCCAAATGTTGGCACTGCACCTTCCGTCGTTTCTTCCGTCGAAGGTACTTTCGCTTGGAAGAGCAAAGAAAAACCGAGTTTTCCTTTGCTTTTCTCTCTCTAATTCGTACCTTTGCACCGATGAAACAGTTATTTCCCTTTCTGATGCTATTGTTGTCGGTTGCCGCCATAGGTCAGCCGGACAGCAGTGCTGTGCAGCCGATGATGTCTGAGGTGGATGTGCAGATGTCTGAGGTGGATGTGCAGATGACTGATAACGTGTCCATGCCCGTGCGCGACTATCGAGAGCTACTCTGTGCCCGCTTGGACACTCTTATGTGCGACACGCTGTTGGAGACTACGCAGTTGGGACTGATGGTGTGGGACTTGACCTCCGATTCGCTGCTCTATCAGCACAACGCCCGCCAACTGATGCGTCCCGCGTCGACCATGAAGCTGTTGACAGCCATTACCGCTCTCGACCGCCTTGGCGGTGGTCACCACTTTACCACTACATTATATTATAAGGGTTCCATCGTGCAGGGTCAGCTGCGTGGCGACCTCTTCTGTGTGGGCGGCATGGATCCGATGTTCGATGCCAGCGACATGAAAGCACTGGCGATGGCTGTACGTGTCAAGGGCATTACCAGCATTCGCGGCCGTTTGGTGTGCGATTACTCGATGAAGGATACTGACAAGTGGGGTGAGGGCTGGTGCTGGGATGACAAGAATCCTACGTTGTCGTCGCTGCTTGTCGACGGTTCACCGCTGTTCTCCGCAGCGCTCTTGCGCGAGTTGCGTTCTGTCGGTGTGTCCACCGGTGGTGTCACCACAGCCTCGGGCAAAGTGCCGTCCGACGCCACAGCACTGTCGACGCGCTGGCATACGCTCGACGATGTGTTGCAACAGATGATGAAGGAAAGCGACAATCTTTTTGCAGAGTCCGTCTACTACCAGATAGCGGCCAGTAACGGTCATCGTCCTGCCCAGGCGCGTGATGCACAGAAGATTGAGCGTGAACTGATGACCCGGGCCGGTTTGCGCGGCGACGACTATCGTTTGGCCGACGGTAGCGGTCTGTCACTCTACAACTATCTTTCGGCTGAAGCCGAGGTGATGCTGTTGCGTTACGCATGGCAGCGTTCTGCCGTTTACGAGCATCTCCTGCCGTCGTTACCCATTGCCGGTGTCGACGGCACGCTGAAAAAACGCATGACCGACGATGAGGCTGCTTGTGGCAATGTCATGGCAAAGACGGGCACCGTCACCGGCATTTCCGCCCTTGCGGGCTATCTCACGGCTCCTGACGGCCACCGACTAGCCTTCAGCATCATCAACCAGGGCGTGCGCCGTGCTTCTGACGGACGCCAGTTTCAGGACCGCCTCTGCCATATTCTTTGTTCCGCGCAGTGAGGCGCGTCGTCCTGGCGTTACTCGTTGAGCAGGAAGACGCGACTGGCGTATTCTTCCCATAGCGGTACTTCAATGCCTACTTCCATCAGGAAGCGGCCGGTGAAGCGCTTGCCGTTGAGTTGGCAGGGCTTCTGTCCCACACGCACGTTCTTCTCCGTTAGTGTATAAGTCTTGTCGGGATTGAGTCCGGCCAGGCGCAAGCGCGGCAGTGGCTGGTTATAGAAATTCTCAGTCTTGTAGACGAAGAGAACGGCCTCACCCCCAACCCCTCTCGCGGGGGAGAGTGGAGTGATTACTTCTTCCTCAGAATGTTCGCCTAAATTGTATTTACTCCCCTCTCCTTTGCGAGAGGGGGCGGGGGTGAGGCTGTACAGCGTTGCTGCCACGCCTTTGCGGTCATAGGGTGAGATGAGACGGTAGATGTCACCTGTCTGCACGATGGGACGCAGTTGCTTGTAGTCGGCGAAGCATGTTGTGCACTGCTGGCGTTCCTCGTCGGTCATCTGGCTGGGCTGCAGCTCAATGCCAAGGCGACCGCTCATAGCCACGTCGCAGCGGAACTTTACGGGGATGACGCGTCCGCCGGTATTCCAATACGGGCAGTGGTTGATGTGCGAGGCCATGGCGTTGGCAGGGAAGAAAAGGCTAGTGCCATACTGCATGTACACACGCTGCAGGGCGTCGGTGTTGTCAGACACCCAGAACTCGTCGAAGTAGGGTAGGAGCCCGTAGTTCGCGCGGCCGCCGCCACTGGCGCAGTCCTGAATCACCAGGTCAGGATATTTGGCCCGAATGCGCTCCAGCGTCTTGATCAGTCCCTTGTGGTAGTCTACGTTCAGGTTGTTCTGCTTCGTCTTGGGCAAATAGAGCGAGCCGTAGTTTTGTATCGGTGCGTTGGCGTCCCACTTGATATAGGCAATCTCGGGATATTCCGTCATCAGGTTGTCGACGATGCTGAACACGAAGTCCTGCACCTTGGGATTGCACATGTCGAGCACCACCTGCGTGCCGCCGCGGCCTTGGCGCAGCTCGCGTCCCGGTCGCTGCAGCACCCAGTCGGGATGCTGCTCATAGAGCTCACTCACGGTGTTCGTCATCTCAGGCTCTATCCAGATGCCGAACTTGATTTTGCGCTGCTTGGCGGCGTCGGTGAGGGCCTTGATGCCGTTGGGCAGCTTGTTCTTGTCCACCACCCAGTCGCCGAGGCTCGAGTTGTCTACCTTGCGCGGATATTTGTCGCCAAACCAGCCGTCGTCCATCACGAAGAGCTCACCGCCGAAGGCTGCGATGTCGTCCATCATCTTGATGATTTTCTCCTCGGTGATGTCGAGATAGATGCCCTCCCACGAGTTCAGCAGGATGTCGCCCGTGTTCATGCCGCGGTGCAACCAGCCCTCGGTGCGTGCCCAGCGGTGGAAGATGCGGCTGACGCCGCTCATGCCTTCGTTGCTGTAGGCCAATGCCACGTGTGGGGTCTCAAACACCTCTTTCGGCTCCAGCACATATTCGCTGGCCGTGGGGTCGATGCCGGCATAGACGTGGTGCTCCTTGTGTAGAAGCGTATTGACACGCAGCTCAAAGTTGCCGCTCCAGCACAGAGCAAGACCGATGGTGCGTCCCGAGAGTTCCTGTGGCTTGCCGTCCAATGATATGAGCATCTCAGGCGCGTCGAGGTGCGAGTTGCGGGTACCGTCACTGTTGCGGATGGTCTTCATTCCCTGAGTCAGCGGCTCACTCGTCGGTTCGGTCTCTGCAGCCCAGTTGCCATGCAGGTGAGTGATCCAGGCATCGCTCTGACGCAGCACCAAATGGCCGCTGTCGAAGCGCTTCAGCGTGATGGCCTTCTTCTCCTGGTGCACCATCTCGGTCCAGGTCTCAATCATGTCCACGTTCTTGTAGGCCTTATAAAACACCTTCACGGTGAAGGGCAGCAACTTGTCCTGCATCGTGAAGATGTGGACGACGGCTTTTCCGTCGTCATTCTTGCTATAGTCGGTGACGACCAGCTCCAGGTTCAGGTCTCCATCAGCGTGCTGCACCTGCAGGGCGGGTGTGTGCACGGCATCCACGGTGCCGAAGGCAGGAAGGGCGTGGAAGCTTAGGTCTGCACCAGCGTCGCGCAGCTGCTGCAGCGTGGCGCTCTTGTCGCCATAGTACGACTGTTGCAGGTCGCCGCCTTCCTTTGCGGTGAGCAGCATCTGCGTATTGGGGGTCTCGATGGTGACATCGCCCTGCCAGGCCATCAGCGGCAGCGACGAGAGGAGCATTGTGGCTCCGGCGATGATTCTTTTCATGCGTTTGTTCTTTGGGTTAGTAAATGCTATCTGTCGGCAAAGATAGATATTTTTTTCTACTCCATGAAGTTTTTTGCGAAGAATCTGCCTTTTTGCCACCAAAAGAGCACAATTATTTCAGCAGATGTTCGGGCAGCTTAGGCATGGCACCGTTCTGAGTGCAGACGTAAGCAGAGACCTGTACGGCCGTGCGATGGGCGTCAACTACCGACTTGCCGTTAAGGATAGAACCCACAAATGAGCCTGTGAACGAGTCGCCGGCGCCGACAGTATCAGCCACTTGAACCTTTGGTGTCTCTTGGAACGACATCTGGCCAGGAGTGAAGACATAGCTGCCGTTGGTGCCGCAGGTCAGCACAAGCATGTCGAGGTTATACTTGCCCAGGATGAGCCAGCACTTATTTTCAATGTCAAGGCCAGGATAGCCGAACATACGGCCGATGAGGACCAGCTCCTCGTCGTTGATTTTCAGGATGTTGCAACGCAGCAGCGACTCCTTGATGATTTCCTTCGTGTAGAACTGCTGACGCAGGTTGATGTCGAAGATTTTCAGACAGTCGTCAGGTGTAGCATCGAGGAACTTGTGGATGGTCTCGCGGCTGACCACGTTGCGCTGGGCCAGTGAGCCGAAGCACACGGCACGGCAGTTGCGGGCAATCTGCTTGATGTCGTCGTCGAAGGGAATGTTGTCCCATGCCACGTTCTCCTTGATGTCGTAGGTGGGGATGCCCTGCTCGTCGAGCTGCACCTGTACGGTGCCAGTGGGATAGGGTACCTGCGGCATCAGGTCGTTGAGGTCGTGGTCGAGCAACGCCTTGAGCGTTTCATCACCCAGTTTGTCGTCACCCACAGCGCTGATGGCAAGGGTGTTGTCGCTGCCCAGGAACTGTCCTGCATGATAGGCGAAATTGGCAGGGGCACCGCCCAGTTTCTTACCTTCGGGGAGTACGTCCCACAGGACTTCGCCGAGTCCTACTACGTAACGTTTTGATTCCATGTTATGATGAATTTAGATTTCTTGATTCTTAACTCTTAACTCTCTTATATACGTGAAGAGATAAAGGACGCCAACGGCCATGACCAGCACGGCTCCTATCTGTCCGATGGCATCGCTGGCAAAGCCCATGAGCAGCGGGAAGATGGTGCCGCCGAAGAGACCCATGATCATCAGGCCACTCACCTCGTTCTGCTTGTCGGGCATGGCGGTGAGGGCTTGTGCGAAGCACATGGAGAACACGTTGCTGTTGCCATAGCCTACGAGGGCGATGCCTGCGTAGAGCAGCACCTTCGTGTCGCCCACGCCCATCAGCAGCATTGCTGCGGCCATCATAACTACCGAAATGATGAAGAAGGTGCGTGTCTTCAGCACTCTGAGGAAATAGGAGCCAGTCAGGCAGCCCACGGTACGGAAGATGAAATAGAGCGAGGTGGCAAATCCGGCATCTTCGAGCGTCATTCCCGTGCGCTCCATCAGTAGCTTGGGGGCCGTGGTGTTGGTACCCACGTCGATGCCCACATGGCACATGATGCCGAGGAACGAGAGCAGCACGACAGGTACGCCCAACAGTCGGAAACAGTCGGCAAACTGCTTGCCCACAGAGGGCATCTTCTCAACACTCTTCTGTTCTTCATGAATAGGAGTAGACCAGAGCAGCAGGGTGGCTGCAACGCTGATGACGAAATAGACGGCAAACAGCACGCGCCAGTCAAGGCCGAAGGTGGGAATCAGCGCCTTGTAGCCCCAGCCGGCAATGAGCGGAGCCATAAACGAGGCAATGGCCTTGATGAACTGTCCGAACGTGAGCTGCGAGGCCAGGTTTTCGCCTCCGCTCACCAGAGCCATCAGCGGGTTGAGCGAGGTCTGCATCAGCGTGTTGCCAATGCCGAGCAGCGAGAAGGCTATCAGCATGATGGGGAAGCTGTTGCCGAAGACAGGCAGCAGTAGCGAGAGGGCCGTGACAGCCAGCGAGAGTAGTACCGTCTTCTTCTTTCCAATCTTGTTCATCAGCACGCTAGTAGGCACGCTGAAGATGAGGAACCAGAAGAACACCAACGACGGCAACACGTTGGCCACACTGTCGGTCAGACCTTGTTCGGCTTTCACATAGTTGGATGCGGTGCCCACCAGGTCGACGAAGCCCATGCAAAAGAAGCAGAGCATCAGGGGCACAAGTACAAGTTTGGCCTCACCCCTGCCCCCTCTCCGACGGGAGAGGGGAGTAGTTACATTTTGCTGTGACATATCAATTATACTTAATTTGGTTATTCAAAGGAAGAGTCTATTTACTCCCCTCTACCTTTGGAGAGGGGTTGGGGGTGAGGCTGTAAATCGTTGCCTTTCCCCCCTTCACTTTCAGCATAGAATATGGCTCAGAGGGGAACACCAGGTTGGTCATGGCCATCTTGCCTTCTGCGTCGAAGGCCTCGATGCTGCAGCGGTCGATGAAGAGGCGCAGCTGCCTGACGGCACCGAAGGTCGGGGCCACCGTTACGCAGGGGAAGGACTCGCTGAAGCTCACGTCGCCGCTCTTCGTGCGGTCCATGCTGAATGTCAGCTGCTGTGCATCGTAGTGCATCGTCACCTGCTCGCCCTTGGCGTTCGAAAGTGTGATGTCGGCCGAGCCCTTCACGTCGATGATAATCTCGCAGGCCTCCGTGGGCTGCTTCACCTTCTTGCCGCGCAGCGCCGTCACCTCCTTCGAGGGCGTGCTGGTGAGATAGGTCTCGCCATTGACGGTCTTCAGGCCCAGGTCGCGCGGCAGACCATTAGCTGAGCGGAACTGCTTCGTAGGCACCTGATTGGCATACTGCCAGTTGCTCATCCAGGGCAGGGCGACGATGCGGCCTTCGGGAGAATTGTGGAAGGTGACGGTGGCATAGTGGTCCTTGCCGTAATCCATCCATTTCGTCTCCGAGGCGTTGTCCTCACACACAAACTGATGACCGTCGAACTGTCCCACGAAATACTGCGTGGCCGAGCCGCCGAAGGGACCGCCGGGATTGATGTTGAGCAGCAGTACCCACTTGTCGCCGAAGCAGAGCATATCGGGGCACTCCCACACGCCATCGTGACAGCCGTAGGTACGGCCGAAGGAACTCTCATACTTCCACTCCTTCAGGTTGTCAGAGCTGTAGAACTGCACCTCCTGACCCACGGCCAGCACCACGATCCAGCGCTTTGTCTGCTCATGCCAGAACACCTTGGGGTCGCGGAAGTCGGGCGCATTATAAGTAATGACAGGGTTGCCGGCATATTTCGTGAAAGTCTTACCATTGTCACTGCTATAGGCGATGCTCTGCGTCTGAGCAGCACCGGCCGAGGTGTACATGGCGATGACGGCATTGCGGCCGAAGCCAGCAGTATTATCCTTGTCGACGATGGCGCTGCCCGAGAAAATGGCTCCCAGCCAGTCACCCTCAATAGCCAGCGGCTCTGCTTCCCAATGAATGAGGTCGCTCGACGTGGAGTGTCCCCATGTCATGTTCTCCCATTGCGAGCCGTAGGGGTTGTACTGGTAGTAAAGATGCCACACACCATCCTTGTAATACATCCCATTGGGGTCATTCATCCAGCCGTAGAGCGGCGTGTGGTGATACAGCGGACGGAATTTTTCACGGTTCGTTGTGTCGAACGTGTCGCTATATCTCATCTCTTTCCAGCACACGAAGTCCTTTACGGCACCCGTCGTACGTCGGTCGCCTTGGAAGGTGATGTCAAGCAGCTGTGCCTTGCCTATTTCAAAAGGCACGTAGTAGTCGGCCTTGTCCACGGCCAGGCGCACATTCAGCCGTTTCACCATGTCATTCTTACTGTCGAGGACGGCAATGTGCGCGTTCTCCTCTTTCTCCTGCACGGGCAACAGCAGATACTTCTTGCCCTGTTCCAGTCGCATCATGGCATGATTGTCGCCCAAAATCATCGGCGTCTGTGCCTCCATCGTCGTGCCGGCCATCACTGCCATTAATGTCATCAACCATTTTTTCATGTTCATTTTGCTTTTAGTTATTTGAAATATCTGCTGCAAAATTACGTTTTTTCTCCTTTCCTCCCTATAACTTATGTTACAAACACTACAAAAAATCGTTCATTGCAACATCTTTGTTAACAATGAACGATAATTTGTGTGATTCTAAAAAGGGGTACGGCTCCCATATCCTCTGTGAGTCTGCACTCCCATCGGTGCAGGGGCGACTTTTTGTCAAGAGTCTCTTTTTCAGGAAGGCGCAGTGGCTTTGTCTTATTTTAAAATAAGACAAACTAACCCTTATTTAATGATGTATTTCTTTCCATTCTTGCCTTGCAAGCGTCCTTCGGCCGAGCGATTGATGTACAGGCCATGAGTTGGCTGAGTCACACGACGACCCTGCAGGTCGAACATCACATCAGAAGCACTCGATGATGGACTAACGGAAAGTACACGAACATCCGTACTTTCCCTCTTTACAAGTACGATGGCGGTGAAGTTGAAGGGGGCGCCACCTTCTTTGTTGCATTGCACCATCAGCCTGTCCACATCAGCAAGTTTTGCTGCCATATCAATATTCTCCAAACTGAGTTCAGCATACTCGTTGGTCATGGTCATAGTGGTTTGGTCGCCCAACTTGCCGCCATCTCCCCATTTGGTGAGTACGTTGATAACAAAGTCTGTGCGGTTTGCCTCTGAATAGAAGCGAATGGCCTTGTAGTCGTTCCAGTTGATGCCGTCGAACGAGGTCTTTGCCACCTCTAAGGTGCTCCACTCATCCATCCAGAAATATCCGGACCAAACTGTGTTGTCGTCGACATTTTCCTTTCCCTCGCCATACCATGCCTTAGTTGCTGTAAAGCCTGTGCCACAGATTTCCAGTCCTGATTCCTTCAAGCGTGCCAGCATGCCTGGAGTGATGAATACTTCCATCGAACTTTGATCGGCATAGAGATGATGCTCATAGCGTGTACCAGGAAGCATGCCTCCGTTGCTATGCAGTTCTATCACTTCTCCTGTAGCGTCAGTAAACTCGATGACTATTTTCTGGCCTACCAGTGCGTCGGTAAACTTTTCAGCTTCGATAGTCAGTGTGTTGTCCCATTTCACTGGATGTGAACCTTCCCACAGGTCGGTTGCCGATGCAATCGTGGTATTGAATACCATCGCAAGTGCAAGAAATGCTATTTTCATTTTTTTCATTTTTTTGTTGCTTTTTTATTGCTTTTTTATTGATACTGTGTTACCTTAACGTCGCTCACAGTCACCGAGCCGCCGTAGTTGTTGATGCTCCAGCAGTTTTTCTGGATGCCGTAGATGCGGTTGGTGTAGGCGCAGACGTTGTTAATATACATTACCATGACAGAGTTGTCGGTGTAGATGTCGATGTTGTAGATGTTGTCGGCAGGGCGCTGGAAGTTATAGCCGTCAATGCCCTCGACGAAACCCTTGCCTTCCTCACCTTCCTGCTCGAAGTTCACCTTGCGTCCGTCCTCCCACTCGGGATTGACCACCATGGTGTAGTATTTCTTCGAATCAGTGCCGCGCACCAGTGAGATGCCGAACTTGTCCCAGTTGTTGCTGGTGGTGACCTTCAGCGAGATGTGATTGTGGGCACCGAGGCGGTTGTACATCACATAGGCATCGTTGCCCGTGAGCGTTCCGTTACTGTAGCCGTTGGAAGCCATTACCGAGAGGGTCTGCTGCTGGTTGTACTTGGCGGCCATGGCGGGCACTTCGCCCAGCGTCAGTGTGCCGTCGCTGTGCTGGATGATCTTGTGGCAGACGAGTGCGCCCGACCAGTTGGGCTCGCCACCGGCACCTACGTTGACATTCTTGTCGTGGATAGTAGTGCCTGTGCGATAAGGACACCAGCCCCAGATATAACGGTCTGTGCCGTTGGAGGCCGTCTTGCCGGCATAGAAAGCACGGCTGTCGAGCACGCCTTCGTGACCGTCTTTCGGCCAGTTGGCACCGGGATCGTTGAAGCAGGCTTTCAGCTCTTCCCACGAAGTAGCCATCATATACTTCACCTTGCGGCTCCAGGAGGCACGATAGCCCTCGCTATACACGAGATACCAGTAGTCGCCCATCTTGAAGACATCCGGACATTCCAGCATGCGGTCCCAGATCATATTGAACTGTCCTACGTGCTCCCAGTTCTTGAGGTCGCTTGACTTGAACTCGGCAAACTTCAGGTTCGAGGTTATGACCATGTGCCAAAGTCCGTCCTCAGCAACGAACACCTGCGGGTCGCGGAAGTCAACTGAAGAATAGCCATAGTCGTCGCCCTTCAGCATCCAGGTGTTGTCCTTCGTCCAGGTCTTGAAGTCGGGCGAGGTGGCACGCATTACGACCTCCACGTTCTTCAGCAGCACGTTGTGACCTGTATAGTAGATGTAGTAGAGTCCGTCCTTTTCGTTATAGACGGCACAGCCAGTACCCAGCGAAGCATCGGCCTCCTGTGTGGAAGTGCCTGTAGGCAGCACCTCGCCTAAGGATTCATAGTTAGCGCCATCCTTTGTTGAGATGCCCCAGAATGGATGGTAGCAGGCGCCGTTGTTGTCGTACTCCTGCAGATAGAGCACCTTGAACTCCTGAGCCTTCTGGTCGTAGAACGGCATAGGGTCGCCACAACGTCCGATGGCGGGGGTATAGTACGTCAGGAAGCCAGCCTCGTCGGTCGAGTTGAAGAATGTGGCCGTGCCAGCCCAGTCCTTTGGTGCGTCGGGGCCGAAGTCGTCGTCGCTGCAGCTTGTCGTGGCTGCGGCCAGGCCGCAGCATACGAGACAAGCAAAGAGAATATTATTTAGCATCTTCATGGTTGTTTACTTCATTAAATGGTTGAATGCATTTTGTGTCATAATCTCGATGTTTTTGTGGAACTTCTCCGTGTAGCCACCTTCGTAGGTGTAGGAATACCAGTCGTAGCAGCCAGAGCCGATGCAGACGATGCCGCCCTTGCCGTCGCGGGCAGGATATTCCCATGCCACGACAGCTCCGTCGCCGCCTACGCCGAGTATCTTACCGCCCGTGCGGGCTTCCCATGCAGCATGGTTGTCATAGCCGCCCCAGTCGGTACCGATATGGTACTGAGCCGTAGAGTTGGTGATGTGATAGCCGGCATCGGTGCAATACACCTCCTGTGGGTTGTCGCCGGCAATCAGGTTCTGGAATAGCGGATGGTCGTTCTGTCCATCGAAGATGCGGAAGCTCCACGGGCCGCCACACAGCTCGGCAGCATCCTCGTTCTGTCCCCAGCAGTTGTTCGGGGTTGTCCACTCGTCATCGCCAGTCACTCCGATGAACGACGGGAGGTTGGTGGCATAGCGGGTGAGGAACATCGAACCGCCATTCTCGTAGAAGGAGCGCAGCTGGTTTTTGGTATCCAGGGCATCTGTAGCCTTGGCCATGAACACATCGTGACCATCAACGCCACCGTCAACGTGGTAATGCCACCAGATGACTTTACAGTCAGAGAGGTCGAGCGTTCCGGCACGTAGGTCGGCAAATGAAGCATAGAGCGAGTTGGGCACGTTGCCGAGCATCCACTGGCAGGCAGCTTTGGCCTCGGCATCGAGGTCGTTCATCATCGGTGCTGAGCCGATGAAGAGTGCCTTCGGCTTCTCGATGGCAATCACCGTCACCGTATAGGTGCTCTCGGCAGAATTGTTGGTCACTTTATAAGTCACGGGCTGCGAGAAGTCCTGAGCCACACCCGTCCCCGGGGTTATAGTGGCATTAGCGCTGAAGGTGATGGTAGGCACCAGATGGGTGATGTCGACAGAGCCAGGCACGTAGACCGTGATGGTCTTGGCCTCTTGGTCGATAGCTCCCTGATAGATGTCGTTGATGACGAACTGCGTGATGCGGGCCTCATCGTGGAGCACGCTGAGTGTCCAGTTCATAAACACGTCGCCATTTGTGATGTGCAACACCTTGGCGGCATCCATATTCAAGGTCTCACCCAACTTAACATTGCAGTCGGCACCATTAGAGATGTTTAGAACTGTTACCTTCATGGCCGATGTCTCATAGACTTCAGGCAGGCGTACCAAGATGCTGCGTGAGGGAAGATCGATGATTCCTTCGTAGTTGTCGAGCGTGATAGACTCTATCATGCAGTCACCACTCAATTGCAGGTCGCTGACATGATCGTCGGAACAGGATGTAAGGCCGAAGATGACCATACAAGCGCAAATGATGCTATATATCTTTGTTTTCATAACGTTCAATGTTGAATGTTCAATATTCAATGCTCAATGTTTAATGTTACCAATTGCCAATGTTCTGAGTGTAGTGGCCGTTGGAGGCAGAAATCTGACTAAAGGGAATAGGCAGGTATTCGTCCTTATTGGCTGTGAAGTGGGCACCGCTATAGATGGCGCAGTTGTCAATTTCCTCAGCGTAGTATTTGTTCAGCACGGTGGCGGCATCGCCCCAGCGTACGAGGTCGAAGAAGCGCTCACACTCCATGCCCATTTCCAGGCGGCGCTCCATCTTCACTATCTTGATGGCGTCTTCCTTGGAATAGTTGCCCTTGTAATTGGCGATGTACATCTTCACGCCGTAAGTATTCTGATAGTTGCCAATCATCTGAGTGCTCTGAGCGGCACGGCTGCGAATCTGGTTCACCAATGCGATGGCCTGTTCGGTCTGTCCTAGCTGAGCGTATGCCTCAGCACGCTCCAGCAGCACGTCGGCATAGCGGAAGACGATGCGGTTCATGGAACTGGCCCAGTAGCTGCCCTTGATCAGATAGTTGTCGATGAGGGCCGGGTCGACGTTCTGCTTCAGCGAGACGTTGTAGCCATAGAGTCCGTTGCTACGGCTCCAGATGCTTGTCTCCTCCATCATGTAGTTCTTGTTGAACATATAGGGCAGTCCGGGGATGCCAACCGTGAGGAACAGGCGCGGGTCGGCATTGTCGCTGGTCTTGTTGTAGTCTTTCTCGTTGAAGCTGTCAAGCAGGGGCAGACCGTCGGCTCCCGTGCGATAGGCGTTGACCAGGTTCTGCGAAGGCTTGTAGAAGTCACAGCCGCCATCGGTTGCACCGGGAATGTTGGGCGGAATCAAGCCGTAGCTCCAGTTCAGGTTGCCGTAGGTGCTGCCGTCGTTGCGAGAGTATTGGATAGCCCAGAGGCTCTCCTTGCCGTTCTCATACTGCTCTTCAGGACGGAAGTTGTTGTGAATGTCATCTTCTAGACCGTAGCTGGAATAGAAGGCGGGATTGGTGAACTCGATGACCTTCTCCAAGTCCTGCTGGTTGATGCTGGTCACCTTGTTGCTGTTCTCATCATCCTGACGATAGGCCTTATAGAGATAGACCTTGGCCAGGAAAGCAGCGGCGGAAGCCTTGGTGGGACGCCCCTTGTCTGCCTGTGTCTGAGGCAGGGTGTTGTAAGCCTCCATCAGGTCGTCGATAATCAGCTGCCAGCCTTCGTCGTTGGTATAGGTGGTATTCGACAACGTGTTATACTCGTCGTAGGTCAGGTTCTCGTTGACCACGAAGGGGATGTGCTTATACAGACGCTTCAATAGGAAATGTCCGTAGGCTCGGAGGAATTTCATCTCTGCCAGTCGCTGTGTTTTCATGTTGTAGTCGCTCTCGTTCAGCAGGGCAATGGTGCTATTGACGCGTGAAAGGCTGTTGTAAAGACGTACCCACATGTCGTTGATGTTCCAGTTAGTGGTCAGCACACCCTGCTGCACTTCCAGTTGATGGAACACGTCGCCGTCGCTCGTGCCGCTGCCTCCCTTATAGGCATCGTCGCTACGCACGTCGAAGTTCCACATTGAGAAAGAAGAGTTGATGTCTTCTGCCGTGGTAAAGATGGCATAGGCTGATACAACCATGGCTTCGGCGTTCTCAGGACTTTTCACTTGTTCGTCGCTGAGTGTCCCCTGAGGCGTGTGCTCGTCGAGGAAATCAGAGCACGAGGTGAGCAACGTGCTAAATGCTAAATGACAAATGATAAATGATATAGTTATCAGAAGTCGTTTGTATATCCTTGTTTTCATAATCTACAATGTTCAATGTTCAATAATCAATGTTCAATAATCAATGTTCAATAATCAGAAGCTCACGTTTAAGCCAAAGGTGATGTTCAGAGGAATGGGATAGCCGAAGTTGGCGTTCTCAGGATCCACACCCGTGAAGCTCTTGCTCTTGATGGTGAGCAGGTTCTGGGCTGAGACATACATGCGCAGGCGTTCCATATATAACTTCTGGCTTAAGCTCTTGGGGAAGTTGTAACCTAGCTGAATGGTGCGCAGCTTGGCAAACGAGCCGTTCTCGACGAAGTAGGTGCTGACGCGCTTCTCGTTGTTGTTGTCCATCGTGCTGATGGCGGGGATGTCCGAACCGTTGTTCGAGGGGCTCCAGGCGTCGAGCAGACGACGACCCTTGTTCAGGTTCGAGATATTCAGGCCGCTCCAAAGATCGGTCTCTTTCTTTAGGTCGCTGATGACGTCAACGCCCTGCACGCCCTGCCAAAACATGGTGAAGTCGAAATCCTTGTATTGCAGATAGATGTTCAGACCCCATGTGAAGTCGGGTGTCGGGTCGTAAATCCACTGCTGGTCCTGCTCGTTGATGACACCGTCGTTGTTCAGGTCTTTCCAACGGATGCGGCCCAGGCCGGCGCCGTTCTGTACGGCGTGGTTGTCAATCTCGTCCTGGCTCTTGAAGATGCCGTCGTAGACGTAACCCACCTGCGAGTACATGGGATGACCGATGACACTCTCCACACCGTTACCACCGAAGGTGCCGTTGGCGGCAATCGTCTCGGGCAGCTTCGTCACCTTGTTGCGATAAGTGCCCAGGTTGCCTGACAGGTCGTAGCTCAGCTCTCCCAGGTCACCACGGTAGCCGACGTTCAGCTCGATACCCTTGTTCTCCACCTCGCCGGCGTTGATCCACTGGCTGGAACCCTCACCCATCACACCTATGCCCGGCATGTAGACCAGGATATCCTTCGTCTTCTTGAAGTACCATTCAAACGAACCGTAGAGCGCATTGCGGAACAGACCGAAGTCAAGACCGAGGTTGGTCTGCGTTGTGGTCTCCCACTTCAGGTCATCGTTGCCAAGCTGGTTGCGCTTGAAGCCGCTGGGCAGCGTCTGACCGCCGTTGGTGCCGGCAATATCGTAGCTGGTGCCATAGCTCTGGCCGCCGAAGTTGGCCTCGCCGTAGTTGCTCTCATAGAGTGTATAGCGTGCAATGTTTGAGATTTCCTGATTACCCGTCTGTCCCCAGCTGGCACGCAGCTTCAGGTTGTCGAGCCAGTTGAGGCCCTCCATAAACTTCTCCTCGTTGATGCGCCAGCCAGCACTGACTGAGGGGAATGTGCCGTAGCGGTTGTTCTTGCCGAAGCGGCTGCTGCCATCGTAGCGCATGGTCAGGCTCAGCAGGTAGCGGTCGGCGAAGTTATAGTTCACCTTGCCAAAGTAAGACACCAAGGTATAGCCTTCGCCTGAGCCGTAGGCCTCAGCCTCGCCCACACCTGCATTGGGCCACATATAGTCGGGATTCAGCACCATGTAGTCGAATTTCTTGCCACTGAACCATACGTCGTCCTCGCGGTTGAGCTCCGTACCAACCATCACGTCGGCACGATGTAGGTCTTTCTCCAGATTGTAGGTGGCAATGGCGTTCCACATCCACTTCGTCCAGTGCTCCTGCTTGCCCTCGACGGCATTGGTCGAGTTGGCCACCGTACCCTCAGTGACAGGATAGGTGAAGATGCGCTGCTGCTTCTGTGCATAGTCGAGACCGAAGGTCGACTTGATGTTGAAGTCTTTGAAAGGATTGATATTGATATAGGTATCGCCGAACATGCGCCAGTAGGTATAGCGGTTGTCGCTGTTGCGCTGCAAGCGGGCAACGGGGTTTTCGCGGTCAGGGTAGCCGCCCACGGGGCCGGCAAAATCGCCATTCGTAGTGTAGACGGGCAGCGAGGGGTTGAACTGCAGCACGTTCTCCAGGAAGCCGCCAGGGGCCTGCACCTCGCTGGTGCGGTTCATGGTGAAGTGCTCACCCACGGTGACAATGCTTTTGTCGTTAATCTTCAGAAGCTTGTACTCGGCATTCATACGGGCAGAAAGGCGCTCAAAGTCGCTGCTCTTAATAATGCCTTTGTTCTTGTAATAGCCAAGGGAAAAGAATGAGGTGCCCTTGTCTGAGCCGTTGCTCAGCGACACGTTGTACTGCTGTATCAGTCCTGTGCGCGTCGTTTGGTCAAACCAGTCGGTATCGGCTGCAGGTGTGGTGGCTGCTGCATCCAGATACTTGTTCATTGTGATATTATTGAGTACTGGCTGTCCCAGCTGGTTGTAGCTCCAGTCATACCTATAGCCCAAGCCGTTGGCATTGGGGTCGAGGCCGTCGTTCACGTAACCCTGCCACATCACTTGTCCGAACTCCTTGGCGTTGAGCACCTCCATCTTGTGGGCGTAGGTCTGCATGGCAATACTGCCGTCGAAGTCGATGCGCACCTTGCCGTCCTTGCCCTTCTTCGTGGTGATAATGATGACACCGTTGGCGGCGCGGCTACCATAGATAGAAGCCGAGGCAGCGTCCTTCAACACTTGTATTGACTCAATATCGTTGCCGTTTAGCTCGTGCATACCTGTCTTTGTGGGCACGCCGTCGATGATGTAAAGCGGGTCGTTGTTGTTTAGCGTTCCCACACCACGGATACGGACTGAGGCATTACCCGAGGGAGAACCGTCGGCCGAGATGTTCATGCCTGGCACACGGCCCTGCATGGCTTTGATGGGGTTGTTCTCGTTTTGCTTCGCCAAGTCGCTGGGTGTCACCGTCGATATGGCCCCCGTCAGGTCGACCTTGCGCTGGGTGGTATAACCTGTCACCACGACCTCGTTCAGTGCTTGGGTACTCTCTTTCAGTTCCACTTTCATGCCGTTGGTGGTAGCCATCTCCACCGGATCGTATCCAATGTAGGTCACAACTATTATTGCTCCGGCATTCACTTTGATTTTGAAATTACCGTCAAAATCGGTCGCAGTGCCATTCGATGTGCCCTTCTCCATTACGGTGGCGCCGATGACGCCCTCGCCGGTCTCGTCGACCACCGTTCCCGTAATCTCGCTTTGCGCGTACGTTATAGTACTCGCAAGAATGAGCAGCATGCTCATCAGGATTCTCCTTAGTTCCTTTTTCATTTGGTTTTGTTTTTTAGTTAATAGGATTTGTCTCAAAACTGACGCAAAAGTATTAACTAATTGATTCTACGTGTAAAAGAAATCGTTCATTGCACTGCAAAAATGTTTCAATGTAACATTTTTAACAGACAATGAACGATTATTGCAAGTCTGCTTGGCAGGTCTCAGACGGCTCGTACCTCGCCTGGCACTTTGCCGTATTCATCCTTGAAGCATTTGGTGAAATAGCTGGGAGAGGTGAAACCTACCTTGTAGGCAATCTCGCTGACGCTGAGATCGCTGGTGAGCAGCAGCTGGTAGGCACGGTTCAGACGGGCGGTGCGCAACAGTTCGATTGGCGTGGAGTCGGTCAGCGCCTTCACCTTGCGGTAGAGCTGCACACGGCTGAGGTTCATATCGGCAGCCAAGTCCTCGACACTGACGTCGCTCTCTTCCAGACGTGCCTCGACAACCTCACGGAAACGTTTGATAAAGAGTGCCTCACCGCCGACAGTCCTTTCTCCAACAGTCCCCTCTTGTGAGGGAGTGGCGTTTTCATTTAGCAAGCCTGTGTCATCAGTGGTAAGCGTATCTTCTCCGCTTCCTGTGGAGGAGGAATGGGTGAAATTCTGTTCAGTGAGGCTCTCCATATTCCACACGCTACTTGCCACACGTTCTCTTCGCAGTATCATCTTGCCAATATGATAGCGGTAGAACAACACAATGCTAAGTACCAACAGGACAATGACTCCTAACGCCATCCAGATGATGATGCGCTGGGTGCCGAGCCTTTCAAGATAGTTGTCGGCGCGGTTGTGTAGCTGGTCGATGTAGTTGGACTGCCGCATGATCTCTTCATTCTCCATCAGCAGCACGTTGGCATTTTCGTGGGTTACCAGGGCCGACATGAGGTGGATTTCCTTCTCATAGGGCTTGCCTTCCAGAATGTCAACAGCCAATTGTATCAGGCGGTCGCCGTGGGTGGGATAGATATAGGTGGCATCAAGAATGGAGTCGCGCACTAGGCGTATGCCGCCGTTCTCTCCTGGCAGGCCGTCGATGCCGCAATACTTTGTCGGATACTGTGTGCTTAGAGTGGAGAGAACTTGGCGTGCACCCATAGCCATGCGATCGTTCTGTCCGAATACAAAGTCGATGTCGCTCAAATCGCCCTGATAGCTTCGGATGGCATTGACAGCACTCTCTTCCGTCCAGTCGCCTTGCAGCGTGTCGACTACAACAATCGAGGGATAGTCCTTCAAGGCATCCATAAAGCCTTTGTGCCGCTCAATGGCGGGTGACGAGCCTTTCAGCCCCATGATCTCTAAGACACGGCCTTCTCCGTGCAACTGTGTAGCAATATATTCACCCATCACGTGCCCCATCTCATAGTTGTCGGCACTGATGAAGGCGGTATGCTTGCTTGAATTGGTCTTGCGCTCAAACACAATGACAGGGATGCCCTTGTCGTAGGCACGGTCAATGGCGGGCGAGATGGTCTGTACCTGATTGGGGGCCACAATCAGCAGGTCGATGCCTGTCGCCACCAGACTGTCAATCTGCTGCACCTGCCGCTCGTCGCTGTCGTAGGCAGCCGCAAACCGCAGCTCCACATTCCCCTGACAATAAGCACCCATGCGCAGCTCGGAGTTCTGTTTCTCACGCCAGATGTCCTCTGAACACTGTGACACGCCTATCTTGTACCTCTTCTCACTTGGAGAGCAAGAAGCAAAGACCATCCCAGATATTATGAAGATGTATGTGAGAATCTTTTTCATGGTCGTAAGCAATGTGAGTGCAAAGATACGAAGAAAAATAGAAAAAGAGTAATAAAATGAAAAAAATGACTAAACTATTCTTTAACTTCGTCGTCTAATTGGGTAGTCAGTAACCTTTTTATTACAACTTAAAGCTAAAGAATATGAAAAAAGTAATGATGCTGATGGCCATGCTGGCCATTCCGTTTGCCATGATGGCACAGACCAGGTTCCACGACGTAGAGCTGAACGAGGCTACAGGCCCCGTGAAGTCTATCTCAACCAGCGTAATGGGCCGCGACCAGGTGACTACTTTCACGCAAGACGGCAAGATGCAGCGTGAGGGCATGAGCGACCCCGTCTATGACGCTGAGGGCTACATGCAGTCAATGAAGATGAGCATGATGGGCCAGTCAAGCACCGTGAAGTACAAGTGGGAGAACGGAAAGGTGGTGAGCCAGACCATGAATATGATGGGCAACGACGTCACCGTGAAGATGACCTATAACGACAAGGGTGCCATTGCCTCGCAGTCGATGAACATGATGGGACAGGACGTGGTCATTCCCTTCACCGACTACAAGTACGACGAAAAAGGCAACTGGATCAGCCGCAAGTCGTCGATGATGGGCCAAGAAATAGAGCAGACCCGCAAGATTGAATACTACGAGTAACGCTCGAGAATCTCCAGACACATGCGGCTGTTGTGGTAGGGACATTTCCAGAAACCGGCATGGTCGTCGTCCTGATTCAATGTGCCGTCGGCATGGCGGCTCCAATACCATTCGCCGTGCTCCCAGTCTATCAGGTTGTCCTTGATGTACTGCCAGCAGCGTAACGCACGCTGTAATGCCTCCTCATCGCCAAAGTGCTGATAGAGATTCATCCAGCCTACGACGTTTTCGGCCTGCACCCACCAGTGCAGGTCGTCGTCTTTTTTCCCTTTCTCCGAGGAGGAGGGGTGCCAGTAGGGTGAGGTGGTAGCGATAGTTGCCTCGTGAATCATCGACCCGTCGGCATTTAGGCCTTTCTCGCTGGCTTTTGCAATTAATTTAACGATGGATTCGACCTTTTTTGTCACTTCGTTGTCGCCTAGCACTAGCGCTGCCTCATGCAGCAGCCAGGAACACTCGATGTCGTGGCCATAGCTTTCTATCTGTCCTGCGCCACGCGTCCAGTCCATCTCGAAGAACAGGTCGAGGTGATTGGTTTCTGGGTTGAGGATCTTGTCTGTGAAAATGTCAATAAGGTTTCGCAATGCTCCCTCCACCTGGGTGATGGTTTCGTGCGGAACGGCAATGTCGATGGGAATGACTGAGCCGATGACAGGAACGTAAGCACATTCCTGAGCTGCTTGAAGCTCCCGCATGGCACGAAGAAGGTTCGTGTAGGGCTCGATGATGTGAAGGTGAGTATTCTGCGACTTGGGGTAGTTGGCGTCAAGGTCGCTCAGACGCATGTCGGCAATTGTTCCCCACTCTCGTGTGCAGGCCTCGATATAGCCGTTGTGCACTGGGTCGAAGGCATGTTCTTCGATGCAGTCAAAGAGCTGTAGGGCATAGTCGAGAGCTTCACGGTCGCCAGTGGCGCGGGCATATTCTGACAAACCATAGAGTGCAAAACCGAGGGCATAAAACTGCTTCTTAGTGTCTTTTGGCTGCCCCGTGTGGTCCAAGCTCCAGAACACTCCACCGTATTCTTTATCGATGAAATGGGCTAAAATGTAATCTTTGGCCCTGGTAGCGGCCTCCAAATAATCAGAGAGGTAAGGGGAGAGAGGTGAGAGGTGAGAGAGCACCCTATATGCCGCTGAGAAGCTCCAGAGGATGCGGGCATTCAGGATGGCGCCTTTCTCGGCGTCCTTCAACAGCCGGTAGTCGCCGGTCATACGTCCGTAGAAACCGCCGAACTCGTGGTCCTGCATGTCCTTCAGCCAGAAACTCAGGATGTTTTTCTGCAGCACGTCCTGCATCTCGTTTTTCATCGTCGCTATTGCGGCTGTTTCAGCATGTTTGTTGCTCTTCATTTTTAATGTGATTCAAGTTTCTGCGTTTGCTGTCATGGACTTACACGGTCTTAATCGGACTTTTTTATGCAGTTTATTTCCGTAATAGTCCGTGAAAGCCCGTGGCTCTGTTTATTACCTTCCGTTACTTGAGTTTTATGACTATTGACAAAGGCGACAGCCCTTGCACTTGCTGAGTTCTCCGCGGAAGCGCTTCTCTACAAGATAGTGCAGACGGTCGCGCAAGGGCACGAGGCTGATGCCGTCGATGACCTGGTTTATGAAAGCCACCTCAAGCAATGTGCGTGCCTCTTCGCGAGGGATGCCGCGCTGCTGCATGTAGAACAGGGCCTGGTCGTTGAGCTGGCCCACGGTGCTGCCGTGCGCACACTTTACGTCGTCGGCATAGATCTCGAGCATGGGCTGTGTATACATGTGAGCCTCTTTGGAGGAACAGAGGTTTTGGTTGGTCATCTGCGACGCGGTCTGCTGTGCGCCGTGCTCTACTAATACGCGACCCGCAAAGGCACCCGTGCTCTGGTCGTTGAGCACGTATCTGTAGAGCTCGTTGGATGTGCAGTGCGTTGCTCGGTGGGTGATGAGCGTATTGTTATCCACATGCTGCTGTTTGTCGGCGATGACGCATCCCAGGCATTTACATTCGGCACCCTCGCCGTTGAGTGTCAGGTCGAGTTTGTTGCGGGTGACGCCGTTGTGCAGGGTAATGACGTTGTGGGTGACGCGGCTGTTGCGCTGCTGGTCAATATAGACGTTGCTTACACGTACATTCTTATAATGGGTTTCCTCCAGACAATAGAGGTTGACGGTAGCGTTGTCCTTGGCGAACACTTCGATGACCTGCGTGGTGAGGAAAGCTTGGTCGTCGGCAGCATGGTCGCAGAAGAGCAGCGTCACCTCGGCGCCTTCCTCGGCCACGATGAGCACGCGGCGATTGACCATGAAAGGCGCAGACCCACCCCCAGCCCCTCCCTGTGCGGGATGAGTGTGGTTACTGCTAAAGGGGCTCTTTAGGATATTCAATACTTGGATGGCGCGCTCGGCCTTTACGCCACGGGGCACGTAAATGAGCAGACCGTCCTGCGCCAGCATGGTGTTGAGGTCGGTAACGGCATCGCCGTCCTTGCCTGCCAGGGTGTTGTAAAGGTGTGAGGTGAGGGGTGAGAGGTGTGAGGATAGTTCTTTTAGGGAAGCGACGATGACACCATCCGGAAGATGAGGCTTAGGTATTCTCTCACCTCTCACCTCATGCCTCTCACCTCTCATCTCGAACTTCTCACCCCCATAGAACTGATCGTTAACGATGAAGAAAAGGTCGGTCGAGAGGTTGGGCACGTCGCAGCGGAAGGCCTGCCAAGGGTCTACGGGGATGTTTAGGCGACGCAGGTTCAGGCCATAGTCAGGCTCGAACAGCTTCTGCAGGTCGGTGTATTTGTAGCGCTCCATCTTCTGTGTGGGAAAGCCATTGGCCTTGAAGCGCGCAAAGGCCTCGTCGCGCACTGCGTTCATCACCTCCGATGAATGCTCGAAGATAACGTCGCGCTGCTGCTCGTAGATGTCGATGTACTGTTGCTCGCTCATAACTCTTTTAGCCAGTCGTAACCCTTCTCCTGTATCTCCTGCGCCAGCTCCGGACCTGCCGTCTTCACGATGCGCCCCTGGTAGAGCACGTGAACGTACTGCGGACGGATCATCTCCAACAGACGGTCGTAGTGGGTGATGACGATGCACGACGTCTGTGGCGTCATCAGCTTGTTCACACCGTCGGCCACAATGCGCATGGCATCCACGTCAAGGCCTGAGTCGGTCTCGTCGAGGATGCTCAGCCTCGGCTCGAGCATGGCCATTTGGAAAATCTCGTTGCGTTTCTTCTCGCCGCCGCTGAAACCCTCGTTCACCGAGCGGTTGGCCAGCTTGGCGTCCAGTTCCACAATCTTGCGCTTCTCACGCATCAGCTTGATGAAGTCGGCGGCGTTCATCGGCTCTAAGCCCTGTGCCTTGCGCTTCTCGTTGATAGCAGCCTTCATGAAGTTGGTCATAGAGACGCCGGGGATTTCCACTGGATACTGGAACGATAGGAACAGCCCCTCGTGCGCCCGTTCCTCGGGCTTCATGGCCAAGAGGTCCTTGCCGTTGAATGTGGCCGTGCCCTCGGTCACCTCGTAGAGCGGGTTGCCCACGAGGACGGCTGAGAGCGTCGACTTGCCCGAGCCGTTAGGGCCCATGATGGCGTGTGTCTCGCCATCGTTGATCACCAGGTCGATGCCTTTTAATATCTCTTTGTCGCCGATGCTGGCGTGTAGGTTTCTTACTTCTAACACTGTTTTCTCGTTATTTCGTTATCACGTTATTACGCTCATTCTTTATCCGACAGTTCCCTCAAGGGAGACTGAGAGGAGCTTCTGCGCTTCGACGGCAAACTCCATGGGCAGTTTCTTCAGCACGTCGCGGGCATAGCCGCCGACGATGAGGCCTACGGCCTGCTCGGTGGGGATGCCGCGCTGGTTACAGTAGAAGAGCTGGTCCTCGCTGATTTTGCTGGTAGTGGCTTCGTGCTCGAAGATAGCCGTTGGATTCTTCACGTCCATATAGGGGAAGGTGTGGGCACCGCAGTTGCTGCCGAGAAGAAGCGAGTCGCAGCTGGAATAGTTGCGGGCGTTTTCGGCCGTGGCGGCGGCGCGGACGAGACCGCGGTAGCTGTTCTGCGAGTGGCCGGCGCTAATGCCTTTCGAGATGATGGTGCTCTTGGTGTTACGGCCTAAGTGAATCATCTTCGTACCTGTGTCGGCCTCTTGATAGTTGTTCGTCACGGCCACGCTGTAGAACTCGGCCACGCTGTTGTCGCCCTTCAGCACGCACGACGGGTACTTCCACGTGATGGCGGAGCCCGTTTCAACCTGCGTCCATGACAGCTTCGAGCTCTCGCCGGCCAGCAGGCCGCGTTTCGTCACAAGGTTAAGTACGCCGCCCTTGCCCTCTTCGTCGCCTGGGTACCAGTTTTGCACGGTGCTGTATTTCACCTCGGCGCGGTCTTTCACAATAATCTCTACGATGGCGGCGTGTAGCTGGTTCTCGTCGCGCATCGGTGCCGTGCAGCCCTCTAGATACGAGACGTAGCTGTCGTCGTCGGCCACGATGAGGGTGCGCTCAAACTGTCCTGTGTTGCGTGCGTTGATGCGGAAGTAGCTGCTCAACTCCATAGGGCAGTGAACGCCCTTTGGTATGAAGACGAAAGAACCGTCAGAGAAGACAGCGCTATTGAGGGCTGCGTAGAAGTTGTCGCGATAGGGCACAACGGTGCCAAGGTATTGGCGCACCAGATCGCCATGCTCCTTCACGGCCTCACCTATGGAACAGAAGATGACGCCTTTTTCCTTGAGTTTCTCCTTGAAGGTGGTTTTCACCGAGACGCTGTCCATGATAGCGTCGACAGCGGTGTTGCCTGAAAGCGCCAGCCGCTCCTCCAAGGGGATGCCCAGCTTGTCGAAGGTCTTTTCCAGTTCCGGGTCAATAGCCCCCTCTGAACCTCCCCCCGTAGGGGAGGCTTTTTTTGCTGTGGGGTCAGCGTAATAGCTGATGGCTTGATAGTCGATGGGAGGCACGTGCACGTGGCCCCAGGTGGGCTGCTGCTGCGTGCTCCAATAGCGGAAAGCCTTTAGGCGGAAGTCAAGCAGCCATTCCGGCTCGCCCTTTTTCTGCGAGATTTGGCGCACCACATCCTCGTTCAGTCCTGTAGGGATGATCTCAGTGTGAATATCGGTAGTGAAGCCGTATTCGTATTTCTGCTCCGCAATGCGGCGCACCAGTTCATTATCGTTTTCCTGTGGCTTTTTCTTGAAGTATTCTTCCATCCTCTTCTCTTCAGCTTTGTCTGTGAGGCAAATCGTGTGTTCTTCGTCCTTGTCATGCGACAAGGCGCAGAAAACTCCGTTGCAAAGTTACAACTTAATTGTGACAGGAGCAAGGAAAAGTTGGAATTTTTAAAAAGTTGCATGTATTCACCCATAAACAACTTTCATTTCTTTGTTTTTTAATCAGTTATTCGTATCTTTGCGGTCTGTCAATGCAAAGTAAAGCTTGAGATAATGATAATGAAATGGAAGAATGACCTCAACGAGGCGGTAGAGCTGCTCAAGGAGTTGATTGCCACGCCGCGCGTAAGCCGTCAGGAGACGGCTGCAGCCAACCTGTTGGCGAGTCGCATGGAAGCATGGGACCTGAAGCCGCAGCGCTATGGCAACAATGTATGGGCGGTGTGCCCTGACTACGACGCAACGCGCTCTACGCTACTGCTGAATGCCCATATCGACACGGTGAAAGCAGTGGCGTCGTGGACGCGTGATCCGCTTGTGCCCACCGTGGAGGGCGATCGGCTCTACGGTCTGGGGGCTAACGACTGCGGCGGCGGGCTAGTGACGTTGCTGATGACGTACAGGAGAATGGTAGAAACAACGCGCGCGTACAATATTATTTATTTAGCCTCCGCCGAAGAAGAGGTGTCGGGCAGCGAGGGAGTGGCGCGTGTGCTGCCTAAACTACCGCCCATCAGTGTGGCCATTGTGGGTGAACCGACGGGGATGCAGCCCGCCATTGCCGAGAGGGGGCTGATGGTGGTAGACGGCTATGCCGAAGGCGTCAGCGGTCATGCGGCGCGCGAGGAGGGTGTAAACGCCATCTACGAGGCGTTGGATGACTTATTATGGCTTCGTGACTATCGTTTTCGCCGCGTCAGTCCGCTTCTGGGACCAGCGAAGATGACCGTCACTGTGGTGGAGAGCGGCACCCAGCATAATGTGGTGCCTGACAGGCTGCACTTCGTGCTTGACGTGCGCACAAATGAGCTATATGGTAATGAGGAGATTTTTGAGTTCTTACAGGGGCAGATGAAGAAGTGCCGTCTGGTGGCGCGTTCTTTCCGTCTCCACTCGTCGTCGATAACGGCAGAGCATCCGTTGGTAAGGCGCTGTGTGGAGATGGGCTTACGGCCTTTCGGCTCGCCTACGCTCAGCGACCAGTCGCTGATGTCCTTCCCCTCGTTGAAGCTGGGACCGGGCGAGTCCTCACGCTCGCACTCTGCCGATGAGTTCATCCTATTCAGCGAGATGGAACGTGCCCTCGATGTCTATGAGCAGCTATTAGACGTAGAGCTCTGAGTGTGGCCAGCCCTATAGCCGGCTGAGCCATTGCTTGGGGTTAAGAATCTTGTCCCAGTCCTGAAGACGGAAAAGAAGGACATGGGTAGGGCCTACGGCACCCAAAGCTTGATTGGTGGAAACCTGCTGTCCGGCAGTAACTGTGACGGATGCCAGGTTGCTATAGACGGAGATGTAGCGGCCGTGGCGCACCATGACGACATAGCCACTCTGTCCAGCGTTGTACACGCGGCTGACCTCGCCGTTAAAGACACAGCGTGCTTGAGCGCCAGCCTGTCCTTCAAGTTGTACGCCGCTACTGTTGAGCGTTACGCCGCCGATTGTATATTTGCCATAGGGCCTTACTACACGGTAGCTGCCAGTGATGGGTACGGGCAAGCGGCCTTTGTTGCTGCGGAAACTACCGGTGAGTTGGCGGTCTGGGTCAGCGTTGCGGTAGGATGGCGTCGTGGGAGCAGCAGGTGTTGCAGGTGTCGTGTTGCGCCGTCTGCTGTTGCGTCTTGTGGTTGTAGTATTATTATTGGCAGTGGCAGCCTGTGCCTCTTCTCTGCGACGCTGCTCAGCAATTTGTCTGCGGCGCTCCTCCTCTGCGCGGCGTTGACGTTCCAGCTCTTCTGCCACAAGCTTATTGATTTGCGAAGTCAGTTCACCCTCCTCGCGCTGTTGTTGCGCGATGAGCTTGTCCACGGTCTTCTGCTCTTGCTGCAAGTCGGTAACGATGCGTTGCTGCTCCTCTTTCTTCACCTCCATGTCGTGTTGCTCGGCTTCGCTCTTTGCCAGCAGCACGCTCAGCTCGTCGCGTGCTGTGTTCAGCTCACCCAGCTTGACCGACACTTGCTCGCTTTTTTGTTTGACGGCTTCGCCCTGAGCACGCTGGTGTGTGGTGTACTCGTTCATGAATCGCATTCTTCGGTACATCTGGTCGAAATTCTTGGCGCTAAGTACGAAGATGAGCTGGCTCTGTGCGTTTCTGTTGCGATACATGTAGCGGAGAGAACGTATGTAGTGCTGGCGGCGCTCTTCCAGTTCCTCTTGAAGGACGGTGAGCTGTGAGTCGAGGACGGCGATATGAGTGTTGACGCTGTCAATGACGACATGGAGACTGTCAAGCACCATCTGCATGTCATCAATGTCGTTGGCCAGCACTTCAACGTCCTTGATGCGCTGCGCCACTTGCCTTTCTAACTCTTGCTGTCGCTGTCGTGCCTGCTTCTGTCGCTCACGCAGCTGGTTACGCTGTCGTTCCAGTTGGCTACGCTGTGTCGTCGGCTGTGCACGTCGCGTCCCCCGGCTGTTCCTTTGGGCGGGAACAGCCGTGCATAGGGCAAGCAGCAAAAGTAGCAGTGACAGTCGGCGCATCTCCTTATCCCCTACTTTCTGGTTCCTGTTTTAAAGTGCCATAAAGCGGCGCAGAATTTCGTCAATCTCGACTTCGCGGTATTTGTCGCTGACGCGGGTGCGCAGTTCCCAGTCGTTGTCGTTGTTCAGGTAGTTCAGCTTCAACCCCAGCTTCACTTCTTTCTGTGGTGTGGTCAGTGTGATGGCCATATCGCTGGGGAACAGTTTGGAACCAAGGTTTTTGAAGTCGCGGTAGTCCCAGTTGAGCTGAGTGTTGCCGTTGGAGGCGTCGCGGTACATGATGTTGGCCATCTTGATACGTCCCGTCGTTTCGTTAACCAACCAGCTGTAGAACATCTTGCTGCGTATTGTCTCGCCGTCGCCGTCTTCGAAGTTAATCAAGGCATCGCCGTCGCCCAGTGACTGCGTAGTGTATTTCTGACGGTCTTCGTCGGTGAGATCGGTCTTACCTGGCTGGAACAACTCGTCCCAGAAGAGAGCCTGAAGTGTGTTGAAGTTAATACCGCTGTTGCGCAGGAAGTCAATGTAATAGTACGGAGCCTTGAGATAGAGCTTATTGATTCTATCCATGATAAGCACATAGTCCTGTGTAAACTCCAGACGAGCGGCCTCTACGAATCCAAATGCCATGAGCTGTAGGCGGATGACATCGTCGCGCTTCATGCGCAGATTGCCTGTCAGAGAGATGTCTTGGTCGCCGACGGTGACCGAGAACTTAATCTTTGACCCCACGAAGGTGGCGTTCTTCTGGGCGTGGCTTTCCACCTTGTCCAGCAGCTCAACCTGTTCAGGGCTGGAGACGACGGGATTTTCATTTACAACTTTCTTGTGTGAGCGGCAGGAAACCGTTGTGAGTAGGACTGCCATCGCGGCAATCTTGAAAAAGCTAGATAGTTTCATTTGCTGAAGTATTTTTTACGTTTGATTTTTCGTCTTAGAATTTTGTTGTCTGGGTCTTCGGCCTGTGCCTGACGCCAGAGAGTAATGGCTTTGTCGATTTCGCCACAGAGCGCGTAGATGTCGCCGGCGTGTTCTACGATGACACCACTGGCGAGCGAGTCACATTGTAGCGCCTGGTCGATGTAGATTTTTGCCTCTGCATAGCGTTCCTGACGGAACAGTATCCATGCATAAGTGTCGAGATATGTGGCGTTTTCCGGTTCGGCCTTGACCGTGCGGTAGCTCATCTGTTCGGCCTCGTCAAGGCGCTTGCCGATGAGGCTGAGGTAGTAGGCGTAGTTGTTAAGGCATCCGATGTTGTCGGCCTTCCAAACAAGGCAGGAGTCATAGGCAGCAAAGGCCTCCGCTTCACGTCCTTTCTGGTGCAGCAAGTCGCCCATGACGGCATAGAAGTCGCTGACTATCTCTGGTATGCTCTCTTCGTTAATCACATTGATGCCATTGCGGAATGCCTCGAGTGCGTTGTCGGTGTCTTCCTTTCTGTAGAAAGCCATGCCTTGATAATAATAGAACGCCATCTCCTCAGGATTGTACTGGCGTGCCTCTTGGCAGAGGCTTATGACGACGTCGTTCTCCTCGTCATTCCATGCTTGCTGCACAAGGCGCAGCCGTGCTGACGCCTGCTCAGGCGCAAGCTGCAGGACATAGGAGAAAGCCTGCTGTATGCTGTCTTTCGGCATGTTCTTGAGTTGCATGTAGACGGCTTTCATCTCGGCGATGTCAGCATCGGGCTTGGGTTGGCTGAGCAGCTCGTTGAAGAGGGCCAGTACGACGGTGCTGTCGCCTCCTTGCTGCTCGTTTTCGAAGATGACCTGTCTCATTTGCAGCACCCTGTCTTCCGTCGAGGCCTTAGGGTTGAGCAGAATGGCGTGGTTGACTGAGTCGGCGGCAGCCTCGTCGCCCTGACGGATATAGTAGTTGCGCAGTACCTCCTGTGCCCGCAGATTGCCCGGATCTTCAGACAGAACCTTTTGTAAGACGGCATGGCAGTCGTCGAAGCGGTCGGCTACAAGCAGAGTGTTGGCGTAGAGGGTGCTGTAGGTCGGTTCGTTGGGATAGCTCTCGGCCAGTCGGTGCATCTCCTCGATGGCTCTGTCTGATTGGTCCTGCTCAAGAAAAATACGACACTTGGCCAGTGTGGTACGCTCACTGGGGCCGTCGGCGGCCTCCATGCGCGTCAGTGCGTCGATGGCCTTGTCGAAGTCCTTCTGCTGCATGTACAACTGGTAAAGCATCTGCAACAGTTCCTCCTGGCGGCTTTTGTCGGCGTCATACATCTGTTCGAGCATGGCAGCCCCCTCTTCATAGGCACCAGCTTGTATGTTGGCGTAGGCCGTGCGCTCGAGAAAAGTCATGTTTTTCGGTTCCAGCTCACATGCGTGACGGAAAGCGTTGATAGCCTGCTCGTTCTTGTCCATGTCGGCGTAGAGGTCGCCAAGGTAGTAATAAGTCTCGGCAGCATCGGGGCATAGCTCCTGACAACGTTGCAGCAGGTCAAACGATGCGCTGAGGTTGCCCTTCAGCCTTTGCAGCAGTGCCTCGTGGAAGATGATGTCGAACTCTCTCTTGAGTTGAGAATTGAGGATAGAGGAGTACTGGACAGCCTGTGCCGAGACGGACAAGCCAGCCATTACCATCATCACTATCAAAACAAGTCTTTTCAACATGTTTTCATTCTCAATTATCAATTCACTCCCGTGTGACCATAGCCACCTGCCCCGCGTTCGGTCTCGTCCAGCGTTTCCACTTCCACCAGCTCTGGTTGTTCGTGGCGGGCAATGACCATCTGGGCAATGCGCTCGCCATCGTTGACGGTGAAAGGTTCTTGAGAGAGGTTGATCAGCAGAACGCCCACTTCGCCTCGGTAGTCGGCGTCAATGGTGCCTGGAGCATTCAGCACGGTGATGCCGTGCTTCAACGCCAGTCCGCTGCGAGGTCTTACTTGTGCCTCATATCCTGGTGGCAGCGCAATATAAAGCCCGGTAGGTATGAGGCGGCGCTGCAAAGGCTGCAGCACGATAGGCTCTGGCGTGTTAGCTCGCAGGTCCATGCCAGCGCTCTGCGTCGTGGCATAAGCGGGCAGTGCATGATGGCTGCGGTTGATGATGTGTATCTTCATTCTTTCAGAGTTGTGCCAGCACTTCTTTCGCTGGGATATACTGGAAGCCGCCCTCTGCCGATGACACCACGATGGTTTCGTCGCGTAGCGCCTTCTCTTCTAACATTCGTTTTTCAGCCAGACGCAGTCCTGTCTCCAGCTTGCGTGTGAAATTCTTAACTTCTCTGTTTGACATAAGTCAGCATTTTTTCATAGGATGATTTCTCAAAGATTTCGGTCTTCGCCTGCATTCCGCCGGTAGCCACGGTCTTGCGTGGCGTGTCGCTGTTGTCGAAAACGGCCCAATAGTCTACAAACGGGATGAACAGCTGGAACAGATTATCGATTCCTGCCGCATAGCGCCGCCTGATGGTGGACTCAGGAATGTCGTGGCCGCCCTTGCTGACGCGCTCCGCCACACGGCGCATGGCCAGCTGCGGACTGTCGAGCCAGAAATAGAGCAGACTGACACGATAATCCTGTTGCTTGGCACGGTGAACAAGGTTGACATAAGAGCGCGTGGCGAGCGTTGTCTCTATAGAGAAACTCTCGTCACGCGCTAAAAGGTCTTCTATACGCTGCAACATAAGGCGCCCTGCCTCAATGGCCACACTTGTCGGATTGAAAGGTGACAGGCCACGGGCTATCTCATCAGCGTTGACAAACTCCTTGCACCCGAGAATCTCGGGCAACACGGTGTAGGAGGCTGTAGTTTTACCCGCCCCGTTGCAGCCACTGATGATATACAGGTTTTTTGCCATAAATCGCTGCAAAGTTACGAATAATTCCGCGAACAGCGTCAAACAATGTGTTAAAAAGGACAAACGGGCCTTATGCACAAGGAAAAATGAGCTTGAGCCCCCTTTGCACAGCTGGCTGTGCTCAGCGGTGTTTGCGGTTGGCACGCTGCTCGCGGTATTTTGCCTTTTGCTTGGCCGAGCCGCTGCCGTGGGCGCCGGTGATGTACTGCTTTTTCTTCGCCTTGGTCTTCACCTTGCCTTCGTTGGGGTCGTGGCGCTCGCCGCCACGCCCGAAGGAGATGCCGTTCTCAAGGATGCTCTGAAAATCGTCCATAGGGCTAAGATTAGTGGTGGAACAGGCGCACACCAGTGAAGGCCATGGCGATGCCGTATTTGTCGCAGGTCATGATGACATGGTCATCGCGCACTGAGCCGCCGGCCTGGGCGATATACTGCACGCCGCTCTTGTGGGCACGCTCGATGTTGTCGCCGAAGGGGAAGAACGCGTCGCTGCCTAAGCTGACGGCTGTGTTCTTGGCTATCCACTCTTTCTTCTCGGCCAGCGTCAGCACCTCGGGCTGTTCGGTGAAGAACTGCTGCCAGGCACCGTCGCGCAGCACGTCGTCATGCTCGTCCTCAGAGATGTAGACGTCGATGGTGTTGTCGCGGTCGGCACGGCGGATGTTGGGCAGGAAGGGCAGGGCGAGCACTTTCGGATGCTGGCGCAGCCACCAGATGTCGGCTTTCTGTCCGGCCAAGCGCGTGCAGTGGATGCGGCTCTGCTGTCCGGCACCGATGCCGATAGCCTGGCCGTCTTTCACGTAGCAGACGCTGTTCGACTGGGTGTACTTCAGCGTGATGAGGGCAATCATCAGGTCACGCAGGGCCTCAGGTGAAAAGTTCTTGTTCTGCGTGGGGATGTTCTCGAAGAGTTTCGGGTCATCGAGGCGAATCTCGTTGCGGCCCTGCTCGAAGGTGACGCCGAATACCTGCTTGCGTTCGATGGGGTCGGGCTTGTAGGACGGGTCAATCTTGATGACATTGTACGTGCCCTTGCGCTTCTCCTTAAGTATCTGCAGTGCCTCGTCGGTATAGTCGGGGGCGATGACGCCGTCGC
This sequence comes from Prevotella sp., assembly GCA_024681875.1. Next base: position 41,113 of record JAILAA010000034.1, read on the forward strand.
TGACCTCGCGCTTGATGATCAAGGCGGTCGTCTTGTCGCAGGTGTCGCTCAGGGCGATGAAATCGCCATAGCTCGACATGCGGTCGGCGCCACGGGCACGGGCGTAGGCACAGGCAATGGGCGAGTCGTCCAGTCCCTCAATGTCGTCTACAAAATAGATATGCTTCAGCGTCGGACTGAGTTTCAGGCCCACGGCGGCACCTGCAGGCGACACGTGCTTGAACGAGGCGGCAGCGGCCATACCCGTGGCCTCGCGCAGCTCTTTCACCAACTGCCACGAGTTCAGTGCGTCGAGCAGGTTGATGTAGCCGGGGCGGCCGTTCAGCACTTCAATGGGTAGCTCACTGCCGTCGGCCATAAACACACGCGACGGTTTCTGGTTTGGATTGCATCCGTACTTCAGTTCCATTTCTTTCATAGTCGTTATGCTTGTTTTATGATTATCGGCGTTTGAGCCAGAGCACCTGGCCGTTGTGGAGTCCGGTGCGGAGGAATGTTTCGTTGACTTTCAGCTTCTTCTGCAGCAGGGTGACGCGGCCTGTGGAGGCGTCGATACTGAAGAGATTGTAGGTGCCGGATTCTATGCTGAGGCTGACGGTGTCGCCCTGTGCATAGAGCAGATAGCCTTCGGTAGCGCTGCCAAGGGCCACGCAGCCGTCGGCTTCCATAGGCTTCATCTGTGGTATGGCGCGCAGCAGCTCGTCGTGATAAGGGTTGCCGACGCCAGCCTGTAGCGGGACGTTGGGCAGCGAGCCGCCAGCCATGAGGATGGCCCATCCATATTGCGGATACTGCTGTGAGAAGAACGTCACGGACTTGTCGGGATACTTTTGACGCATCTCCAATACGGCGTCGTAGGCCTCCTTGAAGCCCGTCTTTCCCACACGCTCCTTGCGCATCCACTGGCGTGGTGCCATGTTGCGGCCTGCGCGTGGGGCCCAGAGTCCCTGCGTGTTGTAGTGCCAGTAGCGGATGTCGATGATGTCGACCACACGACTGAGCTCGGGGTCGGCCATGATGCTGTCCTGGGCATCGCGAGTGCAACTGAGGGCTATCAGCGGATGACGACCTGTCTCCTCTTCCCACTCGGCGATGGTCTGTAGCCAGAAGCGGGTGAAATGCAGCGGTCCGGTATATTCAGCACTGATGAGATGCACCACATTGGGCTGATCCTTCAACTCGTCCAAGCACATACGGATATACTGGCGGTGCAGGGGCCGCAGCACGCTGTCCGTCTCGTCATAGAACTGCTCGGCCATGAAGATACGCTTGTCGCCAGCAAAGGGCACGGGTTCGGGGAAGGGAAGAGCAGACCCACCAGACTCTCCCCCACCAGACTCTCCCCCAACCCCTCCCTTGTAGGGAGGGGGGCAATTTGCTTGCACGCCCTTCTTTTGCGCACTCTCCGCCTTTGGGGTATCTCCTCCCCTCCCTACAAGGGAGGGGTTGGGGGAGAGTCTGCTGGGGGTGGGTCTGCTAGTCCCATAATTAATATTATTCACCGGCCTCCACGGGCAGTCCACCCAGTGGGCACCGGCCTCGAGGATGTTGTGCTGGAAGTAGTGGTGGTGGAAAAGGAGAATGTCGTGGGCGGCGGCTTTGTCGGCAAACTCTCGCAGACGGCTCCAGTACCACTGGTTAGGGCGTGTCAGGTCGTAGCACGAGAGGCCGTCCCATGCTGTGCCTACGCCGCTGCGACTGAAGGGCTGCTCGTAGAACGGTGCCCACACATCGCCGTCAGCACGGCGCACGCGCTCATGGTCAGTACGGCGAAGATCGTACCACAGTCCGTAGTTATGGGATAGAGAACTATAATGGCCATCAACCAAGAAGGTCACGACGCTGTCTATACGGTCTGTCCAGCCTGTTCCCTCGCGTCCGGGCACAAAACGGGTGATGGCGGGCTTGGCATCGCGAAGCACAAAGTTATCCTTCACCCGACCGCTCCACCAGGGGATGTTGTATTGGTTACCAGGCCCACCAAAAAAAGACGCTCCGGACTCTCCCCCAGTCCCTCCCTTGTAGGGAGGGGGGCAATTTGCTTGCACGCCCGTCTTTTCTAGGGAAGAGGTAATTCCTCCCCTCCCTACAAGGGAGGGGCTGGGGGAGAGTCTTTTTATCCACTCCTCCATCGTAAGCCGTGGTGTGGTCAGCGACTCCATGGCCATCTGCATGGCCTGCTCCTCCGTGGGTGACGACGTGGCGTTGGTGTTCATCGGCAGGAGTAAGGCCTTTGGGCCGTTGTCTCCGATGCGAGCCTCCAATTGCGCGTAGAATAATGAGCGCGGCTGCACATGGTCGTTGCTGCTGGTCCATTCGGCGTTGCCCGTCAGCGTGCCCCAGCAGCCATGACCGCTGCAGCGGTTGTCCTTGTCGGGCGAATAGCACCAGATGGTCGAGGCGGTGCACTGCCAGAACATGGAGTTGGCCGTGTTCCAGCCTGTGCCGAACTGAAACTGTTCCAGATTCTTGAAGCACAGGTCGTGGCCGTCGATGTTGACGATGTCGAAGAGCAGTCCGGCTGCCCATGAGCCTATACCGCCGCTAAATCCTAATGATTTTTCGCCCTCGCACTGCACAAACGCGTTGGGACCGGCGGCGCAGAATCCGGCGGCGAAGTCGTGGATGCCCTCACGAGATACGCATCGCTGAAAGAGCGTCTGCTGACCGCGAGTGAGGAAGACCTGACGGCGCCAGCCGCCAATCTCCGAGACGGGCTCCTGCGCGATGCAGTCCTCTACGGTGATGCGGCTGGTGTGTAGCTGCAGGTTGACGGCTGAGCCGGCAAAATGGCGGAAGTTGACACCATCCACCCAGCAGTCGCGGGCATACTCCATGAAGATGGCGTCCCAGCAGTGGTCTTCATCCTTCGTATTCCACTCATTTTTTGCCGATTCCATCGTTAGATTCTCTACACCGCACTCGGTCAGTTCGCCCCCGTGATGGCCTACGAGGATATGGGCGCCGCCAAACTCTGGGCTGATGGAAGTAGTCAGTGGCGCGTCAAGGATGAGGGAGTCATTGCGCACATCGGTGATTGTGCGGTCCCAGCGCAGTTCGATGTCGGTGGGCTTCCAGCCTGTATAGTCCAGCCCGCCACCGAAATCGCGCATACCTAAATGGTCTATCCACTCCCACGTGCAGGGGCGGAGAATGGTGATTCTGAAGTGTGAGGTGAGAGGTGTGAGGTGAGAGGTGAGAGATTTCAGGCTGATGGCGGTGCTGCCGGCGGGGATGCTGTCGGTGATAAAGCAGAGGGTGTCGGCAGGATGGGTGTCGGCAGAGCCCTCGATATAGAGCAGGGCACCACGGTCGAAGCCGTGCTTCACAAGGATAGTCTCATCTCTGCTTGCACCACGCAACACTACACCCGAGGCATTGATACGCAGTGGCGTGTCGAGCCTGTAGAGGCCAGCCCCCAACAGCACAGCACCGCGACGTCCTTGCGCATCCGGTTTCATGCGGCTCACCTGGTCTATTGCCTGTTGGATAAGTGGCGAGCAGTCACCCTCCTGCCACGCCACGCCGACTGCCACAGGCACGTCGGGCAATGCCTCGTTGCTGGCACGGTAGCCGCAGGTGGAATAGTCCATCGGGATATATACCTCTTTTTTGGGCGCAGCATCGATGAAACCGCAGAAAATGAGGCAAAGCAGGGTGGTGAACAACAACTTTCCCCTTCCTTCGAGGGGAGGGGTAAGGGTAGATGCTGTATTGTGATAATGCTTCATCGAAAACTCTGCTGCAAAGGTACAAATAAGCGAGAAGAAAACCAAATATATTTACAAAAAAGCCAATTAACTACCCTCAAATTTTAAAAATTCTCCACCAAAAAATTTCCGGTGGAAAAAAGTACCGTATTTCTGATCTTTGCCTATCTTTCAGATAATCAGCTAGATAGTGTGTTTTTTGAAATATTTTCAGTTGCGGCGAACTTGCCCGTAAAAAAATCTAACGGTAGATTTTTTTACGCGGAGGCCCCTTTTTGAAAAAAGTAGCTCTTTGGTAAAATTGCGAAAGACGTTTTTACTCTTAAAAATGACCTCTAAAGATACAAAAGCTGCACATTTTTTATCAAATGTGCAGCTTTTTGAAGCTAATTTCCTGTCCCGAATGAGGCACTTTCGTCATTTTTCAGTCTCTTCCCGTTCTAGTTTGACGTTTTTCGCGTGCCTGTTTTTGCGGTAATTTTTCTTTACATATTTCGTGGTAATGATTCTTTATCAAACTCTGCGTGCACATCGAAGCATGGACATGCCTTGGCAGCGAAGTCACGATGACCGTAGACTTGTGCCTCGGGGAATTGCTGGCGCAGACGGGCGATGAGTTCACGTAGAGCCTGACGCTGTGCCTCGGTACGAGTGTCCTTCGGACGCATGTAGGCATCGAGGCCTCCGACGTAGCAAACACCGATGGAATGGGCATTATGATCCTTGCAGTGGGCACCGCTGCGCCACAGCGGGCGACCTTCGCAGACGGTGCCGTCGAGCAGTATGAGATAGTGATAGCCAATGCCGAAGAAGCCGCGCTGACGATGCCAGCTGTCGACGTCGGTCAAGGTATGCCAGCGTCCTTCGGGTGTGGCCGTGCAGTGCACGATGATTTCAGTGATTCGTCTCATGTCTATAAAAATGTATGGATCATTGAATTACATTAGAGTAGGATGCAGTCTTTGGCGCGGACAAGGAAGAAGTGCATGTCGGCTATGTCGAGATGATTACGCAGATGGGCGATCATGCGCTGTGTGTCCTCTCGGCCCAGCCAGCTGTAGACAAATAGCTGCCAACGCGGACGGTCGTAGCCTTTGTGACGTACACCGTCGAAGGCAGCTGGCATAACTACCACTTGTATGGCGCTGTGGTGGGTGACTTCGTGGGTGACAGGCTGCAGCACGGCCAGGCGTGTGCTGCGCATACAACCTGAGGAGGCATGTATGGCCATCAGCTGTTGCTGACCCTCGTTGTGCAACCAGTTCAGGCAGATGTTGACGACGTAGAGTTTCTTCTGACAGGCGTTGGTGAATGCGTTGCGAGTCTCTTCTTGATTCTTTTTCATGGTGATAATAAACTTTAGGATGAGCGAGCCGCCGGTGCAGGGGCGCCTTCCTGCCGACGTGCTTTTTGCTTTTCGTCTGCAAAGGTATGGCGGAAAAGTGAGCACATCGGGAAATAGAGGAAAAAGAACAGAATAATAGGTGTGGCAGCTTAACAAACGGTGGAAAAACGGCGAAATAGGCAGAAAAAAGGCATTTTCGATTAAAAATCAGGACAAAAAGTTGGAGGGAACGTAAAAAAGCAGTACCTTTGCACCGCTTTTCGGAAAACCCGAACCATTTGAGGCTGTGAAGCAGCTGCGATTAAAGGCTGTGAACGACTGAAAGATGGAATGAGCACACAATTATTTAATCACAAACGTCATGTATTTAGACAAAGAAAAGAAACAGGAAATTTTCTCGCAGTATGGCCAGTCGGCTACGGACACAGGCTCAGCAGAGAGCCAGATTGCTCTCTTCACCTATCGCATCAAGCACTTGACTGAGCACCTGAAGAAGAATCACAAGGACTATGGCACTGCCCGTTCACTGACGAAGCTCGTCGGTCGTCGCCGCAAGATGCTGAAGTATCTTTACCAGAACGATATCGAGCGCTATCGCGCCATCATCAAGGCTCTGGGTCTGCGCAAGTAATTGCCTGTCTTCACTATTGCGCCTCCCGCCACTGGCTGGGGGCGCTTTTCTTTTGTCTGTGAGGTTGGGGGAGAACGTCAGGGAACGGGGTCGTAGCCGGAGCCGCCCCAGGGATGGCAGCGCAGGATGCGGCGGACGGCAAGGTACATGCCCTTGAAAGGACCATGCTTTTTAATGGCCTCCTTGGCATATTGTGAACATGTGGGAGTGAATCGGCAGGCTGGTGGCGTGAATGGGCTGATGCAGCGCTGATAGAAAAGAATAGGTAGCAGTAGCAGCCATTTCAGGGGCCAGCAGACGATTTTCCAGATTTGCTTCATGTGGCGGATTTTACTTGCTTTTCGGTCATGGCGTCTGCGATGCGCCGTAGGATGGTGACTACGCGTTTCTCTACCTCTGATGTGGGTAGATGGTTGTCGGACATCCAGATGAAGGCCAAGGCTACGCACTTGTTGGCTTCGACGTTTTCAGCAAGAAGCGTCTTGTGCTTGCGGAAGCCCTCGCGCAGCTGCCGTTTTACGCGATTGCGGTCAACGGCGTGCTTGAACCGACGCTTTGGCACACTGAGCAACAGCTGTGTTTTTGCCACGGACTTACACGAACTCACATGGTTTTCTTCTTTTGCCACGGACTTACACGGACTCACATGGTTTTCTTCTTCCAAGGATTGCGATGGATGGTCACGGATAATATAGACGGCACGTAAAGGGAAAGCGGTCAGTGAATGACTCTGACCGCCTGTAAATAGCTCGTCTATCAGCTTCTGGCTGACGATACGCTCCAGTTTTGAAAAACCTTGTTTCTCCAAAGTCCGTTTTTTTCCGTGTTCCTTCGTTGCCAACAAGAAAGATCTGTGGCTACTCGTCCTGCATCAGCAGGAAATGCTGCAGGGCACCCGTCATGGATGGATATTTCTCACTGGGGGCTTGAAGGTCAAGGCGCAGACCGGCTTCCTGGGCTGCCTTGGCCGTGGCAGGTCCGAAGGTGGCAATGGCTATCTTGCCCTGGTCGAAGTTGGGAAAGTTCTTCATCAGAGACTCAATGCCTGAAGGGCTGAAGAACACCAGCATATCATAATCGAAGGTCTTCACCTCATCTTCAGTGAAGTCGTTGCTCACCGTCTTGTACATGACGCACTCCTTGTGCACGAGTTTCTTCGAATCTAACAGCTTAGTCAACGTGTCATTGTGCACGTCGCTCATCGGAACGAGATAGCGCTCCGTCTTGTGCTTCACCATCGTGGGCAACAGGTCGTCCACACGGCCGGTCGTACCGAAGAATACCTTGCGCTTGCGGTACTGCACATATTTCTGAATATAAAGTGCTATGGTTTCCGTGACGCAGAAATACTTCATATCCTCAGGGATATTGCACCGCAGCTCCTTGGCCAGCGTGAAAAAATGATCAATGGCGTGTCTTGAGGTGAAGACGATGGCTGTATAGTCGAGGATGTTCACTCTCTGTGTGCGGAACTCGCGTGCCGTCAAGCCCTCAACCTTGATGAAAGGCCTAAACACAAGTTCTGTGCCAAAGCGCTCAGCTATGTCAAAATAGGGAGACTTCTCACTCGTGGGTTTTGGCTGGGAAACCAGAATCTTTTTAATCATCAGAATGTCTTAATAATTTACTTTCAAAATGTGTGCCAACATGAGCCAAGCACCGCCGAAGGCGAGCAAAGGCGTCATTTCGAGGGCACAAAAGTACAAAATATTTTGTAAAAAAAGAATCTTTTGTCTAAAAAAGATGACCTGACTCTTGTAAAAAGATAGCATTTTGTTTAAAAATAGAACAAAAATGAAGCAATATGAAGCGATTTCTACAGAAAGTCCGAGGTATACCACCATGAGTAACAAGGGCATCGTCAGTAGTTCTTCGAAGGCAGTAAGGATGAAATATACAGTATTCCAATGTAAACTTTTTTTACTGCCGAAGAGCACATTGTTCACTATGCTGTATATGAACCATTTCAGGAGAAAATAGACTGTGAAGGCGGCGAAGAAGATGGCGATGATAGCGATGGTGCTTTTGATGGCGAAGGAGCCTTCCACCATGCTGGCGGTATAGACGAAAGAGCTAAGCGACATGATGACGCATGTCATTGTTGCGAAGAAAAGCAACAGGGGCGTAACGCGTGCCGGAACGTCAGCGTCTTCTGTCGTTGGAGGGAAGAAGAAATTCCTGATCAGGCTTTTGATAGTGTGCATGTAGCTGCCGATGATGACAGCCAGTAATAAGATGCTCACCACAAATAACAGCGTGAACATGTCGTCATGCCGCACGCTGTAGGGTCGTGGCGTTCCTATCACTCCTTCTACGAATGAGTTGACGTGGAAGGTGATGACGCTGCTATCTGCTTCAGATACCGAATTCGCGGCGAATGTCGTCCACACGGTCCAGCTTCTCCCAAGTAAATAGTTCCACGTCGATGGTCTTCGTCTCGTGATAATGGCTGGTGAACGTCTTCTTCACCACTTCAGACTGGCGTCCCATGTGTCCGTAGGCCGCAGTCTCAAGGAACATGGGCTGGCGCAACTTCAGGGTGCGCTCGATGGCTTTCGGACGCAGGTCGAATAACTTCTCAATGCGCTGGGCTATCTCGCCGTCACTCATGTTTACGTGTGAGCGTCCGTAGGTGTTGACGTAAATGTTCATGGGCTTGGCCACGCCGATAGCGTAGCTTACCTGTACGAGCATCTCGTCAGCCACGCCGGCGGCCACCATGTTCTTCGCAATGTGGCGTGCGGCGTAGGCAGCGCTGCGGTCTACCTTCGACGAGTCCTTGCCGCTGAAGGCGCCGCCGCCGTGGGCGCCCTTGCCGCCGTAGGTGTCGACGATAATCTTGCGCCCTGTCAGGCCCGTGTCGCCGTGCGGGCCGCCAATGACGAACTTACCCGTGGGGTTGACGTAGTATTTGATGTCGTCGCCGAAGAGGTCGAGGACTTTCTTCGAGTGTATCTGCTCTTTTACGCGCGGTATCAAGATGTTGATGACGTCGTGGCGGATGGTGTCCTGCATGGTCTGGTCGTCGGCGAATTCGTCGTGCTGCGTAGAGACGACGATGGTGTCGATGCGTTCTGGGATGCCTTCGTCGCTGTACTGCACCGTCACCTGGCTCTTCGCGTCGGGGCGCAGGTAGGTCATCACTTGGCCCTCCTTGCGAATCTGGGCCAGCGTGCGCATCAGCAGATGGGCCAAGTCGAGACTGACGGGCATCAGGCTCTCTGTCTCATTCGTGGCATAGCCGAACATCATGCCCTGGTCGCCAGCGCCTTGGTCGTCGTCGTTCTCGCGGTCCACGCCACGGTTGATGTCCTGGCTCTGCTCGTGTATGGCGGTGAGGATGCCGCACGAGTCGCCGTCGAACTGATATTCGGCCTTCGTGTAACCAATCTTCTTGATGGTATTGCGTGCGATGGTCTGGAGGTCTATGTATACGTCGCTGCGAACCTCGCCCATGATGACCACCTGCCCTGTGGTAACGAAAGTCTCGCAGGCCACGCGTGCTGACGGGTCATAGGCCAGGAACTGGTCAAGGATGGCGTCGCTGATCTGGTCGGCCACTTTGTCGGGGTGCCCCTCCGACACTGATTCTGATGAGAAAAAATATGCCATGATTATCTTTGTCCTTATGTGACTTTTTTTCTATGAAAAATTAGTGCTTCATCTTCCAGATAAGCAGTCCTACACCCACGGCCAAGGTTACGCCGGTGCTGTTGGCTGCGAAGTCCAGCCACTCGCCCTGTCGCGTTGTAGTGCAATACTTTTGCAGCAGTTCCAGCAGACCACTCATCAGGATAGGGCCAAGCCAGGCCAGGATGAACAGTTTCCAGAAATGCAGGCGGTCATGACATCGGGCATACTCCAGCCACATGACTGAGCATGTGCCGCCGTACATGACCAGGTGTGTCCATTTGTCGATGAAGGGTACGTCATCCATTGGCGTCTCAGGCATGACGATGAACAGCGACAGGTACCATACCAGTGCCAGACAAAGAAGCGTCAGCGGATAATGGCTCAACAGGTAGCGGAAGCGGTTCATTTCGGATGGGTCGTTAAAATTTGACTGCAAAAGTACAAAAAATCTTTCAATAAGTACGTTGAAACGGAGAAAAAAATGTACTTTTGCAGGCAAATGATGACAGATGACAACAAAAACTATGAGTAACAGGGCAAATTTCGGAAGCCGCTTGGGCATTGTCTTGGCTACGGCCGGTTCGGCTGTAGGTCTGGGCAATGTGTGGCGCTTTCCTACGATGACGGGCGAGAATGGTGGTGCAGCCTTCATCCTTTTATATATAATATGTGTCATTGTGCTGGGCATCCCCTGTATGCTCAGCGAGTTCATCATTGGCCGCAGGGCGCAGGCCAACACGGCACGGGCCTATGCCAAATTGGCCAATGGCACTCCGTGGCGCTTCATCGGCTATTTCGGCGTGTTTACCGGCTTCCTCATATCCGGCTATTACTGCGTTGTGTCAGGCTGGTGCCTTCAGTATGTCTATGCTTCGGTAGGCGATGGCCTCACTGGCGACGCCGACAGCGTGTCCAATTATTTCAACAGCTTCGTAACGAATCCGTGGAAGCCCATTGTGTGGCTTGTGTTGTTCTTTGCCATTACGCATTTCGTTGTAGTCAAAGGCGTGGAGAAGGGCATCGAGCGTGCCTCGAAGCTGATGATGCCGCTATTGTTCCTGCTGCTCATTGTCATTGCCGTGGCAGCATGTCTGTTGCCTGGTGCAGGCGATGGCATCGCCTTCCTCTTCAGCCCTGATTTTTCCAAGGTAGACTCCAATGTCTTGCTCGGCGCCTTGGGCCAGGCGTTCTATTCCCTGTCGCTCGGCATGGGATGCCTGTGCACCTATGCCAGCTATTTTAGCCGCGATACCAATTTAACAAGATCTGCGACGCAGATTATAGGTGTGGATACCGCCATTGCCATTATGGCGGGACTTATGATTTTCCCCGCTGTCTTCAGTGTGGGCGGCGATGTAGGCGCAGGTCCTTCTCTGGTGTTCATCACCTTGCCCAACGTGTTTACTCAAGCGTTCTCGTCGGTGCCGCTGCTGGGGCATGTCATCGCGTTGTTCTTCTATTTGTTGTTGTCTATGGCAGCACTGACGTCGCTCATTTCCCTGCATGAGGTGAGCACGGCATTCTTCCATGAGGAGTTCCGCTTGTCGCGAGCCAAAGCTGCCACCATCGTTACCGTACTGGGGTGTATTATCGGCGTGTTTTGCTCGCTGTCGTTCAGCCAAGACAGCCTGTCGCTCTTTGGGCGCTCGCTTTTCGACTTCTTCGATTTCACTACTGGTCAGGTCTTCCTGCCGCTGGGCGGCTTCCTCACCTGTCTGTTCGTTGGCTGGTATGTGCCGCGTCACATCGTTGTTGACGAGTTGACCAACCAGGGCACATTGCGTGGACGCTTCATCGGCCTGTACTTGTTCTGTGTGCGCTTCGTCTGCCCTGCCTGCATTCTGCTCGTCTTCCTTCATCAGATGGAAGTGCTGTAATGTCCTGTCATGTTCGGTGATTTCTTCTATATGCCCAAGAGCGACAGGAAGATTATCCTGTCTGCAGTGTTGCTGATAGGCGTTGCCGTTGGCATTATTTTCTTTGCCGGTGGAGGGAAGACAGTGGCTCCTGCAACGATTGGGCAGGCCGACACCACGGTGCTGGCTATGTCTGCTGAGATGTATGAGGCTCCCATGGCCGACGTGTCTGCTGAACGCTTTACCTTCGACCCGAATACAGCCGACAGCGCTTCGCTTAAGCGCCTTGGCCTGACGTCTTGGCAGATACGCAATCTTTACAAATACAGAGAGATGGGTGGAGTCTTCAGCCGCAAGGAGGATTTTGCCAGACTATATGGTCTTACCGTGAAGCAGTATCGTGAGCTGGAGCCTTATATCGTCATCGGGGCCGACTACCGGCCGGCCGCTACACTCTTTGCCGACAGAAGGACGGAACACCGTGACACCACGTTCACGCCCCGCTATCCCGTCAAACTGGCTGAAGGTGAGACCATCGACCTGGCAACTGCCGATACAACACTGCTGCAGCGCGTGCCTGGCATTGGCCCCTATTTTGCACGTCGTATTGTTGATTATGGGCGAAGACTTGGAGGCTACATCAGTCTATCGCAGCTCGATGAAATCGAGGATTTTCCACAAGAGGCACTGTCATTCTTTACTCTCGAAGAGGGCGTTGCACCTGTGGAAAAGCTTCATGTGAACAGTCTTTCTCTAAATGAGCTGAAGCGACATCCATACCTCAATTTCTATCAGGCCCGTGCCATCGTTGATTACCGACGCCAGAATGGCCCCATCGCCGACATTAGCGAATTGCGTCTGCTGTCTGATTTCGACGATGCTGACATCGACAGGTTACGTCCATACGTCAGCTACTGACCTCTACGCCAGCTTTTCTGGCTTTTTCCCCTATTCTTTGTTAGCTTGTGGCTCCAGAATCCGTCTGTACTCGTCGGTGTTAAGGAGCAGGCGCTCTGCCTCGCTCAATTGATTGTCGTAGTTGAGGCTTGCCTCTATGGAGCCACGCTGGTAATAATAGGCTGCGATGATGTCGAGTTCCAGCATCTGCTGTACGGCCTTACGCTGGCGGTCCAGCTCTGTGGCTACGTCGTGGTGCAGTTTTTCCCCAAGCAGGTCGAAGGCTTCTTTTGCCTCTTCATAATAGCCTTCGAACTTGGCTGTTTTCACCAGTTCGTCATACTGCTTGCGACTGAGGTTGTCGTATGTGAAGCCGCTGTCTATGACGCGTTGGCGGAACGACTGCCAGTCTTCTTCAGTGAGGTGGAACTCCGTTGGCGTGGCTATCTGCTCGTGGCGGGCGATGTAGTCGACAACATAGTCGAACATCACCTCTGTAGAGTCAAGCCCGCTGGCCGATAAATAGTAGGCAATGTTGGGCATGGTGTCGCTCTTCACCTCCACGTCGGGCTTGATGCCGCCTCCGTCGCGCACCTCTCTGCCGTTGCGGGTGTGGAAAACGCGCGTCAGCGAGTCGGCGATGTGCTCGGTATAGGCAGCGCCGGTCTCGCGGTTATAGTTGATGGCCTGGATGCAGCGTCCTGAGGGTATGTAGTATTTCGATGTGGTAATCTTCACATTGGCATTGTAAGGCAGGTCGAGTGGCACCTGTACGAGACCTTTGCCGTAGGTCCTGGTGCCAATGACGACGGCACGGTCCAAATCTTGCAGTGCGCCGCTCGTTATCTCGCTGGCCGACGCCGTCTCGCCGTTGACCAGCACAACCATGGGCATAACCGTGTCGACGGGCTCTAAACGTGTCTGGTAAATGCGGTTTGCCTGCGCCACCTTGCCCCGGTTTTCCACTACGGTCTGCGCTTGCGGCACCCAGATGTTGACGGTGTTCACTGCTTCCATCTCCGATCCGCCGCCATTACTGCGCAGGTCGAGGATAATGGCTTTGGCGCCTTGGCGCTTCAGTTCGACGAAAGCACGGCGTACCTCCTTCGAGCAGTCCTCAGTAAACTGGTTTAAGTTGATGTATCCTATGCTGTCTGGCCTCATGCCGTAGTAGGGAAGCTCGGGCAGCTTGATGTTGCGGCGCGTGATGCGGAATTTCATCTCCTTGCCGGTAGAAGGGCGCTTGATGCGCAGGACAAAGGTAGTGCCAGGATCGCCGCGCAAGTGACTACTGACGTAGCTCACGTTCTTGTCGGTCATTACCGAGTCGTCGATGCTCAGGATGATGTCGCCCTTCTTCAGCCCCGCCTCGGCGGCTGGCATCCCTTCATAAGGCTCATCGATGACGACGCGCTTCAGTCTGCTGTGGTACTTCACCATGGCGCCTATGCCTGCATATTTACCCGTGAGCATCATCTCCAGCTCCTTCTTGTTTTCTTCCGGAAAGTATTCCGTATAGGGGTCGAGTGAACGCAACATGCCCTTGATGCCTGCCGTCATGGTCTGTCCGGGATTGAGCGAGTCAACATAGAAGAGATCCAGCTGACTGTAGAGCGTATTGAAGATTTCCAGGTTCTTGCCAACCTCCAGATTATGGTTGCTCTCTGTCTGCGCCTTGGCAGGCATAGCGAACATGATGCCCATGCAGAACAGACCTGATACTTGTGCGAATAGTTGCTTTCCCTTTGTCATTATCATCATGCGTTGTTATCAGACGGCAAAGGTACAACAATTCCATGATACATGCAAGCTTTCCACTTTTTTTTTCAGCCACGTTACAATATTGTACGAGCTCCGCAAAAAGTAAAACAACTTGTTTTACAAAATGCGGAGCCTGGATTTTTTTACGCGGAGCCTGTTTTTTTCAGTAAAACAACTTGTTTTACTTTTTTAACGCTTCCCTTTTGGGAAGGAGTGGGCTGACTGTCGTGAAAAGTCAGTAGCTGACGGAACAGTCGATGCCCTCGGCCCTGACCAATGCAGCGATACGGTCAAGCTGTTCGTGCGTGGCTTTCAGCAGTCCCTGCGTAGGTGTCTCGCGGTCGATGGTGTAAATCATCACCTGACGGGGCTGTATGGCCTTGACGGCATCGAGCCAGGGCAACACGTAGTCGTCGCCTGTGTTGTCGACGTCTTCGCCGTTGCACTCGCCTCTCATAAACATGGTCTGAATGATGATACTTCCGTTAAAAGAGACCATTTCATCGACGATTCGCTTCACGTCGTAGGTGCCCTGGGGATGGTCGACGCGTGCGATGTAATCGGGCGAAACGGTATCGAGCTTCAGAATGTTGTTGTCTACGCACAGTAGTGCCTTGTGCACCTGTGGACGGTGGATGAGCGTGGCATTGCTGAGCACGCTGACCTTGGCCTCTGGGCAGTATTTGTTGCGCAAGTCCATGACGTCGCCGATGATTTCTGCGAAGTGCGGATGGCATGTGGGTTCGCCGTTGCCTGCAAAGGTAAGCACGTCGGGCAGGCGTCCTTCGGCTTGCATCTGCTGCAGGCGTTTTTCTAATGCTTCGGCCACTTCCTGCCGCGTGGGCATGGGCAGCTGCGGACGGTGCTCATCGTTGAAGCCACATTCGCAGTAAATGCAGTCGAAGGAGCATACTTTGCCGTCGGCCGGCAGCAGGTTAATACCCAATGATAGACCGAGACGGCGACTATGCACCGGCCCGAAAATAGGTGAGGGATAGATGATTGTGCTCATAACAGTCTGCAAAATTACATGTTTTTTCTGACATCGCAGCGGTCTTCACCCAAAAAACAAGCCCTTTCTTATGGCGCACAACTGTTAAATAAACATAATCGGGTGCGACAATCTTCCATCTTCATCCGTGAACTTAAAAGAAATGACTACCTTTGCAGCGTAATTGGCATCTTATGCCCGATTCGGAATGAAGAGAAGAAAAAGAATGGCCGGCCGCCATCTGGGCTTGCAGGCCGTATCATTGTGTATTAGCACCACGATGGTGCTTATTCTGCTGGGACTGGTGGTAGCCTCTGTACTTACTGCGCGCAGCCTTTCCACATTTGTCAGGGAAAACATGTCGGTGAGCCTTGTGCTCGGCGATACCGTGAGCGTCAGTGACGGTCAGGCGTTAGTAGGCCGTCTGCAGGCGCGGCCTTTCGCCCGTCAGGTGCGCTATGTCAGTGCCGACGAGGCATTGGCCGTGATGACCGAAGAGCTGGGAGCCAATCCTGTTGAATTTGCCGGGGTGAATCCCTTTCAGTCGGAGATTGAGATACAGCTGGCCGCCAGCTATGCCAACGCCGACTCGCTGAATCGTCTGGCCCTGTCCTTGAAAGCCGATTCGCTGATTACCGATGTATATTATGCGCGTGATGAGATAGATGCTGCCGACAAGACGCTGAACTATGTCAACCTGGTGCTGCTGGTGCTCTCGGCACTCCTTATCTTTATCTGCTATACTCTCATTAGCAACTCCGTGCAGCTGGGTGTCTACGCACGGCGCTTCACCATACACACCATGAAGCTGGTCGGCGCGCGCTGGTCGTTCATCAGGCGCCCCTTCCTTGTGCGTAGCATTATCATAGGCTTCGTCTCGTCACTGCTGGCCAGCGCCGTGCTCGTGGTCATAGGATATTCACTCTACCGCTATCAGAACAGCCTTGCCCAACTTATCACATGGAGCCATGTGGCCATCACAATTGCCGCTGTCTTCGTCTTCGGTTTCGCTATCATGCTGTTCTGCACGCTTGTCTCAGTGAACAAGTTCCTCCGTATGACGGCAGGTGAGCTGTATAAGAATTAAAGAATTGAAAATTGAAATAACAAATGGACAAGAAAGACTTTGCTTTTGGCAGGACAAACTTCATCCTGCTGGGCGTGGGGATGCTTGTGGTCATCATCGGCTTCCTGCTGATGAGCGGTGGCTCATCGACCAACGAGGCCTACAACCCCGACATCTTCAGTGCACGCCGCATCAAACTGGCACCTGTCGTGTGCTTCCTGGGATTCGTCTCCATGATCTATGCCGTGGTGCACAACCCTGATAAAGGCTTCCCCTGGCAGAAACGCACTGGCAATAACCTTGAAAAGAAGTAGGCATGGACTGGCTGCAAACTATTATTATCGCTGTGGTGGAGGGCTTGACCGAGTTCCTGCCTGTTTCTTCCACAGGCCACATGATTATTACGCAGAACCTGCTCGGACTCGATGCTGCATCACTGAGCGAGAGCGACAAGGCTTTCGTTCATGCCTTTACGTTCATTATTCAGTTTGGTGCCATCCTGTCGGTTGTTTGCCTCTATTGGAAGAAATTCTTCCATTTCGACCATTCGCCGGCACCAGAAGGCAGCAGCGCCTTCGCCAAGCTTAAGCATCGCTACAATTTCTACTGGCTGCTCTTTGTGGGCGTCCTCCCTGCTGTCATCATCGGCTTGGCTGCTAAGAAGTCGGGCTTGCTTGACTGGCTGCTCGACAGCGTTGAGGTGGTGGCGGTCATGCTGGTGTTGGGTGGTATTTTTATGCTGTTCTGCGACAAGCTGTTCAACAAGGGCAGCGACGAGAACAAGGTAACAGAGAAACGAGCTTTCAATATCGGCCTCTTTCAGTGTATCTCTGTCATTCCAGGCGTGTCGCGTTCAATGGCTACCATCGTGGGCGGCATGACGCAGGGACTCACGCGCCAACGCGCTGCAGAGTTCTCGTTCTTCCTCGCCGTGCCCACTATGGCGGGTGCCACGCTGCTCGACTTGCTCGACCTGATGAAGGAAGAAGCCGCATGGGCCACCTCTCATAATATTGCCATGCTCATCTTGGGCTGCGTTGTGGCCTTTATCGTAGCATTGTTAGCCATGAAGTGGTTCGTATCTTTCCTGACGAAATACGGTTTCAAGGCATTTGGAGTTTACCGTATCATCGTCGGAGGAATCATCATCCTGCTTTTGCTTACCGGCCACTCACTTGTAATGGTTGACTAAAGTAATGGACTTTCAGGAAGGCGAAATCCTATATATCAATAAGCCCTACGGCATGTCGTCATTCGGCGCGCTGGCCTACGTGCGTACCCGATTGTCGAAGGCACTCCACGTGAAGCGCCTGAAGACCGGCCACGCAGGAACGTTAGACCCTTTGGCCACGGGCGTGCTCATCCTTTGTACGGGCAAGGCCACAAAGCGAATTGAGCAGTTGCAGGCAGCGTCGAAGGAATACACGGCAACGCTGCAACTGGGCGCTACTACGGCGAGCTACGACCGTGAGCATACGGTGAACAGGACCTTCCCCACGCGCCACATCACCCGTGAGCTCATCACCCGTGTGCTCGCCAATTTCGTTGGCGAGATCCAACAGGTGCCGCCCGAGTACAGCGCTTGCAATATCGGCGGCGACAGAGCCTATAAGCTGGCACGCAAAGGAGAGCACGTAGAGCTGAAGGCGAAAACACTGCGCATTGACGAGATTGAGCTTACCGCCTTTGATGCGCAGGCAATGCAGATGAGCATCCGCGTGGTATGCGGCAAGGGCACCTACATTCGTGCCTTGGCACGCGATATCGGCCAGGCCTTGGGCTCAGGCGCTTTTCTCACTGCCCTGTGCCGTACCCGTGTAGGCGACGTATGCATCGAACAATGCGTGACGCTTGACGGGTTCCAGCAGTGGCTCGACGAGAGAATGAAAGTGGATGAGACAGAACAGACAAGAGTTTAGAATATACAGATAATGAAACTTTCGCAATTCAAATTCAGACTGCCTGAAGAGCAGATTGCCCTCTATCCGGCGCACCGAGCCTTTGAGAACGAGGACGGCACTGTGGAACGCGTCTACCAGCGCGACCGCTGCCGCCTGATGGTGGTTCACCGAAAGAGCCAGACCATTGACCTGTGGAAGAAAGATGCCACAGGAAAGGATACCGACGAACCTATCGTGTTCCGCGATATCGTCGAATACTTTAATGAAGGCGATACATTCGTCTTCAACGATACCAAAGTGTTCCCCGCCAGACTGTTCGGCACTAAGGAGAAAACCGATGCGCAGATAGAAGTGTTTCTGCTGCGCGAGCTGAACGAGGAGTTGCGCCTATGGGACGTACTGGTAGAGCCGGCACGCAAGATACGCATAGGCAATAAACTGTTTTTCGATGGAGACGGCCCCATGGTGGCCGAGGTTATCGACAACACAACATCGCGTGGACGTACGCTGCGCTTTCTCTACGACTGCCCGCATGACGAGTTCAAGCGTGAGCTTTACGCGCTGGGCAGTGCGCCGTTGCCCCGCTATATCGTCGAACAGCGCGCTGCCGATGCCGACGATATGGAGAATTTCCAGACCATTTTCGCTCGCAACGAGGGTGCCGTCACTGCTCCGTCAACCAACCTTCACTTTAGCCGCGAGTTGATGAAGATGATGGAGATACGTGGCTTGAACAGTGCTTTCGTTACCTTGCACTGCTCGCTTGGCGCCTTTGATACCATTGAGGTGGAGGACCTGACGAAGCATAAGATGAGCAGCGAGCAGATGTTCATCAGTCCTGAAGCCTGCGACATTGTCAACCGCGCCAAGCGCGATGGCAACAAGGTTTGTGTGGTGGGCGCCAGTACTGCCCGTGCCACCGAGAGCGCGGTGGGCACCGACGGCATGTTGAAGGAGTATGACGGATGGACCAACCGCTTCATCTTCCCACCTTATGAGTTCGGACTTGCCGATGCACTCGTCGTCAATTTCTACCACCCCGAGTCGACCATGATGATGTGTACAGCTGCCTTCAGTGGTTACGACCTCTGCATCGAGGCCTACAACTTGGCATTGAAGCATGACTTTAAGTTCGGCTGCTATGGTGATGCGATGCTCATCCTTGATGATTAAGACTTTAGGTTGAAGACTGATAATTATCATGTGGCTTATTTAGGGCTGGGGTCTAACCTGGGCGAAAGGGAGACCAACATCAGCCGGGCGACAGAGCTGATAGCAGAACAGGCTGGCGACATAGTGCGCCAGTCTGCCTTCTATTATTCTGAGCCATGGGGCTTTACTTCAGAGAACGCCTTCGTCAATACCGTTGTCTGCATCCACACCACACTGAAGCCCCACCAACTGCTACGCGCCACACAGCGCATAGAGAGGAGTATTGGCAAGAGTGCCGAACATGCCACAAAGCGCGGGGATGCCACCATCTACCATGACAGACCCATTGACATCGACATCCTGCTCTATGATGATGTTACCATCAGCACACCAACACTTACCATTCCCCATCCTCTCATGCTGCAAAGGCCTTTCGTCATGGAGCCGTTGAGCCAGGTCTTGCCGCCTGGACACCCGCTACTGGAAAAACTTGTGTGAGTTAGTAGAAACACTAGGATTCTTCTGGGAAAGGAAATGATGACGCTTGAAGAGAACAGCTTAGTCTTTTATAGCGGATCGACGTCGTAATAAAGTTGCAGGCTGGCGTAACGCTTGTCCTGCAACATTTGTGTCTGGGCCAAGCGAAGGTATTCGCGCACCTTCACCATATCGATGCCACGCTCCAGCTTCAGCACGAGCTTGCGGATGCTCAGTGTTTTTACACGGGCCACAGCTGGTTTGTCGGGCCCCAGCACACGGGCACCAAACCATTGGCGCAGACGGGCTCCCAGCTCCAAGCCGGCCGTGTCTACGATCTGGTCTTTCTGATGCTTAAGGAAGATATAGACGATTCGGTAGTAGGGCGGATAGTGGAAAGCCTGGCGCTCAGCTAGTAGCGAACGGAAAAAAGCCTGATAGTCGTTGCGCACCACATAGTCGATAAGTGGCAGGTCTGGCTGCTTGGTCTGAAGGATGACAAGGCCTCTTTTCCCCTTGCGCCCTGCTCGTCCGCTCACCTGAGCCATCATCATGTAGGCGTGCTCGTATGCCCGGAAGTCAGGATAGTTGAGCATCGAGTCGGCATTGAGGATGCCCACTACGCTCACCTTGTCGAAGTCGAGACCCTTGGTCACCATCTGCGTACCGATGAGCAGGTTGGTGCGTCCGGCAGAGAAGTCGCTGATCAGATGCTCGTAGGCCTGTCGTGTGCGTGTCGTATCGAGGTCCATGCGTGCAACGCGTGCCATAGGGAAGATGTCGCGTATCTGATCCTCAATCTTCTCAGTGCCGTAGCCCTTGCCCAGCAAGTCCTTTGAGCCACAGGCGGGACACTCCGTAGGCACGCGATAGGTGTTGCCGCAATAGTGGCATGTCAGCTGGTTCATCGAGCGATGCAGCGTCAGCGAGACGTCGCAATGCTCACATTGTGGCACCCAGCCGCATTGCTTGCACTCCACCATCGGTGCCCAGCCGCGGCGGTTCTGAAAGAGGATAGCCTGATGACCGCTCTCCAATGCTTCGCGCACGCGAGCTAACAGGAGAGGTGAGAACGGGCCGCGCATCATCTTCCTACGCTGCAGTTCCTGAATGTTCACAACCTGTATCTCGGGCATCTCAATGTCCTGATAGCGTTGCTTTAATTCCACTAAGCCGTACTTGGCCCCCTCCAACCTTCCCCAACTGGGGGAGGCTGTTTCGCTCTGAAAAGGACTGGGGGAGTGAGAAAGACTGGGGGAGGCTGCTGCGGCAGAGGAAATCAGCTTTTTAGGTTGTATGGGAGTTGTTGCATTATAGTACGTCTCAATTGAAGGCGTTGCTGTGCCCAGTAGAACCTTCACCTGAACATCTATTCCTAATTCCTCTTGTATTGTCTTTATGACTTCATTGGGAGATAATAATATTTGTTCGTTAGTAAATCTCAGCTCTTTGAAGCCCATTTCTTTAAGCATGGCAGTTCTCAGCGAGTCTGCTTCTTTCTGCTCTGGGGTAAAATGATAGCCACCATCAATTTCAATAACAAGATTCTTGGCCAAACATACAAAATCCACAACAAAATCCCCAATAATGTACTGCCTGCGGAATTTCTCGGTTATTTTATTTTGCCTTAACAGTTCCCACATGGCAGTCTCTGCCTCAGTCTGTTTGTTTCGGTTCTCCAAAGCAAAAGACTTCAATAATTTATAAGATGATGGTATGGCTGTTTTATAATGATTAATTATTTCCTGTTGTTTTTCATGCGCAGCAGCCTCCCCCAGTTGGGTGAGGTTGGAGGGGGCCGTAGTTAGCATTATTGCTACACTCCTTGCATGATAGCGGGGAGCCGGGTCCTGTTGCTTGAAGCTGGTTTCATGCTCTTCGTCGACGATGATGAGGCCTAAGCGCTGGAAGGGCAGGAAGACAGCGGAGCGGGCCCCAAGAATGACGTCGTAAGGGTGGGGTGAGAGCTGCTTCTGCCAGATCTCTACGCGCTCGGCATCGCTGTATTTCGAGTGATAAATGCCCAAACGATTGCCGAAGACGCGCTGCAGGCGCTCCATCATTTGAACCGTCAGGGCAATCTCGGGCAAAAGGTAGAGCACCTGCCTGTGCTGTTCTATCTCACGCTGAATGAGGTGGATATAAATCTCCGTCTTTCCGCTGCTGGTGACACCGTGTAACAACGTGACAGGCTTTTTCAGGAAAGAGAAGAGAATCTGGTTGAAGGCCTCCTGCTGGGCCTCGCTCATCTTCTTAATCAGTTCAGGATGCGGCTCACCGTTCTTGTTCAAACGGCTTACCTCCACCTCGTAGGTCTCCAGCATGCCACGCTTCACCAACAGGTTCAGTGTGGGCAGTGTGGCACCGCTCTGATTCATCAGTTCTTCGCGGGTGACGGGCGAGATGCTGACATTCTCATCGCCAACCATATCCCAACCGGACAATTGTAAGTAACTGACGAATGCCTGCTGCTGTTTGGGAGCGCGGGCGAGTATGTTCAGCGCCACATGCAGTGTTGTCTCGTTCTGGTAGGCAGGCGTCAGGCGGATATAGGTCTCGGTGCGCGGATGGTAGCCTTCTTCCGCTTTTAAACCAGCAGGCAGTGCGGCCTTCATCACGTCGCCAATGGGCGACATGTAGTAATCGGAAATCCAGTGCCATAGCTTTAGCTGGGCATTGAGCAGGATGGGCTGCTCATCCATCAGCTGTGTGATGGGCTTCACAGCGTAGCCCTCGGGCTTGATGTCGTGCAGATGGTCGACGATGCCAACGTAGCTCTTGCCTCGTCCGAAAGGTACTAAGACGCGCATGCCCGGCTTCAGCATTGGCTGTATGGCATCGGGCACGGAGTAGGTGAATAGGCCGTCGAGCGGCACAGGCAAGATGACGTCGGCGTAGCTCATCGGGCGGCAAGAAGTTCGAGCACTCTTTTCTCGGGAAGGAACGGTGACAATTCGTCGAGATGCATACGTCTGATGGCGTCGTCGCCAGCCTCTGTCAATACACGCTGAGGAATCAGGCCGACTATCTCTGTGCCTGTGACGTGGACGCCGTGTTTAAGGGCACAGCGGCTGATCGTGTCGAAAGCCACATGCAAGGGGGTCGTATTGATGTCGGTGAGGTTGGTCGACACCTGAGCAATACCATATTCGTCGATGTACCAGCCGATGGCTTTCACTGTGGGCAGGGCATAAGGACGGCCTTCAGGCCCTTTCTGCCGCACATCGGCAGCGATGGCTTTGGCTATGGAAACGTCTTTCGTGTCGAGATTGAAGTTGACGGCGACAAGGAATTCGCGTGCGCCAACCACAGAACAGCCTGATCGCCTGACACATTCAGGGATGTCAGCTGTGTCCGTCATGATAGACGGCAGGAAATCGGGCTGTAATTCAGGGGTGGTGAGCTTGCGGTCGAGTGCCTCGTATTCCCCCTGACGACAAACGGCCAGGTTCTTGAATTCAGGCCGCAAGGCAGCAGCCTCATAGCAATAGCAGGGGATGTTGGCCTCAGTGGCCATGCGTCGTGCCAATTGTTGTGCCAAAGTGGCACATTCGGCCAGCGTGATGCCGTTCAAGGGAATGAGAGGAAGCACATCGGTGGCGCCGATGCGAGGATGTGTACCATGATGGCGACGCATGTCAATGACTTTTGCAGCAATGTCAGCGGCACGGAATGCGGCTTCAGCTACCGCTTCTGGCTCGCCCACGAAGGTAACGACAGTACGATTGGCGGCATAGCCAGGGTCTACGTGCAGCAGCTTCACGCCATCCACGCTTTCCACAGCGTCGGTTATCTGGCGGACAACGTTAGTATCGCGGCCCTCACTGAAATTAGGGACACACTCTATCATAGGGCTCAGAGGCCCCAGTTGATTCAGAGGATTCATAAGAGACTACAATCTGTTGATGTATTTCTTCAGCTCGAAGGCCCAGACACGGTAGCCCTGCTCAGTGAGGTGCAGACCGTCGCCGCTCAGCTCCTTGCGCAGCTGGTTGGAGTGTCCACGCGTCATGCGATGGAATAGGTCGACGAAGACGATGTCGTGTGTCTCGCAATAGGCCTTGATGAGCATATTGGCAAAAGGAATGTCGTCGGTGCGGCCAGCCAGTG
Source organism: Prevotella sp. (assembly GCA_024681875.1). Next base: position 64,643 of record JAILAA010000034.1, read on the forward strand.
TGCGCCAGTGTCCGTCGGTCTCGTCGATGGGCAGGATGCTCTGCACAAAGAGCTGTGTCTGAGGTGCCTGCTGGCGGATGGCTTCGATGAGCGTGATGACGTGCTGTGCCACTACCTCATACGTGGTGTTGCCCACCATGTCGTTGATGCCGGCCATGAGGAAGATGGCCTTGGGCTTGAAGGGAGTAATTTGGTAGAGGCGTTCCTTCATTCCCACCGTGTTGTCGCCGATGATGCCGCGGTTCACCACGTTCTTCGTCGTGCCGATACGCTGCTGCCAGTCCTTGCCGTTCTCGGTAAGGCTATTGCCCAGCATCACGATGGTAGTTGAGTCAATATTGGCCTCGCTGTCGAACTGCGCCATACGCTGCTGATGGTGGTTACCGCTACTATGGCGTACAGCGGTAGTCCGTGCACGGCTGCGAGAACGGCTACGGCGCCGTCGCTGAGCATCCGCCTCCTGCACGACAAGCAACAGACAGAGCAACAGCAGCCACGCTTTTAGCAACGGAAAAACACGGTGTAACACGGTCACAATTCTCAATTCTCAAATCTCAATTCTCAATACTGTTCCAGCAGGCGGATGCGTTCCTTCGTATCAGGGTGGGTGCTGAAGAGATGGCTGAAAAAGCCGGAGATACCACCGGCAAGTGCCTGCGGATGGATGATATACATCTGAGCGATGTCGTCGCGCTCCACATTCTGCAGGCCAGGGTCGTTGGAAATCTTGCGTAGCGCAGAAGCCAGGGCCAGCGGATTGCCGCAGAGCTCTGCGCCGCCTGCGTCGGCCATGTATTCGCGCTTTCTGGAAATGGCAAAGCGCGTCAGCATGGTGAACAGATAGGCGATGGCTGCACACACCACGGCGATGAGCATCACTACGACGATGCTGGCGCCTTTGTCCTTGCCGTTGCTGCTGCGTCTGCTGCCGGAGCCGCCGAAAAGGAAAGTGTTCCACAACATGCGTACCAATAGCGTCATAACAACGCTGATGATGCCCACGAAGACAATGCTGGTGATGAGCAACTGCGTGTCTTTGTTGCGGATATGTGTCAGCTCATGGCCGATGACGCCAGCCAGCTCGTCGTCGTCAAGACGGTCGAGCAGACCGGTAGTGACGGTGACGGTGTAGGTCTTCTCGTTGATGCCTGAGGCGAATGCATTCAGCTGCGGGTCGTTGACGATGTTGATCTCAGGCATCGGCATACCGCAGGCCATCGTCAGGTTCTCCACAATATTATATACGCGTGGATTGTCGCGGCGGGCCAGTGGTGTGGCGCGCACGGCGTGGCGAATCATCGATGTATTGGAGAAATAGGCAATGGCGAACCAGATGCCCACGCCCACCAGCACCCACGGCAAGATGCTCATAAAGGCCCGCGTGTTGTCGGTGAACAGCAGAAACAGGTAGACTGCTCCAAGCAAAATGGCAGGAAACCCCAGCAGCAATAGCACGCTGAGCGTGTTGTTGCGCTGGATGACTGAGTGCAATCCTACGTACTTCATCTCAAATCTTTAGAATGAGATTTCGGGAGCTTTCTCCATAGAGGCACGCTCTTCCTTAGGCACCTCGAACATGGGCTCCTTTTGGAATCCGAACATGCCAGCGAGGATGTTCGACGGGAATGTCTGTACCTTGTTGTTCAACTCACGCGTAGCTGTGTTGAAGTAACGGCGTGTGGCGGCCAGCTTGTTCTCGATGTCGCTAATCTCGCCTTGCAGCTGCAGGAAGTTCTGGTTGGCCTTCAGGTCAGGATAGGCTTCGAGACTTACTTTCAGTCCTGCGAGTGCGCTCGAGAGTTGGTTCTCGGCCTGAATCTTGTCGTTGATGCCAGTAGCGCTCATGGCTGCAGCGCGAGCCTCGGTGACGCGTGTCAGCAGCTCCTTCTCATGCTGAGCATAGCCTTTGACAGTAGCTACGAGCTGTGGAATAAGGTCGTGACGCTGTTTCAGCTGCACGTCAATGTTAGCGAAGGCATTTTCGCGGTTGTTGCGCAGTTTGACCAGACTGTTGTAGATTCCAATAACCATGAATACGAGTAGCACGATGACTGCCACGACGATGATAATTGCTGTCATAATTCTGTTATTTAAAGGGTTGATACTTATCTATTGACATGCAAATATAATGCTAAACTTGTCAACTGCCAAAGATTTTAAGCATTTTTCGGAAAAAAGTCCGGTCGCATGGCCTTTTTGTCAGCCTGCAACCGGACTTGGTATACTTTCTAAGCAATCTCTGTTTGCCTATCTCATGCGTCTGAGCACCTTCTGGTAGTAGCCATCGGTGGCGCGTACGCTGTAGCGAGGTCCGCCGTTCCATGTACGGATGGCTTTTTCTACGTTGTTCGTTTTGTTGTGCTCGGACTGAATCAGAAGGAACATCTCTTTCGACTTCTCTACGTTGTAGCGGTCAGCCAGTGTGTAGCGCTTGTCGCTGCCTCTTGACTGGAGGATGTTGTTGCACTCGCGCACCAGAATGGGAGTAATCTGCATGGCACCTACCGAGTTCCCACTCACGGCATTTGGATTTCCTTCGCTCTCTACCAGTATGATAGCCTCCATCACGGGGGTCCAATCAAACTGTTCTGAGTTATCGTTCTCATTGGCAGCCCCGGCTTGTAGGGGCATCAGGGTCAGAATCGATAAGCTCAGACATACATTCTTCACTAATCTTTTCATATTCTCTATTATCATTTAGGGGCTTTGCCAAGGCCCTCGTTTTTGTTCTGTCTGCCGCTTGTTCTCGTCTCGAGAAGATGCGGCATGTCCTGAAAACGGGTGCAAAGGTACGAAAGAATTAGGAGTCGGGAGTTGGGTTTTTGCGATTTTGTGCGCGCACAACGTTGTATTTTTGATATAAGTCAACTATTTGGCTATTTTTGGAAAGTTCCCTTTTAACGAGTCAAAACCGGTCTCAAAAAAGACCACGTTAGTTTTAAAAAAATCTCATATGACTTTTGAAAAAAAGTAACGTTAGATTTTGTCAAAAGTCATATGAGATTTTTTTGTGAGTCAGCCACCCCTGATCATGGGGTAGCTCATGCCTGTTGGCGAGAGCCTTTATTTGGTGGTACGGACGAACTTTTTGCCGTCGCGGATATAGATGCCGTCTTTGGCAGGCGTACTCAGGCGACGGCCTTGCAAGTCGTAGACGAAGCCCTTTGTTGGCGACACGTCCTCTGCGTTGGTAATGCCTACAGTAGTATTGTTTTCCTTCCAGGTCATGGTAAAGTGGTCGGCGCTCCACCATGTGGTGACCTGTGCATCGATGGATGCCTTGATGGTGACTTGGTCGCCGCTGGTGGCGGTGAAGACAGGCAGGGTCAGCTGCTGCCAGCCGCGCTGATAGGCGCTGCCGGTCTGCGTCTGGTCGCCGATGCCGGTGAGTGTCTTGGTGTAGTTCTCACCGTTGTGGGTGGCACTCAGCGTGATGGTCTGTCCCGTGGTGCAGCGCAGCAGGGCACTCACCTCATACTCTCCAGCGGGCAAGTAGGCGATGGTTTGCTCCATTGATGACTTCAGGCTGCCGCTGTTCCACTTGTCCCAGTAGGTGTTTTCGGCCTGTCCGTCCCATGCCTGACCCTTGGTGATGCCCAGGTTCGACACCGTCCATCCGTAATTGTCGCTGCGGTTGCAGTCGGCGTTGACGATGAGCACTGAGGCGTCCTTCTTCTCATCAGTCAGGTTGTTGAACAGGTTCGTGAGCTGCTGGTCGCGCTCTATGAGCTTCTCGCGGATGAAGGTGTCGCCGTCCTGTCCGAGCACCTCTTCCTCAGTGCCTAAATACTCTAGCACAAAGTTGTCGGCGCCAGCCCAGCGTGCCGTCATCGGGCCCTGGTTCTTGATGCCGATGCGCATTACGCCGTCGCGTACGAGAATCTGCGGAATGACGGTCTGCTGGTTGTAGTCAATATCTGAGTCGATGGTGACGGGAGCGAAATACTCTACGCCGCCAGCCTGTGCATAGAGGCCCACGTTGCCGTTGACCGAGGCTCCTGTTACGTTGTTTGATGAGTTGAAGCACACGGCAGTGAGTTTGTAGACTCCCTTCGGCAGTGCCCCTACGTTTTGGTAGTAGTCGAAGCCCATGTCTGTTGCCGTGCCGTTCCATACCTCTAAATAGGTATCGCCGCTGTCGCCCTTGGTATATCCGTTGGCAGCACTGCGCTGACAAGTCCATCCAGGAACATTGTTCTTGCTCTCGGTCACGATGTTGCCGTTGATGATATAGTCAATCGTCATTTCCTCACTGGTGGCTGTTCCACCGAATATGGTGGTGACGCTCACGCGGAAAGAGTCGCCAGTGCGGTTGATGGCATCAAGCGGCAGGGGATAGCGTATGGTGGTGGGATCCAGCTCCGAGCGCTTTGTGATGGTGCTCAGCGTCTGCCAGCTGCCTCCCTTGGCCTTACGCTCTATCACCAGTTTCTCAGTGGTGTCACCGTTGCCGTTGCCTATGAGAAGAATAAGGTTTTCGGCCGTGGCCTCATACTGTAATGCAGGCTTCTGCACTCCAGGCCTCCACCAAACCGGGGTCTTCGTGTAGTTGGAATGATAGGCGAAGGTGGCCCGATGGTCGCGATAGACTTGTCCTGCAGGCGTGATGCTGCCATCGTCGTAGAACATGTAGTTGCGCCAGAAGTCGAAGTCGTAGATGGCATAGCGCTCCACATAGTCGCACTCGTCGAGTTTCTCTAACATTGCCTGAAGATATTGGCGTGCCTTGTCATAGCTGGTGATGGCGGCCGCATAGTTGCTCCACGATGCGCCTGCTTCCATCTCTGTGAGCCACACGGGGCGGCCTGTGTTGTTGTAGATGGTCTGGCACTGGCTGGCCATAAAGCTGGCATAGCTGGCTGCATCACGGCTTCCGATGTCCCAATAGGCGTGAGTGACGGCGAAGTCACAGCGCGTCTGGTTGTCATTCTCGTCCACATACTTGAAGTAATTGGTCAGATAGCTGAAGTCGGTGGGCTGTGGCGAGCCGATGCGCCCGCCACCGGCCTGGAAGTCCTTGGTCAGGCCGTAGGCCGTCCATTCGTTGATGGTGCCGCCGCACGTGCACTTGTCGCTGGTGTGCTGCTCTGCGTGCTCCGGCTCGTTCAGTGAGAGCGAGGCGGTGGCCGTCTTGTAGTTTACGTCCGAGGCGCTGGGCCAATAGCGGTGCTGGCGGCAGGGCACGTACTCCAAGTCGTTGGTTGAGCTGTAGCCGGCGCTCCACGTCCAATACCACGTAGCCCTCAGCTCTGGACCTCTCGTAATACCGCTCTTATCGCCCCATCCTTTCTTGGAGAGGTATTGCCACGGCTTGATGTTAACAGACGACACGCGGAGTTTGAGGGCTTCAGGCAGGGTGATGGTGAGGTCGCTGTGGTCAGCCACATAGACGCGGCTGTGGCCGCTGCCGTAGGTTCCGGAAGCCACCGTGGCCATGTAGCCGCGGCGCAGGGTGAAGCTCTTCATGGTGTTGTTTTTCTCGCCCAGGTCACTGTTGTTACCGACATTCAGGGTGAAGGCTCCGTCGGTGCCCTGACAGCTCATCACTGTTGCTGGCGTGGGGATGACGGCAGCGCCGTTCAGGTAGATGGCCACGCGGCAGTTGGTGCCGTTCTGGGCGGCTGCACCATTGATGGTGACAAACTTCAGATAGTCGCTGATGACCTTGCTAGGCACGATGTTGTCGATGATGAGCCAGGTGCGGTCGCTGCCCAGGTTCACCTTGCTGCTGCCTATGATGGGGGTTTCGTTGGCAGAGATATGGATGTCGACGTCATCGCTGCGGCTGATGGTCTTGTTGTTCAGCTGACAGTAGTCTATCTCCTTCACACCCTGTGCGTTGGTATAGACAGCCGACTCGTAGGCCTGGCGTGCCTCGTCCCAGCTGTTGCCTGTAGCGGGTATGATGGAATACTGCGAGTGGCTGCCCTTCGGCTTGTCGTAGAAGACGCTGACATAGTTGTTGCCTTTCTGGGCGCCGTCAATGCCGAGATACTTACTGCTCTTCTTATTAATAATGTACACGTAAATACCTTCATCGGCTTTCCAGCAGAAACGGTCGTCGGTCGACCTGTTTTCCAAGGTTACACTCCAATTGTTAGCGCTGCTGGCGGCCAGATACTTGCCGCTGCTCTTTTGGCGTAGCAGCACATAGCCGCTTTTGCCGCTGTTCTCCGCCACGAAGACGTAGCCGTCATTCTTCGTGCCGTATGCAGACAGTGCTGGACCGCTGCCTGCCTCGTTGGAGCCAAGCAGTTTCTCGTAGATGTTCAGCCAGATATAATACTCGGTACCGGCAGTCAGTTCTGCCATTGCTGTACTGCCTGCCAATAATGCCAAACAGATAAAAGTTAGTAGTCTTTTCATGATAATAAGTTATATGATTCGAATTGTCTGCAAAGGTAGGGAATTATGTTGGAAAAATCAAAGAAAAACAGAATATTTTTAGCATTTGTCAGCAGTAGCAAGAAGCTGGGTGATGTCGTTTAAGGATGTGGCTACTTGGAACATCTGCTGCCACTGGCTGCGGAGTACGCCTCGGCGCGACAGGTCGTCGAGCAGCAGGAGGAGCGAGTCCCAAAAACCCTTCATGTTATAGATAATGATAGGCTTGCTGTGATAGTTGAGGGTGGCAGCAGCAGCTACTGTAAACAGTTCGTCGAGGGTGCCGATGCCACCGGGCAGAATGATGAAGGCATCACTCTGATCTTGCATCAGCTGCTTACGGTCGGTGAGGTCCTCCGTAGGGATGTGTACGTCAAGGTAGGGGCTGAGTTTACCCATGCGCTCAATAACACGCGGCACTACGCCGATAACCCTCCCGCCGGCCTCGTGAGCAGCCTTGCTCACACTGCGCATCAGACCGGCGTTGTGGCCACCAAACACGATGGAATGGGCGTTTTTTGCAGCCCAATCCCCCAATTCTTCTGCTAAGGAGAAGAAATCAGGGTCAATCTGCTCGTTGGCAGAGCAAAATACGCAAATATTCATATAAAACAATAATAGGGCACAAAAGTAGTCAAAAAAATAGTATTTTAAAAGAATTGCAGAAAAAATGTTTGGCAGAAGTCTCTCTTTTTTTTATCTTTGCGCTGACAAACAACAGAACGTATTCATACAATGAACTTCCGCACCATCGTAGATATTCCGCAGCCTCGGTTCCAGATTGATCCGATGGAACCGCTGCTTTTCGTCGGATCTTGCTTTGCAGATGCTATAGGGCAGCGCTTTGCTGAGGAGCACTTCCCCGTTACGGTCAACCCCTTCGGAGTAATGTATAATCCTGCATCTGTACTCCACACCGTGCAGAGGTGCGAAGTGGTAACTCGAGTATCCTTCTTTACGCTTGGTACCAACCACGTCTATCGGCTGAAGGAATCAGGCGAGATTGTCGATAATTGTCAGAAAAGGCCACAGACGCTCTTTCAGGAGGAGGAATTATCGACGGCAGAGTGTGTTGACTATCTCTCACAAGCTGTTGATACATTGCTCCACCGCAGGCCCGATGCACATGTTGTTGTGACCGTCAGTCCCATCCGCTATGCCAAATACGGATTTCATGGCAGCCAGCTGTCGAAGGCTACCCTGCTGATGGCAGCAGATGAGTTGTGTCGCCGCTACGATTGCGTCGGTTATTTTCCTGCATACGAAATCGTTCTTGACGAACTGCGTGACTATCGGTTCTATCAGCCCGATATGCTGCACCCGTCAATGCAGACTGTTGATTTTATCTGGGAACGTCTGTCTGAGGCCTATCTCAGTCCACTCGCAAAGCAGTTCGTTCATGACTGGCAACCCATAAAGGCCGCGCTACGTCATAAACCCTTTCATCCTGACAGTGAAGACTACCAGCAGTTTCTTGCACGAACCAAGGGAAAAGAAGCTGAGCTCCTTTCGCGCGTGCGGAATATATAATATGTGTTAGTTCTCTTTTTCTTGACTGTAGTCATCGGTTGAAATTTTTTTTGCCCTTTGATGAAAAAAAGTTGCGAAAAAATTTGGTAGGTGTAGAAAAAGTTCTTACCTTTGCATCCGCTAACGAGGGAACGCCCCTTTTTGCTAAGGGGCCGTAACTTTGTCCGCGCAATGAGGCGAGTTCTTTGAAAGACTTACATAGACAGAATGAAGTAGTACAAGAAGCGATGTCCTGCT
>JAILAA010000078.1 GCA_024681875.1 Prevotella sp.
AGTCATCACTGTGTTCATCTCTACACGGATCTCGTCCCATAATCCTTGTACCAGGAAGGAACGCAGCGTCTGGGCGCCGCCCTCCACGATGAGCGACTGGATATGCTGGGCATGCAGGCTCTCGATGTTCAGTGGATGGGCGTGGTCTATCACAAGGCGCTTAAGACTGTTGCCTTTCCAGTCGCGCACGGTCAGCTGGGGATGGTCGCGCTCCTCAGTGACACGTCCCACGAGGATGGCGTCGGCTTCAGCGCGCAACTTATGACTGAGCATCTTCGTAAAGCCATTCGAAATCTGCACGGGTTTATAGTTGTCGTCGATAAAACCATTGGCTGTCTGTGCCCATTTCAGGATGATATAGGGTCGCTGCTCACGGTGGTAGGTGAAGAAACAGCGGTTCAAGGCCTGACACTCGGCTTCGAGTACACCCACCGTCACCTCAATGCCGGCCTCCTGCAACTTCCTGATGCCACGTCCTTGCACCTCGGCAAAGGCATCGACACAACCCACCACCACGCGCTTTACACCTTTCTCCACGATCAGGTCGGCACAAGGGGGCGTCTTCCCATAGTGCGAGCAGGGTTCGAGCGACACGTAAAGGGTGGCCTCCTTCAACAGCGGCTCGTCTTCCTGGCGCACCGAGGCAAAGGCGTTCACCTCGGCATGAGCCTTGCCGCATCGCACATGGTAGCCCTCGCCGATAATCCGGCCGTCGCTGCTCACAATCACTGCGCCCACCATCGGGTTGGGCTTGGCGTTCTGCCGCCCATTCTGGGCCAGCTGAAGGCACCGTCGCATATATTTCTCGTCAGTCGTCATCGATAGGATCCAATAATAAAGTTCTGTTTTGCAAAAATACGCATTTCCCTCCACTCCTTGAGGACTCCCGGCCTTTTTTTAGGCACATTATATTATTTTAACCATAATTTTTGCTTTTATTTACAAAAAAGGCACCATGTATGCTGGTAGCATGATGGTTCTTTGGTCCTTTGCAAAGTCCTTGGTATACACCAGATAGCGCCACAATATCCTGGACGAATAGATACGACAGAACTCATCAAACGAAGCATGTGACTTACTGCTCGACGATTTTACCTCTATAGGACAAATCTTTGCTCCACGAGAAATTAGGAAGTCTGTCTCATAGTAGTGTTTCTCATCGCGTGGCCAAGTGTGATAGAAAAGTTCATTCCCTGCAGCCACCAGCATCTGGGCAACAAGATTCTCATAGACATAGCCCAAATTGGCAGGTAGTTTATCTGCCAAAAGCTTCTCGTAAATGATATTCTCTGTAAAGCTCTTGTCCCAGAACGCCAGCGTGATAAACAGCCCCGTGTCGCACACGAACATCTTGAATTGATCTTTGTTCTTCGTTAGCCCCATTCCCACCTGTGGGTCGTTCACATGATAGCACATGTTTACTGTTTTGCTGTCTTCAAGATCTTTCAGCAGTTCCGTCATTTTCTCCTCGTCCACCCTACCTACAGCTGCGTATGGCACATATCGTATGGCATTTCGGCTTAGCTGTCCGGGGATGGAACGGAACATGACCGATGCACGTCCCGAGGGGTCTATCTTCAGGAAGTCGTCCTCATAAAGTTTGAGTATGCGACGCTTCACTTGATCAACCTTACTGAAGTTATTGGTGTCAAGGTAGGCATTGACGGTCTGCGGCATACCACCTACCAGCATATATAGCCGTAGGTTGCGTGCCATTTCCCTATGGCCTGGTCCGAGAGCATGCTGCTGCTCCCAGAATTTGCGTAGCAGTGGCACCGTTGCTTCGTCGCCCAATGCCCATCGGAACTCCTCAAAATCCATCGGGTTCATCTGTATTCTGTCCTCCTCGCTGGGTATCGTGATGCCATCAGTATTTTTCTTGATGCTGATTAGAGAACCTGTTTCGATGTAGTCGTAACGTCCGTCTTCCACCAGATATTTGATGGCCTGACGTGCCATCGGACATTTTTGTACCTCGTCGAATATGATGACAGATTTCCTTGGCTTTAGTGTCACATGATATGCTGTCTGAAGATACAGGAACAGGTAGTCCAAATCCATCAGGTCGTTGAACAAATCTTTGATGGCCTTCGATGCCTTGTTGAAGTCTATCAGCAAATATGACTCATATTCGTTCTTAGCAAAGGTTTCCACAATGGTCGATTTGCCAACACGTCGTGCGCCTTCAACAAGCAATGCACTCTTACCGTCCGATTCTCGCTTCCAGTTCAACAATTGAGCGTAAATCTTTCTTTTGAACAATCTTTCTTCCATAAATTCCTTTATTTTTGGCGCAAAGATAGTAAAATTTTCCAATCCCCACAACTTTTTGTGGATAAAAAGTGACAATCCCCACAATTTTTATTTGGAAATTTTACCAATCCCCACACAAACTTTGATCAGTCTTTGTCGAGGTCGGCACCGCCGTTACCTCCGGAGCCACGCTGGATGCTGATCGATGCGACGGTCGTACCATCGTTGGTACCTTTGGCAAGCTGCAGATTCCGCGCTTCAATTTCTCGTGCCTGACCATTGAGTTGACCGACGGCTCAGAGCGGCAGTATAAGCAGAACTGCTGCATCAATACTGGCTCTTATCCTTTGAAAAGCGGTTTCTATCAGCGGTATGCCATGTATCCGACCTTCAAGAAAAAGCCGCATGGCTTCGCCAAGAAGCCCAGCTTTAACCTGGAGGTGCTCGACTATAAGAACCTGCCCACAGGGGATATCGGCCTGGGCACGGCCAGGGCATCGGATTTCGCGCTGAGCACCAGTCTGGAACTGCAGGAGAAATTTCCGGAGATCTGCCGCGAGGTGTTTACGTCGAAAGAGATTGTGGTGCTGTCGGTTTACCGCTCCAAGAAGTTCCGGAAGGCGTCGGTTGAGATGCGTGAGACGATAGGTAGTTTTGATTTTATAGAGGAGGATTTCGAAGATGAAGAACCAACTGAACTGGAACACGACGGAAAGTCATGATATCAGGTATCTGTATCTGACCATCATGCGTGACCTGAGG
>JAILAA010000080.1 GCA_024681875.1 Prevotella sp.
CACTCCATAGGTGTACTTGGCTTTCTGCTTCTCTGCCAGCATGACAGCATACTCCGACTGCTTGCGGCGACGGTTATTGCCATGCTGTCCAGGAGGGAAGTTTCTCCTGGACAAAACTTTGTCCGGCCCGTAGATGGGTTCTCCAAAACGGCGGGCAATCTTAGATTTCGGTCCAATATACTTTGCCATAAAAATAAAAAAAATAATTATCGTTATTACGTTATATCGTTATTACGTCATCACGCCACATATTACACGCGGCGACGCTTCGGAGGACGGCAACCGTTGTGCGGCAGCGGCGTAACGTCAATAATCTCCATCACCTCAATACCGGCTCCGTGGATGGCACGGATAGCAGACTCACGTCCGTTGCCGGGGCCCTTCACATAGGCCTTCACCTTGCGCAGACCCAGGTCGTAAGCCACTTTAGCGCAGTCCTCTGCAGCCATCTGGGCAGCATACGGAGTATTCTTCTTTGAGCCGCGGAAGCCCATCTTACCAGCTGACGACCAGGAAATAATCTGACCCTCGTCGTTGGCCAGCGACACAATGATATTATTGAAAGAGCTATGCACATGAAGCTGTCCCAGAGCGGTTACCTTCACGTTGCGTTTCTTTGATACGACTGTTTTCTTTGCCATAATAGTAATTCTTAAATCTTAATTGTTACTCGCCTGCAAGGCGACAACTCTTAATTCTTAACTCTTAATTCTTAACTCTAATTACTTCGTGGCCTTTTTCTTGTTTGCAACAGTCTTCTTCTTACCTTTACGTGTACGAGCGTTATTCTTGGTGCTCTGACCACGGACTGGAAGGCCGTTACGATGACGTACTCCACGATAGCAACCAATATCCATCAGTCGCTTAATGTTAAGCTGGATCTCGCTGCGGAGATCACCTTCTACCTTAAATTCAGCGCCGATGATTTCACGGATTTTGGCTGCCTGATCGTCAGTCCATTCGTTGACCTTCAGGTCGCGGCTCACGCCGGCCTTGTCCAATATCTTTGCTGAACTACTTCGACCTATACCAAAGATATAGGTCAATGCGATTTCGCCACGCTTGTTCTGGGGCAAATCTACTCCAACAATTCTTATTGCCATTTGTTAGTGAAAATGATAAAAAATAAAAAGTTTAAACTTGTGATGTTGTGAAATAGCGTGCAAAGGTAAGGAAATAAATTGATATTTCCTTGAAATTCATTTACTTTCCCCTACTTTGTTATGCTTATTTAACAATTTCTTAGCCCTGACGCATCTTGTACTTAGGGTTCTTCTTGTTGATAACGAACAGGCGGCCCTTGCGACGCACGATCTTGCAGTCGGGGGTACGCTTCTTCAGTGATGCTCTTGTCTTCATGTCGTTGTGGTTTGTTTATTTGTATCGAAAAACAATTCTTCCCTTTGTGAGGTCGTAGGGACTCATCTCGACCTTCACCTTATCACCAGGAAGAATGCGGATGTAGTGCATACGCATCTTACCTGATATATGCGCGATAATCTGCACACCGTTCTCAAGTTCTACACGGAACATAGCATTCGAAAGGCTCTCGAGAATCGTTCCGTCTTGCTCAATAGCGGACTGTTTTGCCATTTACTCTTTGCTCTTTGTTACTGTTTCTATTTCTTCGAATGATGATAAAATCTCTGCCTGCCCTTTGCGGATGCACACTGTGTGCTCGAAGTGGGCTGCAGGCTTGCCGTCTCGCGTGCATACGCTCCAGCGGTCAGGTTTGAGGTAGATGTCACGCTTGCCCATCGTAATCATGGGCTCGATGGCGATGCACATACTGGCTTTCAGCAGCGGGCCGTTTCCTCGACGCCCGTAGTTAGGCACCTGAGGGTCTTCATGCATCTCGCGACCAATGCCATGGCCAGTAAGCTCGCGCACTACCCCATAACCTGCTGATTCGCAGTAGTCCTGCACGGCAGCGCTGATATCGCCGACATGACGACCGGCAACAGCCTGTCCAATTCCCTTGAATAGTGACTCCTTTGTCACATCCAGCAGGCGCTGCACTTCTGCAGAGACCTCGCCCACGCAAAACGTGTAGCAGGAGTCACCGTTGTAGCCGTTGAGCAGGGTGCCGCAGTCTATCGATATGATATCGCCTTCCTTAAGCACTGTATCCTGTCCAGGCACGCCATGCACCACAACATCGTTGACACTGGTGCAGATGCTGGCGGGAAACGGTCCGCCGTAGGGATTGGGGAAACCTTTGAATGTGGGCGTTGCACCGTGGTCGCGTATGAACGTGTCAGCGATGCGGTCCAGTTCTAGGGTCGTCACCCCCGGTCTGATATGTTTCGCCAATTCGCCAAGCGTTTTACCGACAAGTCGGTTCGCTTGGCGCATTAGCTCAATTTCATCTTCAGTCTTCAGAAATATCTTCATCAGCCCATCAATAAGCAGTCATGCCTCCACGGCCACGAACGCGTCCAGAATTCAGCAGGCCGTCGTAATGGCGCATCAGCAGGTGACTCTCAATTTGCTGGAGGGTATCGAGCACCACACCGACGAGAATCAGCAATGACGTACCACCGAAGAACTGCGAGAACTCGTCCTGCACATCCAGCAAGCTGGCAAAGGCAGGCATGATGGCGATAAAGGCAATGAAAAGCGAACCAGGCAGGGTGATGCGAGACATGATTGTATCAATGTACTCGGCAGTATCCTTACCAGGCTTCACACCAGGTATGAAACCGTTGTTGCGCTTCATATCCTCGGCCATCTGAGTCGGATTCAGCGTAATAGCCGTATAGAAATACGTGAATGCAATGATTAAAAGGGCAAAGATGAGGTTATACAGCCAGCTATGGTGATCCATCATAGAGCGCATAAACCATGAGGCATCATTAGGATTGGTATAGCGTACCAAAGCTAGAGGAATGAACATCAGGGCCTGTGCAAAAATGATAGGCATCACATTGGCAGCAAAAAGCTTCAAGGGGATGTACTGACGGGCTCCGCCATACTGTTTGTTGCCCACCACGCGCTTGGCATACTGCACGGGAATCTTGCGGACTCCCTGCACCAGTACGATGGCTGCACACACTACAGCATAGAGGATAATAATCTCGATGAGGAACATCACCAAGCCGCCACCAGTAGCAGCAGCGAAGCGTGAACCTACTTCCTGAGCGAATGCCTCGGGAAGGCGGGCAATGATACCAATCATAATAATCAGCGACACGCCGTTGCCAATACCCTTATCAGTGATGCGCTCACCCAGCCACAGGATAAACATGGAGCCTGCGGCGAGAATGACGGAAGCAAGGATGAGATATAATCCTGTCGACACACCCGGATCAAATGCGGGACCAATCTGATTCTGCAGATTCACCAAATAACTGGGAGCCTGGAACAGCAGGATGCCCACCGTCAGATAGCGGGTGTACATCATGATCTTTTTGCGGCCGCTCTCGCCCTCGCGCTGCATCTTCTGGAAATAAGGCACAGCAACGGCAAGCAGCTGCATCACAATAGAAGCTGAGATGTAAGGCATGATTCCCAACGCAAAGATTGAGGCATTGGAAAATGCTCCACCCGAGAACATATCGAGCAGCGACATCAGACCGCTGGCTGTCTGCTTGCGCAAGTCATCCAGCTGGTTATAGCTGATACCGGGCAGCAAGACCTTTGAACCGAAACGGTAGATTGCCACAAACAGCACGGTGATGAGGATGCGCTGGCGCAAATCCTCAATCTTCCAAATGTTCTTTAGGGTGTCTATAAACTTCTTCATCTTCTTGTTTAGATTATTGTTGTGTTACCACCTACTGCTTTAATAGCCTCCTCAGCTTTCTTGGAGAAAGCATTGGCGACTACGTCAACCTTAGCCTTCAGCTCACCGTTAGCCAGAACCTTCACCAGTTCCTTACCGTTGGTAAGACCGGCAGCTACCAGCTCCTCCACACCAATCTTGGTGTAGCCCTTGGCTTCAGCCAACTTCTGCAGCGTTGAAAGGTTAACAGCGAAATACTCCTTGTGGTTGATGTTCTTGAAGCCCGACTTCGGCAGACGGCGCTGCAGAGGCATCTGACCGCCCTCGAAGCCGATTTTCCTCTTATAACCTGAGCGAGCCTTGGCACCCTTGTGACCACGGGTAGACGTTCCACCGAGTCCCGAACCGGGACCGCGGCCTATTCTGCGACGTGAGTGGGTTGAACCCTCAGCAGGTTTTAAATTATTAAGTTTCATAATCTCGAATTCGTTTTAAAGTTGATTACTGTTTAGTCAATAACGGTCACCAAGTGATGAACCTTACGAATCATACCACGGATAACGGGGGTGTCCTCCTTCTCAACAACCTGGGAAATCTTGTGTAGGCCCAGTGCTTCGAGGGTACGCTTCTGGTCAACGGGATAACCAATCTTACTCTTAATCTGCTTAATCTTGATTGTTGCCATGATGTATACCTCCTAAAATTATCCGTTAAAAACTTTGTCCATACTGATACCACGCGTTCCAGCCACAGTGTAGGCGTCGCGCATCAGGCTCAAAGCCTCGATGGTAGCCTTCACCAGGTTGTGGGGGTTCGACGAACCCTTTGACTTGGCCAGCACGTCCTTGATGCCAGCGCTCTCCAGCACGGCACGCATAGCGCCACCAGCCACCAGGCCAGTACCTGCTGCAGCGGGCTTCAGGAACACCTGTGCGCCGCCGTAGCGTGCTTCCATCTCGTGGGGGATGGTGCCCTTGAGTACGGGAACCTTCACGAGGTTCTTCTTGGCAGACTCTACGCCCTTGGCGATGGCTGCCTGCACCTCACCTGCCTTACCCAGGCCCCAGCCGATAACGCCGTTGCCGTCGCCGACGACCACGATAGCTGCGAAAGTGAAGGTGCGACCACCCTTGGTCACCTTGGTAACACGGTTGATGGCAACCAGTCTGTCTTTCAACTCTACGTCACTATTTATTTTAACTCTGTTCATTGCCATAATCGTTTAGAAATTAAGTCCACCT
>JAILAA010000145.1 GCA_024681875.1 Prevotella sp.
CTGGTTGAAGGTGAGGTTGTCTTCCTCGATATAGTCGCAGAGACGCTGCAGGTTGCAGAGGGCAGCATGTCCCTCGTTGCAGTGATAGATTTCTTTCTTGATGCCGAGCTTCTTCAGGGTGAGCACACCACCGATGCCGAGAAGGATTTCTTGCTTCAGACGGTTCTCCCAGTCGCCACCATAGAGGCTGTGGGTGATGGGCTTGTCAAAGTCGCTGTTCATCTCGTTGTCGGTGTCAAGCAGGTAGAGCTTGATACGGCCCACGTTGACACGCCACACGTATGCGTGTACCATATAATTGGTATAGGGCACGTCTACCACCACCGGCTGCCCGTTCTCGTCTAACTGGCGCTCAATGGGCAGCGAGGTAAAGTTCTGTGCCTCGTACTTGGCAATCTGCTGTCCGTCCATCGACAGGCTCTGTGTAAAGTAGCCGAAGCGATAGAGGAAGCCTACGGCCACCATATCGACATTTGAGTCAGAAGCCTCCTTCAGGTAGTCGCCGGCCAGCATTCCGAGACCGCCGCTGTAGATCTTCAGGGCGGAGTGCATGCCATACTCCATTGAGAAATAGGCCACAGAGGGGCGTTTATTATCGGGCTCCACGTCAATGTAGGTGCGGAACAACTCATAGACGGCATGGATGCGCTTCATCAGCGCCTTATCCTTGATGATTTCCTCCTTGCGCTCGAAGCTCAGACGCTCCAACAGCATCACAGGGTTATGCTTCACGTCGTGATACAGCTCAGGGTCGAGGTCGCGGAACAGATCACGTGCCTCATAGTTCCACACCCACCACAGGTTGTGGGCAATCTCGTCGAGACACTTCAGCTCTTCAGGAAGGCTCGATTTCACGATCAGCTCCTTCCACTGAGGAGCGTTGGTGTAGTCAGCTTTAATTTTCATAATTAGTAAGTTGTTGACATTCGGGTGCAAAGATAATCACAATTTCCCTAAAAAACAAAAAAAAGAGAACAATTTGCGTCCCACCTTCTAATTATTGACATAAATTGTTTGCTGTTGTCGAAAAAAGGATTACATTTGCAAGCATGAAACAGATAGAGAAATATTTCCCCGAGTTGACAGGGCGTCAGTTGCAGCAGATAGCCGCCCTTGAAAGTCTCTACCGTGAGTGGAACGAGAAGATTAACGTCATTTCACGTAAGGACATCGAGAATCTCTACTTACACCATGTGCTGCATTCTATGTCCATTGGCAAACTGCTGCGCTTCAGGCCTGACACTCAGGTGCTTGACGTGGGCACTGGCGGCGGTTTTCCCGGAGTGCCGTTGGCCATTCTCTTCCCTGAATGTCAGTTCACGCTCATCGACGGCACGGGTAAGAAAATCCGTGTGGCGCAGGAAGTGTGTCAGGCCATCGGACTTGACAACTGTACTCCTGTTCATCGGCGTGCTGAGGAAGAGAACGGTAAGTACGACTATGTGGTGAGCCGTGCCGTGATGCCACTTCCCGACTTGGTGCGCTTGGTGAGGAAGAACATCGGCAAAGAGCAACGCAACGCCCTGCCTAACGGCATCATTTGCCTGAAAGGGGGCGACCTGCAGGAGGAGACACGGCCCTTTAAACGTATCGTGCAGACAACGCCGCTCAGCACTTGGTTTGATGAAGAATGGTTTAAAGAAAAGTATTGTATCTATCTACCAATCGGTTAGTTATACAATAAAGAGCACTGTAACACACCATCAGCAATGTATCAAATAAAGACCTTTGTTTGCAACCCTGTGCAGGAGAACTGCTATGTGGTGAGCGATGAGACTAAAGAAGCGGCAGTTATCGACTGTGGCGCATTCTTCGACCATGAACGTCGGGCCGTAGTGAACTATCTCAAGGATGAGCACCTGCTGCTGCGCCATGTTCTCTGCACACATGCACACTTCGACCACATCTTTGGCGTTGACACACTATACGAGGAGTTTGGCGTGAAGCCGCGCCTTCACAATGACGACCGTCATCTTTATGAAAAGATGCCGCAGCAGGTGACGGCCTTTTTTGGCACCAGTTACGACAGGCTGCTGCCTGCCCTGGGCAATGACTTGAGCGACGGCGAGCACATCACCTTGGGCAACAGCGAGCTACAGGTACTGCACACGCCAGGCCATTCGCCAGGCAGCGTTGTGTTTTACAGCGAAAGTGAAAAGTTGCTTTTCTCCGGCGACACGCTTTTCCGCATGAGCGTAGGCCGCACCGACTTAGAGGGAGGCTCATGGGAGCAGCTCATGGCCAGCTTGCAACAGGTGCTGGCTCCTCTGCCAGCAGACGTAAGGGTTTTCACCGGCCACGGCCCTGCCACCACCATGGGCGATGAGGTGCGCATGAATCCCTACTTCAGATGGTAACCGTCATCCATGAAACACAAAAAAAACTTAGATTTACCATTATTTATTTACATTTACCCAACAAAAACAAAAAACAATGAAAAGAACATTTATGATGATTGGAATCGCCGCTATGTCGGTGTGTGTGATGATGTCGTGCGGCTCAAAAGAAGCCAACAAGGACAAGGAGAGCACCGAACAGGTAGCAGAGGGTGAGAACAACGAAGAGGAAAGCGACGACGAGGCTGCTCCCAAGACCGAGGAGGGCGTCATCGCCATGCTGCAGGAAGCCTATTCAGACGCCAACCTGATCTCCCAGCCAGAAGATGACATGGAGCCCAACCTTGACCTCTTTGGCATGTACTGCTCGAAAGACTTCAACGAAAAAATAGAGCAAATCCGCAATATCGAGGCCAACACCGGCGAGAAATTCAACGTCATTTCCGACCCGTTAGGAATGTTTATCTATTGGGAAGGCGCTACCGTTTCGATGAACGACATTGATGTGGATGTTGACGGCGAAACGGCCATTGCCTCGTATACCCTTACCAACGGCGAGGATGAAATGATCACTGTGGTAGACCTTGTTTACGAGGATGGTCAGTGGCGCATCGATGAATGGGAGCAGATTGGTAAATTCACCCTCAATCTGAAGGAAACAATGAACGAGTTCATCGAATCCAACAAATAACCAACCCATCTTTTCACATCAACTGCCCTGCTACACACGTCAGCAGGGCAGTTTTGTTATCATAAAATATAATAACACCTTAGCCGATGAGGGTGCACTCTGCAAAGAGTACTGCCATGCCGACAATCCAACCGGCCAAGACTTTGGGAGCGATGCGCTTGACATACCAGCCAAGGCGAATATGCTCCATCTGCATAAGGGCGATGCCGCTGACACTGCCCACGGAGAGCAGACAGCCGCCGACGGCAGTGCAGAAAGCCGTAACAAGCCAGAAGGCGCCGTTCTGAGCGTAGGCACCGACGTCGCCTGACATGCCGTGCAGCGACTGAGCGAAAGAGATGTCGGAGAGAGCCATCGTAAATGTGTCGATGGCACTACTGAGCAGTCCTGAGATAAACCCTATAACCCAAATGTTGCCGATGTGTGTCTCAATCCACGTGCCGATGAAGGCCAGGACACCCGTTTCGGTGACGGCTCCAAAGCCAAGCATAATGCCCATGACAAAGAGCATCTGCTGGATGGCACCGTATTGCAGCACACGAGGGAAACGGCGCTGCGACATCTGATCGGCATTCATAAGCTTGCGGTTGAAGGCTTCGTTCACTACCCACAGCACGCTGAGCACGCACAGGGCGCCGAGAAAGGGCGAGAGGCGGGTGAGGCTAAGGAAAGTCGGTACGAACCAAAGGCCTCCCAGACCGAGGAAAAGCATGACGATGCGCTGCCAGCGGTTGAGTCGGGTATCGTCGCCACGATAGGGCGCCACAGTCCACTCGATGTCAAGGCGACTGGGCAGCTCGCGGTTGATGAGAATAGTAGGTATCACCCATGCCACGATGGCCGGCGGCATTAGATAGGCGGAGAAATGAGTGGCCGTGACGGCCTCGTCGCCCCAGAGCAGCAGGCCCGTGCAGTCGCCTATGACGGTGAAACATCCGCCACAGCAGGCAGCCAGGACGATGGCCGAGCCGATGAGCATTCGCTGTGAGCGGTTTTTCACTATGCTGTGCATAATGACCAGCATGAACATGGCGGTGGTGAGGTTGTCAAGGGTGGCCGAGAGAATGAATGTGGCCAGGGTGATGGTCCACAGTAGTCGCTTGGAGTTGCGAGTACGTATCCACTCGTTGATGAAGTCGAAGCAGCCGTTGTTGTTCAGTATCTCAATGATGGACATGGTGGCCAGCAGGAACATGACAATGGCAGCGGCGCGTCCCACATAGCTGAGAAAGATTTTGTCGTAGATGAAGTATTTCACCGTCTTGCTGGTCGACTCGGCACCGCCCAGAAACTCAGCATACTCTGCGGCATGCTGGCTCTGTACGAAGTCGTCGCCCCAGATGACAAACACTACCCAGCTGATAGTGCCAAGGAACATGGCAATAGCCGCCTTGTTCACCCCGGTCAGGTGGCCGGTGGCTATCAGCACGTAGCTGAAGACAAGCATGATGACGATGATAAGGGTCATCTCAAAACTCTAATCTCTGAATACTAAATACTAAACTCCGATTTATTTCTTATACCGGGCGTTCATGCCGTTGATGACGTCCTGAGTGATGTCGTATTTCTTGTCGCCGTAGAGCACGGTGGCCTTGTTCAGAATCATATCAAACTTCTTGTCCTTGTTGTAGTCGTCAAGGAAATGGTCGAGACTATCCTGCAAGGTCTGCAGGAACTCGGCCTGCTTCTGGGCCAGCTCGTTGCTGAGGCGGGCCTCCAGGGCAACGCGGTTGTTGCGTTCCTGCTCGAAGGCAGCCACAGCCGTCTTATACTGCTGCTCACTGGTGAACGAGTTGTTCTGCAGACGCGTCTGAATACTGTTGTACGAGCGCTCCAGCTCCTTGTCCTTGTTGTTCAGTACGGTAGTGGCGTTGGCACTCATCTTCTCTAATGAGTCCTTCATGATTTTTGCATACTCATAATGCTCAGTCAGCGAGTCGAGCTCAATATAGGCGATGCCGCCCTGAGTCGTGGTGCTGCTGCCGGTGCTGTCACCGTCCATCTTCGAGGGCTGATTGTTGCACGAAACCATCAACATGCCAACAGCCAAAAGGGTAAAAGTCTTGATAATGTTCTTTTTCATTTTTATTATTGATAAATTATTTGGATTTCTCACTTACCGCCAGCCTGCTGCGAGTGCGCATCTCGCGGTCTTGGTCAAGCACGCAGTGGATGCCGCGCTGGCGCATCGCCTCCGAGTCATGAATATGCTGAGACGAGAAGCTCCCATTGCGCCGGAAAATCACCTTCACACATAAAAATGCTATCGCGATAGCAATTATTAACGTGATTATGACAATTTTTCCAACCATATTTATTACTTTTGCGGGTGCAAAGGTAAACATTTAAATTGGAATCACTTAAAAATTAGCATTAAAAATGAATAAAAACGACCTTAAACCTGCCTCCGTATTCGAGCAGTTTGCAAAGATTAACAGTATTCCCCGTCCTTCAAAGCGCGAAGAGCGGATGATTGAGTATCTGAAAGCATGGGGCGAGAGCCACCATCTGGAGACCATCGTGGACGAAACAGGCAACGTGCTCATCCGCAAACCAGCCTCCAAGGGCTATGAAGACCGCAAGACCGTCATCCTGCAGAGCCACATGGACATGGTGTGCGACAAGCTGGTAGACGTTGACTTCGACTTTGACAAGGATGCCATCCAGACTTACGTCGACGGCGAGTGGCTGCGCGCCAAGGGCACCACGCTGGGTGCCGACGACGGCATCGGCTGCGCCATCGAGCTGGCCATCCTCGAGGCCGACGACATTGAGCACGGCCCCCTGGAGTGCGTCTTTACACGCGATGAGGAGACGGGCCTCAGCGGTGCCGAGGGAATGAAGCCCGGCTTTATGACAGGCGACTTCCTCATCAACCTCGACTCTGAGGACGAGGGCGAGATATTCGTCTCATGTGCAGGAGGCCGCAACACACAGGCCAAGTTCACCTTTAAACGCGAAGAAGCCCCTGCCGGCTCGTTCTTCCTGCGCGGACAGCTGAAGGGACTCTGCGGCGGCCACTCGGGCGACGACATCAACAAGAAGCGCGCCAATGCCATCAAGCTGCTGGGCCGTTTCCTCTTCCAGACGATGAACCGCTACGAGGGTGTGCGTCTGGCTGAGTTCCACAGCGGCAAGCTGCACAACGCCATTCCGCGCGACGGGCAGTTTGTCATTGCCGTTCCCCATGACGTGAAGGAGAATGTGAAAGCCGATTGGAACATCTTCGCCGCTCAGGTGGAGGACGAGTACCACGTCACTGACACGCAAATGGTGTGGACGATGGAGAGCACCGAAGCACAGCCCGTCATCGAAGACAGGGTGGCCCGCAACTTTGTTTGGGCAGTACAGGCTGTGGACAACGGTGTATATGCCATCTGCCAAGACCCTGAGCTGAACGGCATGGTGGAGACATCGTCGAACATTGCAGCCATTCACACCACTGACAATGAAATCAACATCCTGTCGTCACAACGTTCCAATGTGATGTCGAATCTTGACAACATGTGCGCTACCTTCCGCGCCACCTTCCAGCTGGCCGGTGCCGAGGCTTGGAGCAGCGACGGCTACCCTGCATGGAAGATGAAGGCAGAGAGCCATCTGCGCGACACCGTAGTGGAAACCTATAAAGAGCTGTTTGGCAAAGAGCCCGTGGTGCGCGGCGTCCATTGCGGACTGGAGTGCGGTCTTTTCAGCGCGCGCTATCCCAACCTCGACATGGTGAGCTTTGGCCCCACGCTGCGCGATGTACACACTCCCGACGAGCGCCTGCTCATTCCCACCGTACAGATGGTTTGGAATCACCTGTTGTTGGTGCTGAAGCGCATTTGATTCCTATGAAAGAAAACAGACTGGATCATTATCTGGATGAGATAGGCCGCACGCCACTGCTCTCAGAAGAGCAGGAGCGTCAGCTGTCTGAACGTGCCTTGAAGGGAGACGAGCGGGCCGTCAACAAACTGGTAGAAGCCAACCTGCGCCTTGTAGTGGCTACAGCACGGCACTATCAGGACAAAGGGATGTGTATGGATGACCTGATCAGCGAGGGCAACATCGGCCTGATGAAAGCAGCAAAGAAATACAATCCCGAAGGGCGCTCAACGCGCTTTGCCAGCTACGCCGTGCCGCTCATTCGCCGGCAAATAGAGAAGAGCCTCTCCCCTGCCCTCTCACAAGACGGAGGAGCGAAATCAGCATCATCCCTCCCCACGGGAGGGGGCAGGAGGCCGTCTTCTCTCGACGCTCCCCTTGGAATCAAGCCCAACATGAATTTGCTGTCGGTGCTTGTCGACCATAGTCAGCCGGCCACTGACAGCAGATTGTACAGCGGTGCACAGCTGGAGTCGATAGTACGTGCCCTCGACTGCCTGTACGAGCGCGAACGCCGCGTCATAACGGCCTACTTCGGCATTAACCAAGAGCACGCCACCATGGCAGAGATTGCCATAGACATGGGTCTGAAGCGTGAGCGTGTGCGTCAAATCCGCAACCGCGCCGTCCGCAGGATGAAGCATTTTCTGCGCTCGCAGTAAGAGATGAAGGCTCCCCTTTTGAAAACCGCTTCGGCGTGTCCTTGGAAAAGCCCATAAACACCAAGGGAATGGAAGATATAAAAGTAAAACACCCCAAAGGGCGAAGGGGGCAAAATAAACGCCCCAAGGGGGCGAAGGGGGGCAAAAAATCAAAAAAAATCAAAAAAAGTGCCGAAATTGGGGGCAAAACGTGAATTTGTGAATTGTGAATTTGTGAATTTGTGAATTTCATCTATATAAAAAAATATTACTGTCCGCTAAACTTTTCACATTAGGATATAATTAGGGCTGATACCGGATTCAGTGTCAGCCCTTTTTGGTTACCTTTGTAGTCGCGAAACAGAATCAAACGTAACCATGGGCAAAAGTACACATTTTTTCGGAC
>JAILAA010000149.1 GCA_024681875.1 Prevotella sp.
GAAGCACCCGTAGCTCAGTTGGTAGAGCACCTGACTCTTAATCAGGGTGTCCAGGGTTCGAGCCCCTGCGGGTGTACAGAGAAAGAGAATGTGTCGCATGGGATACATTCTTTTTTTAATTAAAGAGATAAGACCATGGGTAGAATAAACAATCATCTTGTCATTATGGCCGGTGGCGTGGGCAGCCGTTTTTGGCCTATGAGCACCGAGGAGCGCCCCAAGCAGTTTATTGACGTGCTGGGCTCAGGCCGCACGCTGCTGCAGTTAACTGTAGAGCGCTTTGGCCAGTTGGTGCCTGCCGAGAATGTGTGGGTGGTGACCAATGCGAAATACGCCGACATCGTCTGCGAACAACTGCCCGACATGCCTCGCCAGAATATTCTCTGCGAGCCTTGCCGCAGAAACACGGCGCCCTGTATCGCTTACGTCAGTTGGCGTATCAAGTCGAGAGACCCCAAGGCCAATATCGTAGTGACGCCCAGCGACCACATCGTGACTAACGTGCAGGAGTTCCAGCGCGTCATCAGCGAGTGTATGGCTTTCACACAGGACAGTGATGCCATTGTCACCCTCGGCATGAAGCCCACACGCCCTGAGACGGGCTATGGCTATATCCAGGCTGACCTCGCTTCGCCGTCATTACGCATGGGCAAACAGATATTCCGTGTTGACTCTTTCCGCGAAAAGCCTGACCTGCAGACAGCCGAACAGTATATCAAGAAGAACAACTATTTCTGGAACGCCGGCATCTTCATTTGGAACGTGTCGACCATCGTCAACGCCTTCCGTGTCTATCAGCCTCGCATGGCTAAGATCTTCGAGGCGCTGCTGCCTGTCTATGGCACGCCAGAGGAGCAACAAGTCATCAACGAGCAGTTCCCCAAGTGCGAGAACATCTCCGTCGACTATGCCATCATGGAGAAAGCCGAGGAAATTTTCGTCTGTCCTGCCGACTTCGGCTGGAGCGACCTTGGCACATGGGGCTCGCTGCTGACTCAGTCGAAGCGCGACCTTTACGGCAACGCCCTTATCGGTGAGAACATCTCCCTCTTCGAGAGCCGTGGCTGCATTGTTCACACCACGCAGGAAAAGAAAGTGGTTATCCAGGGTCTCGACGGCTACATCGTGGCCGAGAACGACGATACATTATTAATATGCAAGCTCTCGGAAGAGCAGCGCATCAAACAGTTCAGCGAATGAAAAATATTGCACTTATCACAGGCATCACGGGCCAGGACGGCTCATTCCTTGCAGAATTTTTAATAGAGAAAGGCTACGAGGTGCACGGCCTGATGCGCCGCTCGTCGTCGTTTAACACAGGTCGCATCGAGCACCTATACCTCGACGAATGGGTACGTGACATGAAGAAGAAGCGACTCGTCAACCTGCATTACGCAGACATGACCGACTCGTCGTCGCTCATCCGCATCATCAGCGAGGTACGTCCCACCGAAATCTACAACCTGGCTGCACAAAGCCATGTGAAGGTGAGCTTTGAGGTGCCGGAATACACTGCCGACACCGATGCCAACGGCGTATTGCGCCTGCTGGAGGCCGTGCGCATCTGCGGGCTGACGAACAGCTGCCGCATCTATCAGGCATCGACCAGCGAGCTGTATGGCAAGGTGCAGGAGGTGCCGCAAAGCGAGACGACGCCGTTCTATCCGCGCTCGCCCTATGCCGTGGCCAAGCTCTACGGCTTCTGGATTATGAAGAACTACCGTGAATCCTACGGCATGTATTGCTGCAATGGCATTCTTTTCAACCACGAGAGCGAGCGCCGCGGTGAGACCTTTGTCACCAGAAAGATTACCCTGGCCGCTGCACGCATCGCACAGGGCTATCAAGACAAGCTCTATTTGGGCAACCTCAACTCTCTGCGCGACTGGGGCTACGCCAAGGACTACATTGAGTGCATGTGGCTTATCCTGCAGCAGCCGGAGCCCGACGATTTTGTCATCGCTACCGGCGAGTACCACACCGTGAGGGAGTTCTGCACCCTGGCTTTCCATGAAGTGGGCATCGAGCTGGAGTGGCGCGGCGACGGCGTAGACGAGAAAGGCTACGACAAGCAGACGGGCAAAGCTGTTGTAGAGGTAGACCCGAAGTATTTCCGCCCCGCCGAGGTAGACCAGCTTTTAGGCAATCCCGCAAAGGCCAAGGCAAAGCTGGGGTGGAATCCTCACAAAACCAGCTTTGAAGACTTGGTGAAACTGATGGTAAGGCACGACATGAAGTTTGTGAAGAAGCTGTTCCTCAGAGCACACATGGAGGAATAGTTGAGAGTTTAGAGATTAGAGATTAGAGTTATGCTCGACAGAAATAGTAAGATATACGTGGCAGGCCACCGCGGCTTAGTGGGGTCGGCCATTTGGAACAATTTGCTACAGCGCGGCTACTCCAACCTTGTCGGGCGCACCCATCAGGAGCTGGATTTGACCGACCAGCAGGCAGTCAGGAAGTTTTTTGACGAGGAGCAGCCCGACGCCGTTGTGCTGGCAGCAGCCTTCGTAGGCGGCATCATGGCCAACTCGCTCTACCGTGCCGACTTCATCATGCAGAACATGAAGATGCAGTGCAACGTCATCAGCGAAGCCTACGCCCACCGTGTGAAGAAGCTGCTCTTTCTTGGCTCCACCTGCATCTATCCGAAGAACGCGCCACAGCCCATGAAAGAAGACTGCCTGCTCACCTCGCCCCTGGAGTACACCAACGAGGAATACGCCATTGCAAAGATAGCTGGCCTGAAGATGTGTGAGAGCTACAACCTGCAATACGGCACGAACTACATCGCCGTGATGCCTACCAACCTCTACGGCCCCAACGACAACTTCCATTTGGAGAACTCCCACGTCATGCCAGCCATGATACGCAAGGTCTATCTGGCCAAGCTGCTCAACGACCAGAACTGGCGCTACATCCGTCGCGATCTCGACACCCGTCCCGTGGAGGGCATCAGCGGCCTCAACCGCGATGAAGAAATCATGCAGGTGCTGTCCAAATATGGCATCTGGCCCAATCGCGTGGTACTCTGGGGCACAGGAGCCCCATTGCGCGAGTTCCTCTGGAGCGAGGACATGGCCGACGCCTCAGTACATGTCCTGCTGAACGTAGACTTCAGCGACATCATCGGCATCGAGAAATATTCCTCGGTGCACTACGGCACGAAGGCCGACGGCAGCGTAGACCGCAACCATAGCCAGGGCCGTGGCGGCGCCATCCCTGCCCTGGGCGAGATTCGCAACTGCCACATCAATGTGGGGACGGGCAAGGAGCTTACCATCCGCCAGTTGTCCGAGTTGGTAGTAAAGACTGTAGGCTTCGAAGGAACTGTGGAGTTTGACACCAGCAAGCCCGACGGCACCATGCGCAAGCTCATTGACGTCAGCAAGTTACATTCCTTGGGTTGGACGCACAAGGTGGAGATAGAAGAGGGTGTAGAACGTCTCTTCCAGTGGTACACCGACAGCATCGCATAGCGCAGCAGCTGAAAATCCCTATAAATATGGATTGCAGGCACGGAGATTTTGTGCTACCTTTGCACAAAATTTTCATGCCTTTATGATGTTACAGACTAAGATTATTTTTGCCTTGATGACTATGGCTCCAGTTGCAGCCATAGCCGACGTTACTCCTGCGAAAACCCTTGTCAATGACAGCTCGCGTGTAGTAGATCTCGACGAGGTGGTCGTTGTGGCGCAGCCCAAGGACCTGCACCTGCTGCGCCAACAGCCCATGAGCAGCACGCTTTTCTCATCGACAGAACTGAAGATGCTGAATGTGCGCGACCTGCGCGACGCTTCACAGTTCGTACCCTCGTTCACGATGCCTGTCTATGGCTCGCGCTATACATCTTCTATGTATGTACGCGGCATCGGTTCACGTATTAACAGTCCTGCCGTGGGCCTCTATATCGATAATATTCCCGTTGTGAACAAGTCGATGCTGAACTTCCACGCCTATGAGCTGAGCCGCATCGACGTGTTGCGTGGCCCGCAGGGAACACTCTACGGCCAGAATGCTGAGGGCGGACTGGTGCGTATGTACACCCGCTCTCCGCTGACTTACCAGGGCACCGATGTCAACCTCTCCTTTGGTACGGGCCTCTACCGCAAGGCCGAAGTGGCTCACTATCAGAAGGTGAGTGAGCAGCTGGGCTTCTCGCTGGCAGGCTTCTATCAGGGCCAGCAGGGCTTCTTCGACAACAGTACCACTGGCGACCATGCCGACAAGATGGACGAGGCTGGCGGACGCATCCGCCTGCAGTGGCAGCCTACCGACCGTTTGCAGCTCGACCTTCAGTCGGACTATCAGTACACCAAGCAGAACGGCTTTGCGTACGGTGAGATGAGCCTGACCGACGGCACCACCCTCGACCCCTACAGCAACCGGCAGGGCGACTACAAGCGTCACATGCTGACAACAGGCTTGGCGCTGAACTATCGTGCCGACTGGGCCGATGTGAACTATACCGCTTCGTGGCAGTATCTGAACGACGATATGCTGATGGACATCGACTATCGCCCCGAGGACTATATGCACCTGGAGCAGGAGCAGTTGCAGAATGCCCTGACGCAGGAGTTGACACTGAAAGGCCGTAACACCGGCATCTGGCATTGGACCGCAGGCGCCTTCTTCTCCTATCAGGCGCTGAAGACCATCGCCCCCGTCTATTTCGACAGCGAAATGAACAACTACCTCTCGCAGATGATACAGGACTATGCCTACTACGGCATGTTGAACTCGATGGCAAAGCGTATGGGCGAACAGGCTGCTGCCGCCATGATTGAGCGGGCTGGCGGCTGCCATATCCGTCTCGACATGGAGACCATTCCCGGGCATTTCCGCACACCGCAGAGCAACTTGGGCATCTTCCACCAGTCAGACTTCGACCTCACCGACCGACTCACCGCTACCCTCGGCCTGCGCTACGACCATTCGCACACTTCCATCGACTATTTCACCAAGGGCGTCATGCATCTTGACGAAAACGTGATGGGCACGCAGGTAAAGGCCGACGTCGTCTCACAGCTGCAGCGGGAGGAGAAAGCCAACTTCAACCAGTGGCTGCCTAAGCTGGGACTGACCTACCGCATCGACGGAGAGGGCAGCAACGTCTATGCACTGGTGGCGAAAGGATATCGTGCCGGCGGTTTCAACATTCAGATGTTCAGCGACATCCTGCAGACCGAGCTGCAGGGCGTGGCTCAGACGGCCCGTGGCGAAATGGAGATAGAGCATAGCGACGCCGTTTATCAGAATATGCGTGAGACCATCAGCTTCAAGCCTGAAGAGAGCTGGAACTATGAGTTTGGCACTCACCTGAATCTTTTTGACTCCAAGCTGCAACTCGACCTTGCTGGCTACTATATGCAGATTCGCAACCAGCAGCTTTCAGTAATGACTGGCAACTATGGTTTTGGCCGTGCGATGGTGAACGCTGGTAAAAGCTATAGCTGTGGCGTAGAGGCATCGTTGCATGGCAGCGCCTTCGACGACCATCTGTCGTGGGGATTGAACTACGGCTATACCCATGCTGCCTTTAAGGAATATTCCGACAGTATCACGGGTGAGAGCGGACAGCTGGAGGAAATAAGCTATAACAAGAAGCGCGTCCCCTTCGTGCCGGAGCACACGGTGGCTGCTCATGCCGACTATCGCATTGACTTCGGCGGTGCCATGAAATCGCTCACTTTCGGCGCCAATGTCTCTATGCGCGGAAAGACTTATTGGGACAATGCCAACCTCTATGCACAAGACCTGTACACCGTGCTGGGTGCACATGTCGATGCCGACTTCGATTTATTTACTGTGAGCCTGTGGGGACGTAACCTGACCAACACTAAACACAATACCTTTGCAACTGAAAGCCCTATGGCTGGCACACTGAAGTATTTTGCCCAGCAGGGAAACCCACTTCAGGTCGGTCTTGACCTTCGGTTACACTTCTAAGATGGATAAGATGGATACTAAAAAAGCCCCCGCTCGGGGGCTTTTTTGCTATCTAAGCAATGATCAATGATGCCATATCGTCCTGACGGGCCTTTACACACTGGAAATAGCGGAGCTGATTGCGGGTGCGGACGAGGTTGTGGTCAGGATAGGATGTTTTGTAATAGACGTCGCCATTGAGATAGTCGGCCAGGAAACGCACGGCCTGCATCATGGGGAAGAGCGCCACTGCGAAGGGCAGGTGCTCTGTCTCCACGGGGGTGAGGAAGCTGCGGGCTGACTCCAGATAGCCGCGCGTGAAGGCCTCGTAGATGTCCCAGCGGAAGGCGATGCGCTCGTATTCGGGCGAGTCTTCAGCGACGGTGTTAGCGGCGGTGCGAAGGAAGTCGCCATAGTCGGAGAAGATGTAGGAGGGCATGACGGTATCAAGGTCGATGACGCACAGCACTGACGTGCCCTTCTCTCCTGCATCACCATCGGCATCGAAAAGCATGTTGTTCACCTTCGTATCGCAATGGCAGATGCGCTTGGGCAGCAGGCCCTCGCGATGGAGGCGCTCGGCCTGGCACATCTCGTCGGCATACTGATCTATCATGGCCAACTCTTCCCTGACTGTGTCCACGCGCCCGGCAGCATTACGACTGACGGCCTCGCGCAGCTGACGCAGACGCAACTCCATGTTGTGGAAGTCGGGAATGGTCTCGCCCAGCTTCTCGGGTAGGTCGGTGAGTTGCTGCTCAAAATGGCCGAAGGCGCGACCGGCATCGTATGAAGTAGCGGGCGTAACCTCGCTCAATGTCATCGAGTTGGGGATGAACACCGACACACGCCAGTAGCTCTGACCGTCGAAGTGATAGGTCTTCCCATCGGCTGCGCGGGTGCTTACAAACTGCATCACGTGGCGACGGATGTCTGTGCATCCTTCGGCCTCGAGTTTTTGACGCAGATGCCGGGTTACTGCCTCGATGTTATGCTGCAGCATGTCGACATCGGTGAAGATGGCGTGGTTGATGCGCTGCAGCACGTAGTCGGGGGCTTCGGCCTCGGCTGTTGTCACCAGGAAGGTGTCGTTGATGAGTCCGCTGCCTAAGGGCTTCACTTCCTGTACTGTGCCCTCCAGCCTGAACTGGCGGATGATGTCAAACAATTCTTCTCTGTTCATTTCTTGAAAGCATAACGGAAGCCGTCGATGCGGTTCCAGGCACCACGTGTGAAATCAGGAACGGTAACAGGAGCGGAGTTGTTCTCCATAGAGATGCGCGACAGTTCGCCGAGACAGCACCATTCGGCCATGTCGTAGACGTCCATGTCGAGGGGCAGGCCGTTGCGCAAGCAGTAGATGAGGCGGTAGTCCATGATGAAGTCCATGCCGCCATGTCCGCCCACTTTCTTGGCTGTTTCCTCCAGCTCCTTGACGAAGGTGGGCAGGTATTTGTGCAGCATCTGCTGACAGGCTTCTGCGGGCAGGGGTGAGTGGGCGTCGAGGTTTTCGTGGTTGGGCACATCGTCATTGCTGAGCTTGTCTTGACGGAAGAGGAGCTGGTTGACGGGGTACTTGCTGGCGTATCCGTCGCTTCCCACTACTTGGAACATGCGGTTATATGGCTGCGGCGTCAGCACGTTGTGCTGAATGAGTATGGTCTTGCCCTTGTGGGTGCGAATGAGGGTGGACGACTGGTCGCCGTTCTGGAAGTCGGGGCAGTCGTTGCCGGTGAGTCTCTTCATCACCTTGGGGCCGTTGCAGGGCTTGGTGTCCATGGCCACGAGGTATTCCATGCGGTCGCCGCGGTGGATGTTCAGCACCTGGCAGTCGGGGCCTATGCCGTGGGTGGGGTAGACGTCGCCGCGATGCTTGGCGTTGAAGTCCAGACGCCAGTTGTTCCAGTAGGCCGACCAGAAGTCGTCGAGGTTATGGATGTAGGCTCCCTCTACGTGGAGCACCTCGCCGAAGAGGCCCTGCTGGGCCATGTTCAACGCAGCCAGCTCAAAGAAGTCGTAGACGCAGTTCTCGAGCATCATGCAGTGCTTGCGTGTGCGCTCGGAGGTATTGATGAGCTGCCATATCTCCTCTAAGTTCGTTGCAGCGGGCACCTCGATGGCTACGTGCTTACCGTGCTCCATGGCATAGAGGGCGAGGGGTACGTGGTGCACCCAGTCGGTAGCGATGTAGATGAGGTCGATGTCGTTGCGCTCACACATTTTCTTATAGGCTTCGGTGGAGCCGCTGTAGGCGGTGGCACGGGGTCGGCCGTGTTTCTCCAGCAGTTTCTGGCAGGCTTCCACGCGGTCGGCCTCTACGTCACAGAGTCCTTTCACATCGGTGCCTTCTATCTGGGCGAATCGCTCCACGGCTCCGGGGCCGCGCATTCCCAAGCCGATAAAGCCCACGCGCACTACTTTCAATGGCGGGGCGGTGAGGCCGATGACGTCCTGCTGTCCGGCGGGACGCTCTGGCACTGTGATTTGCAACGGCTGCACTTGTTGTGCAGAAACACTCAGGGCGAGAATGGCCCCGAAAATAACGGTTAGTATTTTTTTCATAGTTGTCAGGTGTTATTAGAATAGATGAATATTAGCATGCCTTGAAACTCATGTCGAGGCCTTTTACGCTGTGCGTCAAAGCGCCGACAGAGATGAAATCGACACCCTGCTCGGCGTAGGGACGGATGGTGTCGAAGGTAATGCCGCCACTCGACTCGGTCTCGTAGCGGTGATTGATTAGGTCGACGGCCTTCTTTGTGTCGGCGACGGAGAAGTTGTCGAGCATGATGCGGTCTACTCCGCCGTGGTCGAGCACTTGCTGCAGCTCATCGAAGTTTCTGACCTCAATCTCAATCTTCAGGTCGAGGCCCTTTTCCTTCAGGTAGGCGTGGCAGCGGTCGATGGCGTTGACGATGCCTCCTGCGAAGTCGACGTGGTTGTCCTTCAGCAGAATCATGTCGAAAAGCCCGATGCGGTGGTTGCAGCCGCCGCCTATCTTCACGGCCTGCTTCTCCAGGATGCGCATACCGGGGGTGGTCTTGCGGGTGTCGAGCACTCGAGTGCCGGTGCCTTCGAGGCGCTCCACATAGCGTGCGGTCATCGTGGCGATGCCGCTCATGCGCTGCATGATGTTCAGCATGAGGCGCTCGGTCTGCAACAGGGAGCGTACGCGGCCGGTGACAATCATGGCGATGTCGCCTTTCTTCACTTTTGCGCCGTCCTGCATGAGCACTTCCACCTGCATCTCGGGGTCGAAGCGACGAAACACTTCCTTGGCTATCTCCACGCCAGCCAGGATGCCGTCCTCCTTGATGAGCAGATGCGACTTGCCCATGGCGTCCTCGGGAATACAGCATAGCGTGGTGTGGTCGCCGTCGCCGATGTCCTCGGCAAACGACAAATCGATGAGTCTGTCGACGAGTTCTTCTGTTGATAACATAACCTTTTAACTCTTTAACCTTTTAACTCTTTAACCTTTTAACTCTTTAACCTTACTCAAAGTAGATGCCCAAGCCTATGCGGAAACCGAATCCGCTGTGGTCGCTGTGATTCTTCAGGCTCTGGTTGTAGTAAACCTCCGGCTCGAGGGTGACGGTGCGGTTGAGGAAAAAGGCATAGCCCAGATTGACGGAAGGCATCAGGTCGTCGTAGTCATGCCACTTATGCACGTAATTGGCGCCCATTCCCACATAGAGGCCATTCTGCTCAATGTAATAGCGAAGGCCTGCGCCGGCAGTAAAGGCGTTGCTGGCGTTCTCATGCCAATCATAGCCTGCCTGTGCGGTCACCATCCAATTGTCCTGGAACAGATAGCCTCCCTTTGCTGAAAGGTCGAAGTTCCACTTCTCAAAGTCGTTAAAGCGCAAGTCGAGGCCCGACATAGCGGTGGCCACATAGAACTTGCCCTCGCCGAAGGGCGGACGGTCCTGATAGGGCTTGTTGGTGTAAGTCTGGGCGTTAGCTGCCAGTGCGCAGACGGCGCAGAGCAGCGAGAAAAACATTTTCTTCATGGTCGTGTTTATTTATTTTGATTGTTTATAATTGTCGTACCAACGGACAAACCATAGCGCAGAGATTATCAGGGTTGCGACGGCAATGCCTGCCGTCCACAGTGTATCAAGATTGAACATCTGCTGGGTGATGAGATAGGTGGTGCAGACCACCGTCATAAACAGAGCCGGCACGAGGGTGATGGCAAACGGCTTCTTCTGTTGCACCAGATAGACGGTGATGGCCCAGAGCATGAACACAGACAGCGTCTGGTTGCTCCAGCCAAACCAGCTCCATATCATATTGAAACCTTCTTTGTCGCCCATCTGCCATACAAGCAATGCAATGACGGTAGCAAACATGGGGATACAGATATAGAGACGCTTGCGGATGGTGCGCTGCTCAAGCTTTACGAAATCGGCAATGATGAGGCGTGCCGAGCGCAAAGCAGTGTCGCCACTGGTGATGGGGGCTGCCACCACGCCCAGCAGGGCAAGGATGCCGCCGAAGGTGAGCAGCCAGTCCCTGCTGATGAGGGTGACGACAGAGGGTGCATCGCTCACTGCGGCTGCACCACCGGCTATCTGCTCATAGCCCGGGGTGGGCTGGTTGTAGAAGAAGAACATGGCTACAGTAGCCCAGATAAGCGCCACGATGCCTTCGGTAATCATTGCGCCGTAGAAAATGGGCCGTCCCTGACGCTCGCTTTTCATACAGCGGGCCATCAAGGGACTTTGCGTAGCATGGAAGCCGCTGATGGCTCCGCAGGCAATGGTTATGAACAGACAGGGGAAGATGCTCTTCGGCGTCAGTGCCTCAACAGACAAGCCTGTCCACAGTTCAGGAATAGCGGGCCACTTCACAAACAGCATCACTAACAGTGCACTTGCCATAAACAACAGAGAGAAAGCGAACAGCGGATAGACACGACCGATGATCTTGTCGATGGGCATCAGCGTGGCTATCAGATAATAGATGAAAATAACAACTATCCAAAATGTGTACTGCCCCAAACTCTCGGTAGCAAATGAAGGCTCCCACATATCGCCTAGAATCTTCGCCGGACTGAACACAAACACTGCTCCAACCATCATCAGCAGGAACACCGAGAACACCAGCATCACCTGCTTCGTTGTCTTGCCTAAGAAGCGACCGATAATCTCGGGCTGGTTGATGCCGCCGTTGCGCACGCTGAGCATTCCGCTCAGGTAGTCGTGCGTAGCACCTGCAAAGATGCAGCCCAAAACAATCCACAGATAGGCAGCGGGGCCGAACTTGGCACCCATGATGGCGCCGAAGATGGGGCCTGTGCCTGCGATGTTCAGAAACTGAATCATAAAGATTTTCCAACCAGGCAACACCATGAAGTCCACACCATCGGCCTTCGCCACGGCTGGCGTGGGCCTGTCGTCAGGCCCGAAGACACGCTCCACAAAGCGACCATAGAGGAAATATCCCAGAATAAGAGCCACAAGGCTTAATGAGAATGTAATCATTGTTTATTCTTTGTTTTTCCAAATAAAAGTCTTTCCGACTGCAAAGATACAACTTTATTTGAAAATACACACTTTTCATACATGAAATTTTTATCAAGGATTCCTTTGCAGTCTCAGTATTTTTAGTTAATTTTGCCATCGTTTAGGAAAAATGAAGACAAACAGCAGTGCTGACAGTGTTATGAGGAATAGAGACCAGCAGAACGACATGGAAACATTGGAAGAAAGGGACGTGTCTTTTCCACCCGCACACACGGCTGAACACCTGCTAAACCAGACAATGATCAGGATGTTCGGCTGTGAGCGAAGCTATAATACACACATTGAGCGGAAGAAAAGCAAGATGAGCTTTCACCTGGCACAGAAACCAGACCGCAAGCAGGAGAAGGAGATTGAGCGGCGGATGAACGAACTGATCGACGATGACCTGCCCGTCACCTTCCAGTTTGTCGGTCGCCACGAGCTGCCTCCTGAAATCAGCACCAGCCGCCTTCCCGCCGATGCCGACGGCACCATCCGCTTGGTGCGTATTGGCGATTACGATGTTTGCCCCTGTATCGGTAAACATGTCAGAAGTACAGCACAAATAGGACGCTTTGAAATGCTCGGCACCAACTGGGACGAGCAGGAGCATTCTTTCCGAGTAAGATTCAAGATTGTTTAAATCAACGGGGGCTGAGACGGCAATAAAGGTCAAAGCCCTATACGCATCAACACGGGTAAGTGGTCGCTGTAGGTGACGTTAATCGTGCGATAGTTATATCCCTCCAGCTCGTCGTTGTGGAAGATATAGTCTATGCGCACTAGCTTCTTGCCATCACGCATCGTGTACATAAACCCCTTGCCACTCTCCTTGAAGCCGTCGACAAGGTCGCCTTTCATCTTACGGTAGACGTAGGAGTAAGGCACATCATTGAAATCGCCACAAAGGATGACGGGATGCGGACTCTTCTCTATCTCTGATGCAACGAGGTCGGCCTGCTGGGCTCGGATGGCCATCCCTCGGGTATAGCTGCCATAGATGGCTCGAAGCAGCGAATTGCGCTCCACCAGCTGCCCTCTGGCCTCCTGCTTAGCTGCCTGATGCAGGGCACTGTTGATGCCCGTCGTTTCCAGGTGCACATTGAAGATGCGGAAGACGCGGCCATTGACATCGACGTCGGCCCACATGGCGCTGTTGCCCGTATGGCCGAAATCAATAGCCTGCGAGTCGATGATAGGATAGCGTCGGCTGAAAATCACCATATCGGGCTGTCCCTTTGCCATTGACGAGAAATACTTCAGATAGTTTTCCGAATTGTTCATCTCGCCACTCTGCTCCATATATTCCTGCAGGCAAAGGATGTCCACCTCGTTGTTCTTCATCATCGTGAGTATGTCACCAGACTTGTAGCCGTTCATCTCCCTGCCGAACATGGCAACGTTGTAGGTGGCTACGTTCAGGCCAGACTTAGCCTCTCCGCTACTGCGGAACAGGCCTGGCTGGAAAATGGTGCCTATATAGGGAATGCAGCAGAGCAACATGACTCCGGGAATGGCAGCCCAGTGCCAGCGACGGCGGATAAGCCAGAAGAGCAGCAACAGCACATCGGCTATGATGAACAGAGGCAAGGCAAAGACGGTGAGCGCCAAAGCGGTGCCCGTAGCCGGATTGGCATAGCCGCCAAAGATGCCCATGATAATGAACACCGCCACCAGAATGGTGACGACAAGCATCATAAACGACAGATATTTATATACGGCTAACTTACCCATCGCACTACTGATAACTGTGAACTATTTTACTGTGATTGTAAACCGTGAACTACTCGCCGATATAGCGTACAATTGTCTCAATAAGATCCTCCACCCGGAATGGTTTGGCCAAGAAATCATCACACCCTGCTGCCTTTGCCTCGCGTATATTCTCGTCAAAGGCATAGGCACTGAGGGCAATGATGGGTGTTTCGTGGTTGACCTCCTTAATGATGCGGGTGGCGTCAAGGCCGTTCATCTCCGGCATACGAATGTCCATAAGAATGAGGTCGGGGTGGTCTTCTTCATTCATCATCACCGCCTCAATACCATTATGGGCGTGCAGCAGGTTGTAGCGTTTCTGCAGCACGATACGTACCAGCTCGTAGTTGCTTTCCTCGTCCTCAGCTACCAATACGGTCTTCATCTTGACTTCCGTATTGCGAGTACTGACACGAAGTGTGCGAATCATCTGCGACGATGTCGTCGTGCGGTTGCTGGTAGCCACACCGCCTATAGTACCATGGAAGGGAAGGGTGAAGGTAAAGGTAGAGCCGACGTTGACTCGCGACTTCACCTCGATGTGACCACCCATCTTCTCAACGATAATCTTGCAAAGCGACAATCCTAAACCGTAGCCCTTGTTCTGCTCAGCATCCTTAGAGGCATAGGCATTGAAAATCTTGTCAATAAACTCTGGCTCAATGCCCGAACCAGTGTCTGCGACGTAAAACTCAATGTCTTGATGGTCATTGATGAGATTGAAGCCATAGGTTATGGAGCCTTTCGTAGTGTGCTTCAAAGCATTGGAAATCAGGTTAGAGAATACCTGCGTCAGCTTGTCTTCATCAGTGCTCATCATCACCTGTACGGTAGGCATATTCCCCGTCAGTTCAATGGTGTCAGGACAGCGGAACTTGAAGAGCTGTTTGATGCCGGTAAGCATGTAGTTGAGGTCAACGTTGGTCTTCTTGATGCTGATTTCGCCAGCCTCCACCCTTGAGAGGTCAAGGATTTCATTGACCAAGCTGAGCAAGCGCCTGTTGTTGCTCTCAATAATCTCCATGTAGTTCATGCGCTCCTGAAGGGACTCAGCCTCAACCATCACACGAGAAAAGCCTTCAATGGCATTAAGGGGCGTACGAATCTCATGCGACATATTGGCAAGGAAGAGGCTCTTCATTTTGCTGGCTTTTTCAGCTTGAAGTGCCTTCTCCTCATACTCCTTCAGCTTCTTGTTTGCCTCTTCCAACTGGATATTGGCCAAATTCAGACGATGGCTGACATCGGCAAACTTTTGAAGCAAAACCTCTTTCTCGTCCTGACTCATCATCACTCGACATTAAGATTCAGCTTGCAAATTTACGCATTATTTTTGAAAGGCGTGCATCTTTTCTCAAGTTTTTTCAATTTTCTCCCAACATCTGCTTCACCTTGTTCTGCAGGTCGTTGCTACTGAGGTTGCGCGCCACGATGTTGCCATGTTTATCGGTTACGATATTGGCGGGTATGGTGGCAATACCGAGTTGTGCCAAAAGCGGCGATTGAAACATCAGGCTGTCGCAGACGTTGGGCCAGCTGACACTGTCGCGCTCCAGCACGCCCTTCCCCTCGCTGGGACTGGCGTCAAGACAGATACTGAGCACCGAAAAGCGATGGGGATATTTCTTCTTCAACCTGCTTAGTGAATGCATGGGCGACTGTGAATCATAGTTCCACGTCGTCCAGACCATAATGACGTTCACGTCGGAGCGCATCGTATTTTCCGTCACAGTGTCACCATCGGTACTAATGGCCTGAAACGGCGGCAGAGGCCCCGTCGTGGCGTAGGTCTTCAGCGTCTCCAGCTGTGTCAGCAGTCGTGCAACGTGCTGATT
This sequence comes from Prevotella sp., assembly GCA_024681875.1. The sequence goes on from JAILAA010000149.1 coordinate 15,032, forward strand.
TTGCGGCTGCTTCTTGTGCAGAAGTTCACACAGTGTATATGCTTTAGCATAGTCGGGGGTAAGCGATTGCAAGAAGTATTTTTGAAGGAGGTAGAAGCTGACAGGGGAAGTCGGATTGGCCGTGATGAACTTTTCGGCTTCTGCCTCAGCCTCCGGCGGCGTCATGTCGTTGGTCTTCAGGCGGAAAGCCGTCATCTGGTCATTGTCGGGCGTGCCCTTTATCTCCGTATCACGCAAGTGCGATGCATCGCCTTCCATCTTCACCTCAGCACCCGGCATGGCAAAGACTGGAATCTCGCTGTAATTGGGAAAGAGGATGGCTAATGTAAGCGTGTCGCTGAGCGGACGGTCATAAACGAAGCGCCCGTCATTGACTGCGACGGTATCCTTCTGGCCTGTGTTGTAGTCGTAGATATAGAACTCGCCCTGATTCAGATTTTTAAACTGAGCCTCCAGCTTAAACCGATCAGACTGTTTGCTGCAGGAGGAAGCGAAAAGAAGGAACAAAAAAACACAGGCCATCCCCCACCCCCTCCCTGAAAGGAGGGGAGAAAACATGCTCACTGTGGATAATTTGCAGCAAGGTGTTTTTTCCCCTCCCTTATAGAGAGGAGTTAGGGGATGGCCTGCTTTCTTACTTCTGGACATTCTTCAGCTCTAAGTCCTTGGCTGCATAGGCAGCAAACGAGGGATCCTTGGCAACAGCTGCTGCCAAAGCCTGAGCAGCTGCGGCGTTGTTGCCAGTGCGGGCATTGAGGATGGCCTTCAGGTAATCGGTGGTGGCATCGGCAACCTTCACGCTGGCCAGCGTCTGGGCGGCAGCCTGATAGTTCTTATTAAGGATCTGAGCCAGAGCGGCACTGTTGGTAGGCAGCTTGCCGAAGTCCTGTTCAGCCTGTGCGTAGAGGCCCTGAGCCAGATGCAGGTTGCCAAGCACTTCGTTCAAGCCATTGGCGCCAGTAGCTTTGGCGATGAGCTGTTCAGCCTGCTGCACATTGCCCTGCTGCAGAGCCAAAAGGCCCAGGTTAGCGTTGGTCTCAGGCAGCACGGAGCCTTTGGCAGCAGACTTCTGCAGCCAATTGGCTGCCTCGGTGTAGTTGCCCCTCTCGAACTCGATCAAGGCGATATTGTTGAAGGCACGGGCATCATTGGGATAGATTTCTGCGGCCTTCTTATAGGCATTCTCGGCACTGGCCAGGTCATTGTCATAAAGTGTGGCAGCATAAAGCAGCTCTTCTACACTCAGCTGACGAGCATCGGCTGCCAGCTGGTCCTTGATCTGCTGGTCGTCGCGACCTACCACGTCATAGTTGATGGTCATACGGGCACGGCGCAGCTGCGGCAGAATGCCGTCGGCCAGCTCACGGAAAGCGCTGCTGATGTTTTTGATCTGCTGCTCACGCTCCTCGGGGTCCTGATACATGGACAGGACACGCAGGATGACTTCCTTGTCCTGGATGTTGGAAGCGCTGACCAGCTCCTGGAAACCTTCCCAGTCCTCAGCGGTGTATTTCGTGTCGAGGGGAGCATTAGTCTTGGCCTTCTTCATTTGCTGCTTCACGTAGTTGGCTGCCACGTCCTGGCGCTGTCCGGCCAATCGCTCGTTAATGTTGTAGCCGCCGTCGGGCGAAGCGTAGGCCGACACCTCGACGCCATCGAGCACCAGGGTCTCTTGATTGGAGGAGATTTCGTTCAACAGACGCACGAACTCCTGCACGCTGTTGTTCTGGAGCTCCGAGCGACGCAGATTGGCCTGTCCGATGAGGAACTTCACGTTGGCCTCTTGCTTCTGGTTGATGATGCGCTGAAATCCATCGAGTGCACGTGCGGGCTGTGCTGTAGCCAGTGTGCGTTTGTAAAGCTCGCTGGTAGCAATGACGCCGTCAGCCACTTTCACCTCAGGTATCTTTACGTTCTTGCTGCCCACCTTTGCGTTGAAGGTTAGGAAGAGCTCACTCTGCTCCATATCGGGCTGATAGGCGAAAGTGCTCTTCATAGCATAGCGGCCACCCACGCGATAGGAGATGGTCTGGTCGTTGCCACGTACCTTCTCGCCTTGGAACGTAGCACTCTGTCCCTTCACTGCCTGCAAACCGTTAGGGGTCTGAAAGCGCAGCTCAGGCGTCACAGTGACCACGGCTTTCTTCTTCATGTAGTTCTCGGGGAAGACGCCGTTGATAGTGGCGGCCACCTGACTTCCCTGCGACTCCAAGGGATTAGGCGTGACGGTGAAGTTGTCTGCTGAGAGAGCGCCAAGCTTTCCCGAGCAGGACGTCAGCAGCACGGCAGCTGCCGACAGTGCGAACACAATAGTCTTTTTCATTGCTGTAGATAATTATTTTGTTAAATGTCTGTGATTTCTTCCTAATGTCGTGCAAAGTTACACATTATTCTTTTCCCGCGCGCGTAAAGTGCAGTTTTTTTGGTTTTATTAAGTAATTGAAGTCTCCCCTCAATACGTTTTCTTCGAGAAGAAACCGATGCGATGGTTACGGCCCTTGCGGCCAAGAGAACGCAGCTGGTAGATGCCGTCGGGCAGGGCGGAGACGTAGAGCATATCGGTGTAGGGGAAGATGCCTACCTCTTGCCCTGCCAGCGTCTCGACGATAATGAAATCGGCGTCGAGCGTCTGTCCCTTGTCGGGCAGGGCAATAGGCCGTCCGTCGCTCTTCGCGATGAGCGGCACCGCATATTCAGGACCCGCATTGAGCAGCAACTGGATGGGCTCGCTCTCCTGACCATAGCGGTCCATGGCGGTAACGGCGTAGTTCAGTCCTGCGGCAGGGACGACAAGTGAGGTCTCGGTACGGCGCATGGCCACGAGGTTTTCAGCTTTACTGACATCTACGGGATAGTCCTCCGAAGCATAGACGTTGTAGAGCAGATAGGGTGCACCACTACGGTCTTCAGCGCCGCTCCAGCTCAGCCGCTGACCGTCGAGGGAGATGTTGGCAGGAGTCATCGGCACGGGTTTGCCTTCCCATGTCATGGGCGGCACCAAGGCCGGTGTAACATCGAAGCGCTTGCCCAAGTCGTAGACGCCTTTCACGTTGTCGGTGAAGAACTTTGAGCGGAAGTAGCAGTGGCCCATGCCCAGCTGGCGCACCACACTAAGCTGTCGCTCCACCATGTCGAGTGTCCACTCCCTTCCTTCTCGCGGGTCGAGGAAATAAATGCCCAGGCCGGGCACCACAGTGCGGCCGTAGCTGCGTTCCTGCCAATCGATGGCGAAGGGGTAGAAGTTATTGCCCTGAAAATACATCATCGGGTAAAGCTGATCCATCAGCCCTGTGCGCAGCCATTCCTGCGCATCCTGGCATACGGCTGAGCGGGCGTTCCAGCCGCCGGAGCGGTAGCGCGTCAAGTCGTCGTGCTTGCCTATGGGCGAGCATGACATCTTCACCCACGGCTTCTCTTGCTTCACGGCGTCGTGGATGGCCTTCACGATATCGGTGATATTCTTCCTGCCTTGGGCACGCGGCACACGAATTTTCCACTGCTCAGGGTATCGGATGTAATCGAGGTGGATGCCGTCTACATCATATTTCCTCACTATCTCGCGACAGACGTTGGCCAGATAGGTGGCAGTCTGCGGATTCTCAGGGTCCATGAAAGCATCGTCGCCGATGCGTTTCACCAGCTCAGGGCGTTTCTTGCGCAGCTGCTGGGCCCCGATCTTGTTCCATTTTCCAATAGGAATGGTCACCACCCAGGCGTGACACTCCATACCACGCTTGTGACACTCGTCGATGCAGAATTGCAAGGGGTCGTAGTCGGGAGCTTTGCCCGGTGTGCCCGTAAAACCGCCTTCCCAAGGCTCAAGCCGTGAGGGATAGATTGTTGTTGCACGCACGCGAGCCTGAACCAACACTGTATTAATGCCAGCCTGTTGCAACTGGTCGAGTGTGCGCAACAGGTCGCGCTGCTGTTGCTGCTGGTTGGTGGTGAGCGGCCAGTCGAGGCCCATGACGACGGTGAGCCACATCGCCCTCACCTCATACTTGGGGCATGGCGTGCCATCCCAAGGCATGGTTGGGGTTATCTGTCCAGTCAGGCCTGTAACGCCAAGAAGCGCCAATAGTGTAAGGAGGAAATGCTTCATCTGTTGTTTGTAGGATTGCAAATATGGGGCAAAGGTTCTACTCTGCCTTCATCCGTAAAATTACAGTCTTCATGCCTGCCGCCGAGGCGGTAAGGGTAACTGGCCCAGGCTGACGGGTTGAGCGCAAAATGACGGTGCAGGTGCCGTTAAAGAGGCGGCGCGTACCCTCCTTACCGTTCCCGTCAAGCGATGTAGTTAACTCGTCAGAGCAGATGTCTCCATTGATGACTCCCACTATCTGTGCCTCCCCCACTACACTGAAAGTCACTGCTGCATCAGCAGTCTGCACACAGCGGCCTTTTCTGTCGATGGCAGTAACCGACACATGCTGCAGGTCTGTTCCGTTCGCTTTCCATGCTGCATTGTCGGCCTTGGCTGTCAGCTTCACAGCGTCGGCAGTGGTTTCTATCTGGTGGCGTGCCACCTCACGGCCATTATTGCGGGCAATAGCGACAAGCTTTCCCGGCTGGTATTCCACGTTGTTCCACAGTAGTTGATTGCGCATCTTCGGGTCGCCGACAGGATTCTGCTTCGTACCTAAACTGCGTCCGTTTAACAACAGTTCCACCTCAGTGGCATTGGTATAGACGACAAGGGAGAGTTTCTTTCCTGCAATGCGGTTCCAGTGGTCGCTCATTCCGTCGTTGCCTGTCTGTACGCCGTTCCACATGATGTCACCCTTACGGTCGATGACACCTATGTGCACCACTGGCTCGTCGGGCTTGAAAAAGCTGCGCATGTAGTAGGCCTTAGGCTTAGGCTGAAGGGAAATATCGAAAACGCCCTGGCTCCAGCCTTTTGCCGGCCAGCCCTGGCTCTCGCCCAAGTAGTCGATAGCCCCCCAATAGGCCAGGCCCATCACCTTGTCGCGATTCATCTCGAAGTAGTTCTGGCCCATGGCAGCTATCGAAGCCTCGCTCTGGTAGAACGTCATCCAGGGGAAGCGGCGTCCGTCGCCTGGGAAATACATGTAGCGGTAGTTGTAGGCCTGAAAGTCGGTAATCTTCGCCAAGTCGCAGGGCAGCGAGTCGGTCTCCCAGTTGCGGTAGCGGGGATGCATGGCCACGGTAACCAATCTGGTAGAGTCATATCGAGCCACCAGCGGTCGCATCAGCCGATACATCGTCACTCCCCAGTCGTTGTAGGGCAGGTTGGGGTCTTGCTGCAGTTCGTTGCCAAGGCTCCATGCTATGACCGAAGGCGAATTGCGGTCGCGCTTCACCCATTCAGGCACATCAGTCTGCCACAAAGCTTCGAAGGGCACGCGTCCGCCGGTATGCTGGCGTGTCCATTTGTCGTAGAGCTCGTCGACGACGAGGATGCCATATCGGTCACAAAGCTCGATGAACTCCCGGCTATAGGGATTATGGCTGGTGCGGATGTGGTTGATGCCGTATTCCTTCATCAGCTGAATACGCTTTTCAATGGCGCGCGGATAGGCAGCTGCTCCCAGAGCACCTAAAGTGTGGTGGTTGGCATAGCCTTGCAATAGCACTTTCCTGCCGTTCAGCTTCAGGCCAAAGTCAGGACCTATCTCCACGGTGCGCAGGCCGAAATGGTCAGTGACACGGTCTACGACTTCGCCCTTCCCATTGCAGAGTGTGGCTTCGACGGTATAGAGATGGGGAGTGTCAATGTCCCATACCTGCGGGTTGATGATTTCTATTTCGGGCAACTGCTGTTCCACGTTACGGGTCGGATTGGAACGGACGATGGTGTGCGTGCCCTCGTATACCACACTGCCGTCAGGTGCAGTGATGCGCAGGCTGACGGGCATCTTCTTATCGCGGCCCTTTGTGACCACTTCTGCCGAAATGGTGACATAGCGGTTCTCGCGCGTGGTGATATAGAGCGGATGGCGTGCGAAGTAGACGTTGCGGTCGGTGGCTATCAGCTTGACGCTACGGAACAAGCCGCCACCAGTGTACCAGCGCGAGTTATTGGGTTCACGCGTGTCGGCCATTACGGCAATAACGTTGTCCTGCCCGAATTTCATTTTGCCGGTAACATCCACCTCAAAACCCACATAGCCGTAGTCGGTCTTCCCAACGAGCTCGCCGTTCAGATAGACGTCGCCCACGTACATGATGCCGCCGAAGTCTATCAGCAGCCGTTTGCCCAGCAGGCTGTCGGCGGGCGTGAAGTGAAGACGGTACCATCCGCGGCCCATCTCCTTGAATCCTCTGCTGCTGAGACGGCTCTTGATGTTGGCTGCGGGGTCATCGTTGTCAGCTTTTTCGTCGGGAGCAGGCTCCACCCACGGCTGTTCTATCTGGAAGTCATGGGGCAAACTGACGGTACGCCACTGGCTGTCGTCTGTCGTGATGTCGGCACCATCGGTGTCGCCCAAGAAGAACTTCCACCCGAAGTCCAGACATTGTACAGTACGTACCTGTGCATTCAACTCCAAGCTACCTGTATACAGCAGCAACAAAAGGAAATAGGGGAATAATCGTTTCATACGTATCACTCAACAAACGATTACTCCTTGGGATTAAGAATAATGAGCATGACAAGACCCTCCTTGCTGCCTTTTTTCAGCACGTACTCGGTACCGGCAACAATGTCGATGGGTTGCATCTCGTAATATTTGCCCGTTGCGTTCTCCGTACCGCCGACAGTTGTCGTTTTGCCGTTCATATTCACGTCGCGGCCATCCTTGGCAGTGCCTAATACCAGAATCATCTGATAGTTTTTTGTTGGCGTGAAGGTAATGGAGCCATTGCTGTTCAGCTTCACACCTTTCTTGTAATAGGTGCCATTGTAGGTGATTTTCCCGTCACCATAGTCACCACCCACAGTGAACATACTGTGTGAGGGCGCGCCATCAAAGGAAGCGAGGATGGTGCCTTCTTCCGGAGTATCCGGGTTATCTGGATTGTCGGGGTTATCTGGAAGAGGCTCTTCGCCGAAGAAGCCGACGAGGGCGGACTTGTAGCTGTCAATTTTACTACCGAGCGAGCTGTCGTAAGCCGAATCGGTATCGTCGATGCCCACATTGTCCTTGAAGGTGTAAGTAAAGTCGCCATGATTCAGGCGGCCAGCGCCATAGTAGCCAGTGACGATGGCGGGCACGTCCGTAGCAGCATCGGGCGTGTAGGCATAGATGAGCTGCGGATTGGTGTCGAAGTTGTTATAGGTCGTGCCGCCGACAAGGGTTTTCTCGGTGGCAGGCACCTGCTCGTCGCGGGTAGCCGTCTCGTAGGCATCGTAGCCCTTGGTCGACGGATTCTTCTGCGTGTAGTAGCTGAAGTGCACGGCTGAGCGGTCGAAGTAGTTGCCATAGGCCTTGATCATACCTCCGTCCTCGCCCGAGAAGGTACCGCTACCCAGTCCATCGGTGCCTTGTTGCGATGCGAGGATGGGCTTTTTGGTCTTGAAGAAGTAGTTGTTCTCGACGAAGACGCTGGCGCCCGTCGTTGCTCCCGCACCGTACTTGGCCACGTTGTCGAAATAGTTGTTCCATACGTGAACACTCATGGTGCGCACACGCGGATGGCGCGAATCAGAGTGGTCGAACCAGTTGTGGTGGTAAGATAAATAGTTGGGGCCGCTCTCGCTCTTCATGCCAGACATGTTGGTCTTGCCAGTGTCCCAATAGCGGCAGTAGCTGAAAGTGCAGTATTTCGAGTTCGCCTTGGCATCGCATGCGCCGTCGCCCTTGTCATGGTCGCCGCTGCCGTGCTTGCCATAGAAGAAGTCGATGTTGTGCACCCAGATATGGGAGTTATCGGTGTCAAGCGAGATGCCGTCGTCCATGCAACGCATGATAGCCAAGTTGCGGAACTCCACGCTCTTGGCGTTGCGCACGAGGAAACCGAAGCCACGCAAGGTGGCGTCGTCGCCGATGCCCTCAAAGGTGATGTTCAACTCGCTGTCGGCTTCCTTGCCCTTCACCTGCAATCCCTCTTCACTACTGCTGATGGCATCGAGATTCTCTTTCTCAACGAGGCCGATAATGCGGAAAGCAATAGGGGTAGTGTCCTGTCCCTTCTGGTAGGCGTCGATGATGGCCTGGATGCCCACGCAGGGATTCTGCTCGGCTCCGGCCACAGTGGTGGAGATGGTCTTGGCGGTCTGCTTCGTGACGTAGAACACCTTGGCTCCTGCCTTCAGCGTGCCGTCGTCATTGTAGGCGCCCACGCCGCTGTAGTTGAAGTGAGCATAGCCGGTGCGGTCATAGTTTTTCACAGTGAGGTTGCTGGCTGTGCTGGCCTTGTCGGTCAGTTCATTGTCGTCAGCCACGGGAACGACCTTCAGCACATAACTGCCAGCCTTGAGTCCCACCACATCGGCACGGCCATAGGTGCCATAGTTGCGCACCAACTGGGCGTCAATCTTTGTAAAGTCGACGTATTGACCGCCCTTCACATAAACGTTATAGGTAGTGGCACCTTCATAGAGATTGAATTTCACGTAGGCCGACTCCAGCCAGCCCTGTGCTTCGGTGATCACAACGCCATGGTTGTCAATCTCAGGATTCTGTCCGTTGTCCGTTTTCTTGGCGAAGGCGAGGCTGGCCAGTGTGCCGTTGAGGATATCCTGCTGCTGCGTCGCTGTAGTCAGGATGACCTTGCCCGTCTCTTCATCGAAGTCGATGGCCTGAAGCGACTGTGTGTCGTAGTAGAGCATATCGCCATTCCTCAGGGTAAGCAAAGCCTGGTTGACATTAGGGTTACGAGCTACATTGTTGTTGATGACGTCTTCTGAGCCTACAGGGACGTCTGGGGCTTCTGACACTTCAATAGAGAAGATGTTGATGCTGCCGACTGTGCACTTGAAACTGACTGCGCCGTCAGCTTCCACGACACCTGTACCTGTCTGCGTGGTGTTCTTGTCTGCTGCCACAAAGCCCTGGGCATTGGTCAGATTTGTATTGGCATCGAAGGTGACAGCGGTATTGCCTGTCGAAGCGAAGACGATGGTCACCGTCTGGCTCTTCTTCAAGGCGGGTATGGTGACTGTGACATTCTTACCTGCCAGCTGCACACGGTTGTTCACATCAATGCGTATCTTCTTCTCAGGGGCATCGAAACTCAGACCCTTGGTCAGCTGCAGTTCCACATTGCCAGCCTTCAAAGGACCATTGATGGCATTGATGCTTTCAAAACGGTTGCTGCTTTCAGTATATGACCACTCAGTAGGAGCGGCCTTCAGGGCTGTCACGTCCGATTCGGGCGTCTGCGTAAAGTCCCACTTCGTCTGGGCATTGGCATGGAGCACGCCCAGCAATGCGATGATGCTGAAAAGAATCTTCTTCATGGTCGTTTACTTTTTTATGAATTTCACAGCCTGCCGGCCAGCCTTTAACATATAGACACCGCTCTTGGGTGTCGAGACAGAGAGCACTGCCTTGGCCTCATGGGCTGTGGTGGTGGCTACGAGCTTACCTTGTGCATCGTAGACGCTGACGACGGTACCTTCGTCAATGCCCTGCAGGTTTAGGAAGTTGTCAACGGTACCGCGTAAGGCGTTGATAGAAACGACGGTAGAATACTCAAAGCCTAAGACGACAGCATCCATTTCTACTGTCTGACTATCACCACCGACAAAATGCAGTACGACATTGTCACCATCGAAGGTGATGCGGGAGACGACGCTTTCCACCGCCTGACCGTTGATCGTCAGCTGTTGCTTGTTCTCAGCTTTGACCAAGGAAGCGGTGGCAAACAGGCATACAGCTACGATTGCAAGAATTTTTCTCATTGTTTTGTTTTAATTAGTTATGATTTAAAGTAGTTATTATCTTGAGGCATGAAATCCTTCCATGTTCACATACTTGCGCCGCATCATTCGGTTGTAGATGTTGCGCAGCCAGATGGGATGGGCAAGCGTGAAGAGCAGACCGATGACGGCCATCACGGTGTAGGCCGTGACCTCATCGGTAGATCCCAGCAGCAAGGCCACCATGATGAGCGGCAGGAACATGCCCACCATCTCGATGAGGAGCTGGAAACCGCTCTCCATGTTATTCTTTCCTGTAATCTTCTCGTTGAGAGGCAGCGTCTGCTTGTTGTAAACGGCCAACTGGAACATGATGAAGAATCCCAGCCCGCTGGTAAGCAGCAGGAATGCCAACATCATCAAGATGGTAAATTTGCCGGCAATGACGGCAGGCATCATAAGAATCAGGGGAATGAACAGGATGGCTACATGGAAGTAGTATTTGGCACGCAGGAGCAGCAGGATATTCTCATGCTGCGTCATCAGCAGGTCGATGTAGTTGCCTTCGGGCCCCATGATTTTCACCAGCGTGGTCATGCTATAGATGGCAAAGCAGTAGTAGCACCAGAAGTTCAACATCCAAGGGTTGTCGTAGATATCGGTGTAGCTGATAAGTACCGTAAACATTACGATGAGTCCAAGGCTCATCAGCACGCGGGTGCGGATGGCCTTGTTGCGCATGATGCTCTTGATTTCCAGTTTCAGGTATTCGCCAGCCTGGCCAAAGCGTTCAAGGAACGACAGGCGCCACACATGCTTGATGGCTGAGGCCTTCTTTTCCTCGCGCGACAACTCCTGCTTGATAAAGCGCAGCTGCATCTCACGGTTCAGCAACAACATGCCGAAGAGCGCAGCCAGCAATAGCACGAGCATCACGACCCACAACATCGGCACAGTATCAAAGGAGTCGTAGAAGTCGGATAAGGCATCAAAAGGATCATCACAGAGGGTTATCAAGGGTACCCAGATGGCTGCATAGACGCCTATGGGCAGCAGCCACCAGAACAGCGAGCGGCTGATGAGGGTGCGCACCAGAAGATACCATTGGCTGTTGATCATCACCAGCAACAGGCCGCATACCACCACTGCCAGCATCGACCAGAAGCTGATGCCCGATACCAGACAGATGTAGGCGTAAGGCAATAGCATGGCCAGCCAGAGAAAATTATAGCCGCTACTGACGAGGTTGAGCAGATAGCTCTCCACCACCGTCTTTTGCGGCATATCCAATAAGAGGTAGGGCTTGATGAACATCATCGGCGTCTGTTGGGCAATGAAACGAAACAAGAAGTCGAGGGGCAGCAGGAAAAACGCCATCAGTCCCCATATCATAATGGGCACATCCTCTTCTGCCGCCAACTTGCCAAACAGACTTCCGAGGAAGACCATATAGATGGCCATGAGGCCTGCACCGATGTACATCATCACCTTTGCCGCCATGCTCTGTTCCAGCATCGGGTGGCGTTTCTCGCCTAATTTGGCGTGGCGGCGCAGTTCACGGTAAAGCTGCAGACGGTTCATCAGCGCAGGTCAATGATTTCAGCATCGGGATATGCGCTGCTGTTGAAACGGAATTTTGAGTCGTCCTGGCGCTCTGCCTTCAGACCACTAATGGTGAAAGAGGTCCACTTTGTGCCTTGCAGCATTTTCAGGTCCTTGGGTGCGTAGGTCGTCTTGTCAATGGTGATAAAGGCCTCGCTAATCTTTTTCTGCGTGTCTGTGGCCGTCAGGTGTACGGTATAGGCCGTGGCGCTGGTGGTCATGGTAGCAGTATAGCCCTGCTTGTAGAGGTTGATGAAATGGTAGGGGTTAAGCGTCTGCAGCTGCTGCGCCGTAGGGGTGGAGATGTTCACCTCTTCATTCTGCGCCAAATACGACCACAGCGTCGTACCGTCAAACCACATCGTCATGGTGTTGCTCTTCATATAGAACTTCTGCCCCTTGATGCTGATTGTGCCGGCTGCGTTGCCATACTGCGCGCTCGTCATAGAGAAATTGGCGGTGGCACCTTCTGGAGCGCTTACCAGTGCAGCACACTTGTCGAGCACCTGCTGGGCAGTCTGTGCCATCATTGCAGTGCTCATCGTGATGAGGGCCACTAAGGCCACGAAAAATCTTTTCATTGTTTTCTTTGCTTTTGTTGTCGCTATATTAGACGGCTGCAAAGATACGAAGAATAATCCATTCAAGCAAAAATCAACGCTATCTTATACTTTTTTAAATATTTGTCTTTTCCCCTACCGCCCCCATCGCGGCATACGCCTGTCAGTTGCCCACTTCCTCTCCGTTTTCTTTACAAAATTGGCGCTGAGCGAGGCTGAGAATCGCGTAGAATTCACCAAACTCTTTATTGGCTGAAAATATCGCAAAATAGAAGGGGTTACCCATTTCGCTGACTGACAGGACATTAAGGTCTTTTTGGCTCTTTTTCAAGACTCCCCACGAAAAAATACAGGCTCCGCGTAAAAAAATCTAGGCTGGATTTTTTCACGCGGGGCCTCTTTTTGAACGTAAACAACCCGCAAAAATCCATAATCAGACGCTTTTAAGAGCGAAAATGCTGCACAGAAGACATGTAAGTGTGCAATTATCGTCTCTCCCGATCGTCCCTTTCTCTGTCTGAATCCTTAAAAAGTCTTTCATCCCGCTTCTAGTTTGCATTTTTCGTTTGTAAAGGAAGCGGAAGAAAATTTTTTACATAGCGAACATGAAAAAGAAAATTACAATGCGTTTGGGGGACTTTTTTGAAGGTCGACTAGTTTTTTTTCGTAACTTTGCAACAAAAGTCGCATGAGTACCCGACGCTGAGCCACCAGATGTTTCATGACTCAACTTCGGGTACCGCTCGACCGCTGGTCGCTTGCTACCAACGGGACGCAAGAAAGGTAATCATTTCTTCTGAATCCACCAAACATAGCACAATTTTCTAATCACTTTCCTTCTCCAGTCTTTTGTCATTCTCGTACGATTCTATTTCATCACTAATGACTTTCTGTAGTTCGTCTTTAGGAATAATCAACTGATAATCTGCTACTCCAATAGGCTTACCCATATCTTCTAATGCAAGTTCAACTTCTATGTTGTCCTTCTCAGCACAAAGAATGATACCTATTGAGCGGTTCTCATCCTCTCTGCGTTCTAAGCGGTCAAGCAGCGATAGATAATAGTTCATCTTTCCTGCATATTCAGGACGGAACTCTCCAATCTTTAAATCCATTGCTACAAGGCAATGCAGACCTCGATGAAAGAACAACAAATCGACCTTGCTTGCTTTACCATTATATTCCAAGACATACTGATTGCCGATATAGGTGAACCCCTTGCCTAACTCTAAGAGGAATTGCTTCACCTTATTCACAAGCCTTTCTTCCAGTTCCAATTCTGCTATAGGTTCTGTCACCCCAAGGAATCCCAGGTTATACCTACTGCCAAATACCTCGTTGGCGTAAGCTGCCTGTGTTGCAGGAAGAGTTCTTTCAAAGTTGTTGTCTATCGGTGCAGGCTGATTCTCATGCATTTTCATCTTCAGGGCATTCAACAGCAAGTCGCGGTTCCAGCCTTTTCTCACCGTTTCTTGTGCATAGTACAGGATTGCCTCATCGTTATCTCCAAGTTTACTCATCAGTTTTAGAGTATTCCACCAGGGCAAAACTGCGACAGCGTGTCGCAGTTTCTCGTCACAATCCTTGAAACGCTCATAGAATTTCTTCATGTCCCAAAGATTTCTGGGCGATACGCCCATTTCCGGATATATCTGCTTCAAGTCAACTGAAAGCCTGTTCACCACTCCACTACCATGCTTACTCTCCAGCTTCTTTTCATGGAGCAGCATACCAATCTTCCAATGTGTAGTGTTAATGCTTACATTGATATTCTTGGCAATAGTAGCCTTCGAATCCTCAATAACTGCGACAACCTGTCGCAGAATTGCATTGTACTCAGACTCGTTTATTGGTATCATTTCGTTTGCCATATTTCGTTTCGTTTGCAAAGTTAATCAATTATATCGAACTATTCGTGATTTGCTGGGATTTCTATGGAA
>JAILAA010000164.1 GCA_024681875.1 Prevotella sp.
CGCGTCGTTCGGCCGTCCGCCGTAGAGGTCCAGGTAGGCCTTGTCCTTCTGCACGCACAGCGCGTCGTATTCCTTCATGTACTTGTGGTAGATGGGCGCATAGTCCGTCAGGTACTGCAGGTACGACTGGCGCAGCGTCTCAATGTCGCGCTTCATGTTCGCCTTCAGCTCCTTGTCCTTCTCATACTGGGCAAAGGCCGCGTCGGTGACCTTCGTGCCGTCCTCCGAATGGGCAATGTCCCAAATGGCCAGCGGGTTGCCCACCACGGCTCCGGCCAGCCGGAACGGGTCGTCAACGGCCGAGGCGCCCTTGGCCACGCCGCGTGCCAGCATCCACAGGTCGTTCAGCTCCTTGTCCTGGCTCTGCAGCTTGTACATGTACTGCAGGATGGGCAGCAGCTTCTGCTTGGCCTCCAGCACGTCGGGAGCCACGCCCGTGTAGTCCTGCTTCGCCATGTACTCCAGAAACTCGTTGAAGTTCTTGGAGTTGGCCTGGGCAATCTCCAGGGCGTTCAGCACGCGCACCGTCTGCTCAATGTCGTAGTCCTGGTTGCTCGTCAGGTCTGTGCGGTTGGTCAGCGCCTCGTAGGCCGGAACAAACTTCTCCACCGGCTGATAATGTTCCAGGTCGATTGTCGCTGCCTCCGGCAGGTTGGAACATGCAACCGTGAACAATAGACAATAACCAATAACCAATAAACAGATAAATGCAGCGCGCGCGCATCTGCGTAATCCTTTATAAATACAAGTCATATTCTGTGTCATCTGTGTCATCTGTGGTCGTTATATAATTCGTTGTTTTATAATCTTCTAGGTTTTCAAAGTCTTCGCTGTCACCAGCATGTGCGGTTCGTTCTTGAAGAACACCGGTTCCCCGTTCAGTACCACATTCACCGTGTGCACCTTATACACCGCGTCATACAGGTTCATCTTTGCCTCCACGTGTTCGAATGCCCGTTTCTGGCGGAACGCGTTATTGATGACGTAGCGCACCGGACACGTCTGGCAGGCAAACCCCGTGCCGCATTTTCCGCAGTCGGTTCCCGTCTGGCAGTGCAGCACGTTCCCCAGCAGCAGAGGCTCGGCTTTCTCCACGTCAGGGTTCAGCTCGTAGTAGTTCGTGTCCACCACCTCAAAGTCGTGGTCTATCAGGAAGGCGTAGCTGCGCATCTGCTTGTCGTGTATCTTCTGGTGAATGCGGTTGTAGTCCCTGCGATGCCGCACCAGGTCGCGCACCACAATCGTTATCACCGCCACCAGCAGCACTCCGCCTATTATCACAGCATAAATCATAGTACAAACATTTTTCAAGTGCAAAAGTAATCAAAACCGAGCGAAGGACAAAATAAATTGCAATATATTTTTCCTTCCGAGGTGCATCCCGCCTAAGAGACGTAGTCTCAAAGATACGAAAGCCTCCCCTTTCGGGGAGGTTTCTGGGCAAGCAGCTCGGGGATACACTGGCACAGCTTGGTCAGCACACCCTCCACGATGTCGCGGGTGTAGATAGAGCCGTGCTCCGAAATATGCTTTGCAAGACCACGCAGCGACAGGGTGCGGTTGCGGTCAAGCTCGGCGTACAAACGTCCGAACTGGTCGGACTTCTCGTTGTTGTTGGCGCGAAGGTTCACGCGCAGTTCTATAGCATTAACAGTACTCATAACTTTAGTATATTAAAAAATTGTACGTAAGCGGCTCCCGTTATACCCGAGACCGTATCCTGTAAGGCAATACCCCGGTCCTATCTTCGCAATACCCCAGGGCTTTGATTCCGATACCTCAGGGGTTCCCATAAGAGAGGCGGCGGGTGTGGCCATAGTTTCAGGCTCTTCGTCCGGTTTGCCGCGACAAGTGTGGTGCAAGGCGAACTGAGTAAGCAGCGAGAGCTATCATACTCGTATGAATAGCCGAGTCGCGTTCGAAGACGACATTTCGTCAACGCAGAGGCAAGCTTGCTTGGCCTTTGCTGAGCCGCCGCCCACACTCGCACTTGTAATCCTCTGATTACAAGTGCAAAGGTACAACAATCCCATTGCGGTTCACGAATGTTTCGCAGATTTTTTTCTTTTTTTTCTGCAACTACACATCGCTGTTGCGGCGTTGACTTTGTCGACAACTGCTGGCGCTCGGCATAGTTGATGCGAGCATCACTCTGCACTCGCTGTCGCAGCGTTGACTTCGTCGAGACTGCTGGCGCTCGGCATAGTTGATGCGAGCATCACTCTGC
Organism: Prevotella sp.; assembly: GCA_024681875.1. The sequence goes on from JAILAA010000164.1 coordinate 2,228, forward strand.
ACTCGCTGTCGCAGCGTTGCAGTGCTGCAGTTCCAAAATAGGTTATCCGAAAGTCAAGATTTATATCTATATTTATATATATTATAATATATATAAATATAGCAGTATTTTTTGACTTAGGGAAAGCCTTTTGAGAACTGCAACACTGCAACAACCGCAACACTTGACCACCTCATCGTTTCCAATAAATAATTACTCAAAAACTTGCAAGAAATCTCAAAAAGGTGTATATTGCAGCGTCAAAAATCTCAAAAAGGTGTAAAATATGGCAGAACAAAAATCTCAAAAAGGTGCAAAAGACGTCATCCTGAAGCGGAAAATATATCAGCAACTCCTCGACTGGAAGGAGAAAAGAAATGGTGAAGTGGCACTACTCGTAGAGGGAGCGCGACGCATTGGCAAGAGCTATATCGTAGAGGAGTTCGGCAGGAATGAGTACGAGTCGTATATCCTTATCGACTTCAACAAGGCTCCTCAGATGGTCAGAGACTGGTTTGACCTCTATCTGGAAGACCTCGATACGCTGTTCCTCTATCTGAGCCAGCACTACAAAGTGAGGCTTCATGAGCGTAAGTCGCTCATCATTCTAGACGAGATACAGTTGTGTCCCAGGGCGAGAGCTGCCATCAAGTTTCTGGTGGCTGATGGCCGTTATGACTACATTGAAACAGGATCGCTAGTCAGCATCAAGAAGAATACGCAAGGCATCGTACTCCCTTCAGAAGAGCGTCCCATTCAGATGTACCCGATGGACTTTGAAGAGTTCCTTTGGGCAACAGGCAATGACATGCTGATGGACTTGATACGGAAGATGTATGCCGAACGCAAGCCGATGGGGCAGGCTTTCCATCGCCAGGCTATGGATGCTTTCCGTCTTTATATGATAGTGGGTGGAATGCCGCAGGCCGTCAAGAAGTATGTAGAGACAAAGGACTTTGATGCCGTAGATGCTGCCAAGCGTGATGTACTGGCCATCTATCGTAACGACATCTTCAATTATGCTGGTGAAATGGCCGACAAGGTGGTGTCTGTCTTCGACCAGATTCCACCTCAATTATCCAAGCACGAAAAGAAGTTCCGTTTGTCTGCCCTGAAGCCTGGCGCGAAATATCGTGACTGGGATGATGCTTTCTTCTGGCTGAAGGATGCGAGAGTGGTCAACATCTGCTACAATTCGACAGAGCCGAACATCGGACTGAAAATGAACGAAGACCGTACGACTTTGAAGTGTTATATGAACGATACGGGCTTGCTGATCAGCCACGCTTTCGACGAAAAGGGCATCG
>JAILAA010000166.1 GCA_024681875.1 Prevotella sp.
TACTTTCTCTGTAAGCTGAGGCTCAGCCTCAATCGGCACGATGAAAGTGGTGGAAACCAATTGTGCAATGGCGATGTTAGGGATGCAGAGGAAGAGTGGGGGACACTGTGCACCCAGCCACTCCTGTATGCTGGCTGAACGGACGCCGGCGGCAATCACAATGAGAATCTGCTCTTTAGGGTTCAGTTCACTTTTAATGCCTTTCAGCACCTGCTCCGTAAGCCATGGTTTGACGACTACCATCACGATGTCGGCACCTTGTACGGCCTGACGATTGTCGGTAGTGGTGGTGATGCCCATGGCTGCGAACTTAATGAGCACAGCCTGCGACGGATCGCTTACACAAATGTCACTCCCTTGATGGCCGGCCTTGACCAGCCCCTCTACAGTGGCGCCACCCATAGCGCCAGCACCGATAACTGTTATCTTCATTTCCTTCAATTCTTCAATCTTCTTCTGGTTGTACTCTGATGAGTCTTTCAATGAAATCGTCGGCATCGGCCTTCGTCAGACACAGGGGGGGCAGCAGACGCAGGATGTCCTGTCCGGCACAGCCCGTGAAACAATGCTCATGGCGGATGAGTGGCTTGCGCACCATCTTGTGTGGCATGTCAAGCTCAATGCCTATCATCAAGCCGCGTCCACGAACATCCTTGATATGAGAACTGCCAATGTTCCGGATACCTTCCATCAGGTACTGGCCCACCTCGTTGGCGTTCTCCACCAGATGTTCCTGTTCCATGACGTCGAGTGTGGCGAGTGCGGCGGCGCAGGCCAGGTGGTTACCACCGAAGGTGGTGCCCAGCTGGCCGTATTCGGGCTGGAACTCGGGGCTGATGAGCACGGCACCCATGGGGAAGCCGTTGGCAATACCCTTAGCCATGGTGATGATGTCGGGCTTGATGCCTAACCACTGATGGGCAAAGAACTTACCGCTGCGGCCATAGCCACACTGAATCTCGTCGCAGATGAGGGGCACGTTGTAGCGCTTGCAGGCGTAGGCCAGCTTTTGGGCAAACTCGGGCGTGGCCATCTGGATGCCGCCCACACCCTGGATACACTCCAGGATGACGGCAGCGATACCGCCGCGCGACAACTCACGTACCCACGGCTCCAGGTCGTTCATTGGCAGGAAACGCACGTGGTGGTTGTCGTTGATGGGAGCCACAATCTTACGGTTGTGGGTCACCTCGACAGCCAGACTCGTGCGACCGTGGAATGCCTTTTCACAGGAGAGCACACGAGTGTTGCCCGTCTTGAACGAGGCCAGTTTCAGGGCGTTCTCGTTGGCCTCGGCACCGCTGTTGATAAGAAACAGCTGGTAGTCCTCGTATCCACTGATGCGGCCTAAACGTTCGGCCAGCTCCACCTGCAGTTTGTTGACCACGGAATTGCTGTAGAAACCTAACTTCTGAAGTTGTTCAGTTACCTTTTCAATATAGTGGGGATGCGAGTGACCGATGGAGATAACGGCATGGCCGCCATACATATCCAGGTATTCTTGACCTTTATCGTCCCACACCCGGCACCCTTTGCCCTTGACGATATTGACGTCGAAGAGCGGATATACGTCGAATAGTTTCATGTTGTTTTTCGTTTATTCGTTATTACAATGGTTGTGAATCAGAAGGCAGATGCCTTGAGTTTAAGTCCGGCTCCTTCGTTGATGCCAAACATGAGGTTCATATTCTGGACGGCCTGGCCGACAGCACCTTTAAGCAGGTTGTCGATGGCCGACGTGACCAGTGCCTTACCTTCGAAGCAGTCGACGTGTATCAGTGCCTTGTTGGTGTTCACTACCTGTTTCATGTCAATGGGCTGGTCGCTGTAGTATGTGAAGGCAGCATCGCGGTAAAACTCCTTGTAGGCTTCAATGATGTCTTCGGCCGGTGCCTTGGTCTTAATGACTGCTGTACAGAAGATGCCCCTGGCAAAGTCACCGCGGTAGGGGATGAAGTCGATGGAGGCATCAAGGTAGCCCTGCACCTGAGTCAGCGACTGGCGTATCTCGGCTAAGTGCTGGTGGGTGAAAGCCTTGTAGATGCTCAGGTTGTTGTTGCGCCACGAGAAATGAGTCGTAGACCCAGGCTTTTGGCCGGCACCTGTAGAACCCGTGATGGCGTTGACGGCAACATCCTCCTTCAACAGGTTCAGATGGGCCGCGGGCAGCAGTGCCAGCTGGATGGCTGTAGCGAAACAGCCCGGGTTTGCCACGTGTTGCGCCTGCTGAATCTCTTCCTTGTTAATCTCAGGCAGACCATAGACGAAATCGTGATTACCCTTGATGCGGAAGTCTTGTGCCAAATCGATAATCTTCACGTTAGCTGGAATGGCGTGTTCCTTCAGGAAAGCCTCACTCTTGCCGTGGCCAAAGCAGAAGAACACGACGTCAACATCCTTAAAAGGAGTCTCTACAGTAAAGCGCTGGTCGGTATCACCAATCAGTCCTTCGTGCACATCGCTAATAAGGTTGCCTGCATTGCTTTCGCTGTTGGCAAAGATAATCTCTGCTTCGGGATGCCCTAACAAGACTCTTATCAGTTCACCGCCCGTATAGCCGGCAGCTCCAAAAATACCAACTTTTATCATCTTTTCTCGTCTTTATGTATCCCGTAGTAGACGCGGAGTGGGGTAGAGGTAACCTTGATGAAGCCCTTAGCCTCGTCGGCTGTCCAGCCCGTCTGGGTCTCGCCGTACTCACCGAGTTTCGAACGCGTCAGGTCATTAGGACTGTCGATGCCCACGGTCTCGAAACCGTAGGGACGCAGCTTCAGGATGGCGGTACCGGTGACGTTGCGCTGGCTGGAAGTCAGCATAGCCTCGATGTCGGGCATGACGGGCTCCAGGTACTGGCTCTCGTGCAGGAACATACCGTACCAGTTGGCTACCTGGTCTTTCCAGTACTGTTGCCACTTGCTCAGCGTTGACTTCTCCAACAGGCGGTGAGCCTCGATGATAAGCTTCGGAGCTGCAGCCTCGAAGCCTACACGGCCCTTGATGCCGATAATCGTGTCTCCAACGTTGGCGTCGCGGCCGATGGCATACGAGGCGCCAATCTCCTCAACCTTCTGGATGGCTTTTACGCGGTCATCGAACTTCTCACCGTTCACGCTGACAATCTCGCCCTTCTCAAACTGAATCTTCAGCAGGGTATCTTCCTTGGCAGTGACGTGTTTCAGATAAGCCTCCTCAGGCAGTCCCTGTTTGGGGTCGAGCAGTTCGCCGCCGCAGATGCTGGTGCCCCAGATACCCACATTGTATGAGTATTTCAGCT
>JAILAA010000189.1 GCA_024681875.1 Prevotella sp.
CTCGTCCGCATTCAGGACAATCATGTATCGTCCCAGCGCATTGTCACCCGCTGCACCTACTACGAGCGCTACACTACCGAGGAAGCACTCCAAGCCGCTGCTAAGAGCTACAAAGGGTTGACAGGGGAATAGTCACAATAGCGACAAATGACATATTGATAAAAATATTGAGCGCAGCTCCGAAAGGGAACTGCGCTCGCTTTATATTCAGAGTATTTCTGTTTACTCCTCTACAGCGGCCTGGGCGGCGGCGAGGCGGGCGATGGGCACGCGGAAGGGCGAGCAGCTGGCGTAGTTCATGCCAATCTTGGCGCAGAACTTCACGGAGCTGGGTTCACCACCGTGCTCACCGCAGATGCCGCAGCGGAGTTCGGGACGCACCTCGCGACCCTGCTTCACGGCGTACTTGATGAGCTTGCCCACACCATTCTGGTCGAGGACCTGGAACGGGTCGACCTTCAGGATCTTCTTGTCGAGATAGACGGGCAGGAAGCTGGCGATGTCGTCGCGGCTGTAGCCGAAGGTCATCTGAGTGAGGTCGTTGGTACCGAATGAGAAGTACTGAGCCTCAGTAGCGATGCGGTCAGCGGTCAGAGCAGCACGAGGAATCTCAATCATCGTACCAATCTCGAACTCAACCTCAATGCCATACTCGGCGAATACTTCCTTGGCGGTGTACTGGATAATCTCCTTCTGCTGCTTCAGCTCGTGCAAGATACCAATCAGCGGCACCATGATCTCGGGCATCGGGTTCTTGCCTTCCTTCTTCAGCTCGCAAGCAGCGCTCAGGATGGCACGGGTCTGCATAGCGGTGATTTCGGGGAAGGTGATGCCCAGACGGCAACCGCGGTGACCCAGCATCGGGTTGTTCTCGGCCAGAGAAGCTACGCGGCGCTGGATGACCTCCAGGCTAACGCCCATCTCCTCAGCCATCTGCTGCTGACCAGCCAGATCGTGGGGAACGAACTCGTGCAAGGGAGGATCGAGCAGACGGATGTTCACGGGCAGACCGTCCATAGCCTCGAGGATGCCCTTGAAGTCAGCCTTCTGATAGGGCAGCAGCTTGGCAAGAGCCTTCTCACGCCCGGCAACGCTGTCGGCGAGAATCATCTCACGCATAGCCACAATCTTCTTGTCCTCGAAGAACATGTGCTCGGTACGGGTCAGACCGATACCCTTGGCGCCGAAGTTGCGGGCAACCTGTGCGTCGTGCGGAGTGTCGGCATTGGTACGAACCTGCAGCTTGGTGTACTTGTCGCAGAGGTCCATCAGCTCCTTGAAGTCACCGCTCAGCTCAGCAGCCTTGGTGGGAACTTCGCCAGCATAGACCTGACCAGTTGTACCGTTCAGAGAGATGAAGTCGCCCTCCTTATAGGTCACGCCGTCAATCTCGACAGTCTTGTCCTTGTAGCTGACGTTCAGCGAGCCTACGCCCGAGACGCAGCACTTACCCATACCACGAGCCACAACGGCAGCGTGTGAGGTCATACCGCCACGAGCGGTGAGGATGCCCTCAGCAGCAGCCATACCGGCGAGGTCTTCAGGAGAGGTCTCGATGCGGACGAGCACCACCTTGTGACCATCCTCGTGCCAAGCCTTGGCATCGTCGGCGTGGAACACAATCTGACCACAGGCAGCACCGGGGCTGGCGGGCAGACCCTGAGCGATGACCTTGGCCTTGGTGAGAGCCTTCTTGTCGAAGATGGGGTGCAGCAGCTCGTCGAGCTTCTGGGGCTCGCAACGCAGGATGGCGGTCTTCTCATCAATCATACCCTCGTGGAGCAGGTCGATGGCAATCTTCACCATAGCAGCGCCGGTGCGCTTGCCGTTACGAGTCTGCAAGAACCACAGCTTGCCCTCCTGAACGGTGAACTCCATATCCTGCATGTCGTGATAGTGGTTCTCGAGGTTCTTCTGAATCTGGTTCAGCTGTGCGTAGGTGTCGGGCATAGCCTCTTCCATTGAAGGATACTTGGCAACGCGCTCTTCCTCGCTGATGCCAGCACGCTCGGCCCAACGCTGTGAACCGATCTTTGTGATCTGCTGCGGTGTGCGGATACCGGCCACCACGTCCTCACCCTGTGCGTTGACGAGGTACTCGCCATTGAACAGCGGCTCACCGTTGGCAGCGTCGCGGCTGAAGCAAACACCAGTAGCTGAGGTATCGCCCATGTTGCCGAATACCATAGCCATCACGCTGACAGCCGTACCCCACTCGTCGGGAATGCCTTCCATCTTACGATAGAGGATGGCGCGCTCGTTCATCCATGAACGGAACACAGCGCAGATGGCGCCCCAGAGCTGCTCGATAGGATCGTTGGGGAAGTCCTTTCCGGTGCGCTCTTTGATGGCTACCTTGAACAGTTGTACCAGCTTCTTCAGCTCGTCGACGTTCAGGTCCTTGTCGAGCTTCACGCCACGCTCGGCCTTCACCTTCTCGATAATCTCCTCAAACGGGTCGATGTCGGTCTTGTTGACGGGCTTCATCTCGAGCACCACGTCGCCGTACATCTGCACGAAACGACGATAGCTGTCGTACACGAAGTGGGGGTTCTGGGTCTTCTTCACCATGCCCTCGGCCACCTCGTCGTTCAGACCGAGGTTAAGGATGGTGTCCATCATGCCAGGCATAGAAGCACGAGCACCCGCGCGAACCGCGACGAGCAGGGGATTCTCCTTGTCGCCGAACTTCGAGTTCATCAGCACCTCGATGTGCTTCACGGCAGCTGTCACGTCCTCATTGAGCAGCTCCATGATCTTCTGCTGACCTACCTGATAGTACTCGTTGCAGCAGTCAGTAGTGATGGTGAAACCAGGAGGAACGGGAACGCCCAGCAGGTTCATCTCGGCCAGGTTAGCGCCCTTGCCGCCCAGTTCCTCACGCATTTTTGCATTACCTTCGGCCTTACCGTTGCCGAAGAGGTAAACTCTCTTTTGAATCATTAGTTTTTAATATTAAAAATAAAAAAATGTATTTGTATTTGAATTGTGCAAAGATACGTCATTTTCAGCACACCGCCAAAGAAATTGAAAAAAAAATGATTCTTTTCTCAAAAACTAAGCTACTTTTTCTAAAATCAACTCACTTGTGCTATTGGCCATGTTGCTGACTGCACAGTCTTACGATTCTTATTCCGTCGGCGTTTTTGCGCTTCTGAAGGTATTGCTTCATGGTAATGCTTTCCTCCACCACTTTCATGTGCTTGCTGGAGGCGTCAATCATGTGCAGGCCGTCGTTGTGCCATACGGCAATGCCCAAATGGGCGATGTCAAGACCTGGGACAAGGCTGGTGATGGCGATGATGTCGCCGTCTTTGACGGTGTTACGCAACACAGGGCTGTCGCCCAACTGTGCCGTAGGTATGTAGCGGAACTTACGGCCCGTAAGGTCTTTCTCTTGCTCAGCGATGACACGGATGTATTCAGGATGACGAGTCAGTGAGACGTATGACTGCGGATGTTTTGTCATGTAATTGACTTTGACGGTTTGCACGGCCGTAAAGGGCTGTGTGGCGAACTGTACCTCCGTAACAAAGCCCAGCCGGGAGTTGTCGCGCATCCAATCGCTGAAATAATGGATTCGCGAAGGATAGCCGTCGCAGACGCCGTTCCAATATCGCTGCATGTGCAGCTGGTGTACAAACTGCCGGAAGGTGGTCTCTCCGCGTCGGCTGCACAGAGTGAGGGCCACCACCACGTCGACGAAGGTAGTGCAGTCAAGCTCACGGGTGTTCAGCACCAGGCGCTCGTCGTCGGGGAACAGCTCCAGCGTATGGGCCACGTAGGGAAGCCCGAGAAACTTACGAGCGAAATAGAGCACGTCCTGCCCTACCCCAGCCTGCCTTGCGGCGCTGTCGGCCAAGAGCTGTTCTACGAGGATGCTGTCGGCTGCCTCATAGTGGCAGCGCTCTTGCGCGACTGCGTCGATAAATGATAATTGATAAATGATAAATGATAAAGCTATCACCTTCATCCATCTGTATTTCTTCATCTCTGTCATATTCATATTCTTTCGTTTTAGTTTTTCATTTGTCATTTAGGGCGAAGCCCGCCTGTATTTCTTCTTCAGGCCGAAGTTGTAACCAACGTAGATATTCATCGACCCGAAGGTGTTGTTCGTTCTGAAACGCGGCTTATGATAGTTGTTGGTGTGCACAATGATGTTGGCACCTGCATACCACCGCATGTTGTTATAGACAATACCGAAACGTCCTATGCCGTCGAGGTTGACGTTCTGGAAGTCGAAGTCCTCGTCAACGTCGCCCACGGCATCTCCCACACTCTTCTTGTAGGCTATTGCCCCTTGCAGACTGGTGGCGAAGAGCCAGTCCTTGCTGAACACCCAGTTATAGGCATAGCCTCCTGAAATGTTGAAGTCGTTGTAGCTGACGTTACGTATCATCAGCCCTGAATCCAGGGGGACGGCGTAGCTACCCAGCAGCTTGTCGACAAGGCCTTGCAGACGGACATGGTCCACGTCGAGCGAGTTGCGCGTATAGCCCATGCCAGCCATCCACGAGCCACAACTCACCTTCTGCTGTGTGCTTTGGCTGAAGGCGGCAGGATAGGAGAAGCGTTTATGATTAAAGATGTAATAGATATTAAAACCCGTGATTCCTGCCTTGATGCCGCTGAAGGCCTGATGCTCCAAGGGCTGGGTATTGACAAGTTTCCCCAGGTAGGCATCTCGCAGCTTGTAGTCGTTGCCAGTACGCCGGTAGAACAGGTCGATGCCTATCTGCGAGCTGTAGATACTGAAGTCGAGCTGCTGTTTGATACGCGACAGGTTGACGTTTCCCAGTTCGAAGGTGTATCCGGCAAAAAACCATTTCCATCCCACGTAAGGCCCAATCTTCAGATTCATATCGGGCGAGAAGGTGATGGATTGCGGGTCGTCGCCGGCACTTCGCAGAGTGAAGATGTCATAGTTGTGGGTAGCTTGGAGCATGACGGTGAAGAGATAGTGCTGCGGCTCGATATAGTTGTGGTCGAAGCGGTCGAAGTTGCGCACGGTCTCACGCACCAGCGAGTGATGCCTCGTGCTGTCGCCCTGTGCAAGGGTCTTCGCAGGAAGAAAAGCCAGCAGCAGCACCGCAATAACCGCACAAAGCTGATGACGACCGTGGCTCATATCTTTCCCAGAATACGGTCGAGTACCCAGTTGGCAGGTGTGGCCGACACACTGGTACACGAGCAGACGCCAATGCCCTGAAGATGTTCGATGACGCTCTTGATGAGCGGAAACTGCACGTATGGCGGGTTAGGTACTTCAATCAGCTCAGTGCCTTGGCTGGTATGCAGCTCGATGGGAGCATAGTTGAACACCGAGAAGGCCATTGAGCCCTGCGTGCCGATGATGAGTATGCGGTCTGTGCGTGCCGACTCGTGAGCCACGAAGCTCCACGAGCCGCTGCCCGTCAGTCCGTTCTCAAAACGGAAGATGGCGCTCACAGAGTCCTCTGCACTATACAGATGACCTCGATTGGCCGTCATGCCCCGTGCCTCGATGATGATGCCGAAAAGATGCTGCAGGAGGTCTATCTGGTGCGGAGCCAGGTCGTAGAAATATCCGCCCCCGCTGATGTCGGGCTGAAGGCGCCAAGGCAAGCGCTCGGGATGCGAGTAGTCGAGGTTGCGGGGAGGGACGGCAAAGCGCACCTGTACGTTGACGGCCTCGCCGATGACACCCTGCTCCAGAATCTCCTTCACACGCTGGAAATACGGAAGGTAACGGCGATAGTAAGCCACAAAGCAGGGCACGCCTGTATGCTCACTCACATAGTTGATTCGTGCACAGTCATCATAGGCCGAAGCCAGCGGCTTCTCCACATACACAGGCTTACCGGCCTTCATGGCCATCATGGCGAAAGTAGCATGGCTCGACGGAGGCGTAGCCACATAGACGGCGTTCACCTCGTCATCGTCGATGAGCTGCTGGGCGTCGGTATACCAGCGGGGCACGCCGTGGCGCTCGGCATACGAGCGAGCCTTCTGCGCGGTACGGCTCATCACCGCCACCACACTGCTGCCGTCCACCTCGCTGAAAGCAGGTCCGCTCTTCAGCTCACACACCTCACCACAGCCGATGAATCCCCATTTCAGATGCTTCATGGAAATATTGAGAATGAGAAAGTTAGAGAATAAAAGATAAAGGAATACATCAATAGAGGAAACCCAGAAGCCAGAGGGGAATCTGGTTGCCCTTGCCTATCTCAGTATTGTAGCGGGCATAGACGACATCGTGCGAAAACCTTATCTTGTTACTTGCCACAGCATCGCAGATACGGAATTTCAGATGCCCGTCGACAAGATACAGCTGGTCGCGGCCCGACTGGTTGATCTTGTGGTCTTTCCAAAGCGAGTTGACAAAGAAGGTCTCCATGGCAGTCTGCTTCTCCACGTGGATGGGATAGATGGCATAAAGCAGATTCGAGTTATGCAGCATCACCTTCGACGGCTTCTTGGGAAAATCCTCGCCCACGGGGTAAATCATGTTCAGCAGGCGCGCGTCGGTGAGATACTTGATATAGTTCATCACCGTGGCACGGCTCGTCTCAATCTCCTGCGCCAGCTTCGACACATTGGGAGCCTTCGGCCCGCCCTCGGCCAGCTGGTAGAACAGTTTTTTGATTTTCGTCAGATACTTCAGCTCTATCTGCTTAATCAGGAGAATGTCCACCTCCGTCATCATGTTCATCGTCTTCAGCAGATTCTCGCTATAGTTGCGCTGCTCCTGAAAGAAAGGATAGAAGCCGTGGTGTATGTAGTCCTGGAAATAGCGGCGGGGCGACACCTTGGGCAGAATCTGCTTCACAATACGCTCGTGGTCGTTCAAGATTTCATCGAGCGAATAAGGCCGGAAACTATTATCCGTCAAAAGGTTAAGGAATTCACGGAACGAAAAGCCTCGCAGGTTGTAAGACTTGACGATGCCGTTCAGCTCAGGATTCTCGTCCTTCAGACGCATCACACTGCTGCCCGTAAACACAATCTTCAGCCCCGGATAGAGGTCATAGCACTTTCGCAGCTCATGCGACCAGTCGTCCTGCTTGAACACCTGGTCGATAAGCAGCACCCTGCCGCCCCTGTGATAGAACTCACCGGCAAAGTCGGCAATGCCCCGCCCCTGAAAGTAGAAGTTGTTCATATTTATATATAGGCACTGCCTGTCGTCAAACCCGAAGTGCTCCTTGGCATACTGCAGCAGGAACGTAGTCTTTCCTATGCCGCGTGTGCCCTTGATGCCTATCATGCGGTCGCTCCAGTCTATCTCGTCCATCAGCGTGCGCCTGACGGGAGCCTTGAAGTGCTCAATCAGATAACGGTGTGTGCGGAAAAAAGCTTCCATGTGTTGATTTCCCTTAGTATTACTGTCGAATCATTATTTGATTAAAATGCAAAATTACGAATAATTTCCCAATTTGCAAAGCAGAGATTGCAAAAACTTGCAAAACAAACAAAAAAAGTGCCGAAATCAGGGCCTTATCGTTACGTTGTTACTGTTACATCGTTACATTTAACATCTCTTTACACTTCACAATTGCCCTATCGGTGCCGTTTTGCAGGCCAACAGTCCAGGCCCGCCTTTGGGGTCTTGAATCAACGAAACGTAACAACGTAACGATAACAATAAGAACGATAAGGCCCCAATTTGGGCACAAAAAAATGTTAAATGCATCATAGATACATTCATTTAATCTCAATATTATAATATTGTTCTGAAATCCAAGGCTTATCGTAACGTTGTTATCGTTACATCGTCACATTTCAAAAATCATTAAACCGTTGATTACGAGAAACTTATTAATAAAATGAAACAAAAATCGGTGTGCCAATAACAAAAATAACGAGCACGTGTATGAAATGAAAATAGTTAAACATTCTTAAACGCAGATATTTATGAAGGGGGGATAAGGGCGAAAAGAGAAAAAAAATGAGTAACTTTGCACCCTCTTTGGCCCCACGGATGTGGGGAGGAGGCTTTTACAGACGCGGGCCTCCGAATGTATAACCTTTTAACAAACAGGTCTGATGGCGTCTGTTCAGGCCTATTGCCCCGAGAGGGGCACAGATAAAATGTCAGAATTAACAAAGAACGTTCAGCCGCTCCAGGACTTTAACTGGGACGAGTTTGAAAACGGCACCGTGGCCAACGTCAGCAAGGAAGAACTGGACAAGGCCTACGATGAGACCCTGAACAAGGTGGCCGACCATCAGGTTGTTGAGGGTAAGGTCATCAGCGTCGACAAGAAAGAGGTCGTCGTGAACATCGGCTACAAGAGCGACGGTATCATCCCCGCTACCGAGTTCCGCTACAACCCCGACTTGAAAGAGGGCGACGTGGTGGAGGTCTACGTGGAGAGCGCCGAGGACAAGAAGGGCCAGCTGCTGCTCTCGCACAAGAAGGCTCGCCTGTCGAAGGCTTGGGACCGTGTCAACGCTGCGCTCGACAACGAGGAAATCGTACAGGGCTTCATCAAGTGCCGCACGAAGGGTGGTATGATTGTCGACGTATTCGGCATCGAGGCCTTCCTTCCCGGCTCGCAGATTGACGTTCATCCCATACGCGACTACGACCAGTTCGTGGGCAAGACGATGGAGTTCAAGATTGTGAAGATCAACCAGGAGTTCCGCAACGTCGTCGTATCGCACAAGGCTCTCATCGAGCAGGAGCTCGAGGCTCAGAAGCAGGAGATCATCTCCAAGCTGGAGAAGGGCCAGATTCTGGAAGGCACCGTCAAGAACATCACGAGCTACGGCGTGTTCGTCGACCTCGGCGGCGTGGACGGACTGGTGCACATCACCGACCTCAGCTGGGGCCGCGTCGACGACCCGAAGAAGGTTGTCGAGCTCGACCAGAAGATCAACGTGGTTATCCTCGACTTCGACGAGGAGAAGAAGCGCATCGCCCTCGGTCTGAAGCAGCTCACACCGCATCCTTGGGACGCTCTTGATCCTAACCTCAAGGTGGGCGACCACATCAAGGGTAAGGTTGTCGTTCTTGCCGACTATGGTGCATTCGTTGAAGTTCAGCCCGGCGTTGAGGGCCTTATCCACGTCAGCGAGATGTCGTGGAGCCAGCACCTGCGCAGCGCTCAGGAGTTCCTGAAGGTGGGCGACGAGGTGGAGGCCGTCATCCTGACCCTCGACCGCGACGAGCGCAAGATGTCGCTTGGCATCAAGCAGCTGAAGGAAGATCCTTGGGAGACTATCGACGTGAAGTATCCCGTTGGCTCGAAGCACAACGCTAAGGTGCGCAACTTCACCAACTTCGGCGTGTTCGTCGAGCTGGAGGAGGGTGTCGACGGTCTGATTCACATCAGCGACCTCAGCTGGACGAAGAAGGTGAAGCACCCCTCAGAGTTCACGAAGGTGGGCGAGCCTATCGAAGTTGTCGTGCTCGACATCGACAAGGAGAATCGTCGTCTCAGCCTTGGCCACAAGCAGCTGGAGGACAATCCTTGGGATGCCTTCGAGGGCAAGTACAGCGTTGGCAGCATGCACGAGGGCAAGATTACCGAGATGCTGGAGAAGGGCGCCGTTGTGGCACTCGAGGAGAACGTTGAGGGCTTTGCCACTCCGAAGCACCTGGTGAAGGAAGACGGCTCGCAGGCTGTTGCCGGTGAGACCCTGCTCTTCAAGGTCATCGAGTTCAACAAGGACAGCAAGCGCATCATCCTCAGCCATAGCCGCACCTTCGAGGACGAGAAGCGCAAGGAAGAGCGTGCCGCCCGCAAGGCTGCTACTCCCCGCGTGGCAAAGAAGGACGACGCTCCGAAGATTGAGAACGTTGCCGCTTCTACGTCTCTGGGCGACATCGACGTGCTGGCTCAGCTGAAGGCTCAGATGGAGAAGAGCGAGTAATCGCCTTTGAATAATAACAAACAAAAGGCTGCGCATCGGTTTCGGTGCACAGCCTTTTTTATATCTTTTACGTCTCTAGCATTATTTCACAGAGGTACGCTTGTCGCGTATAAGCTTTGTCTGGAGAAGCACATCCTGATAATGCAGCTTTTCGAGGGATGTGAGTTTAGAAGTGAGAGAAGATAGTTGTTGCTGACAATACTCGTCGATGGCATCAAGATGCAGCAACAGATAGAGAAGCACGTCGCTCTGGTCTACTCGGGCCACAGAGGGGGCCTTGGGGTCGGGATTCAGCAATCTGTCCATCTGTGCCACGTAAGAGCGCTGCAGGTTGCGGCGCTCTTTCTGCTGCCACTCACTCTGGCCCTCAGGCATCGACCACACCTGGGCGTAGAGGTCGTTGAGATAGTCGCTGACGGGATAGTCGCCGTTGTTACACAGCGTGTTCAGGGTATTGGCCGACAACAGGCGCCCTATCAGGTTGTCCTGACGTGAATTCTGCGTATTGGCAGGGTCGATGCCCACCTTGTTGATGATGTTTTCTGGATAGAGCCACTCAGGTGCGGTGAAGATGTTACGCCCCAAGTATTCCAACGCCTCTTTCTGCCGTGCAGCGGGCACAAAGGCCAGAGGCTCCTGATCAGGCATATTGTTGCGATAGCGACCTGCGATGTTCTTCATCACATGGTTTTGGTAGCGGTTGAACTGGTCCTGCACGGCCTTGTACATCTCCTGCAAGTCATCATATTGGTCGTTGTCCTCATGCGTCCATTGCGGCAGGGCCGTCATCACACGCTTCAGATTCTTGATGCCATACTCCGATGCACGCATTGAGTTGTCGCCCAAATCCTCAGTCTGCGCACGCGGGTCATCGCCCTGCCCTTCGCCACCGAACCACAGGCGCGGATTCTGGCTCAGCACCTTCGTCGTCTCGGTCATCAGCTTGTCTTTCTCCTCATACTCGTCCTTGAACTCCGGACGCCACTGATAGCCCCATTTGATGGCCCATTTATCGTAGTCGTTGATGCGGGGGAAGAGTCCCTTCGGGCTAATCTTGTCCTCAGGCTGCGCTACGTAGTTGAAGCGGGCGTAGTCCATAATGCTGGCAGTATGGCCATGAGCCTCCACCCATTGTTTGTTGCGAAGGTTCTCGACAGGCGTGGCCGACGAGGCGCCCATATTATGGCGAAGGCCAAGGGAATGGCCCACCTCATGCGACGAGACAAAGCGAATGAGCTCGCCCATCAGCTTGTCGTCGAACATCATCTTCTGGGCCCTCTTGTCCAGCGGGCCACACTGCACCATATACCACTTCGTCAGCAGGTTCATCACGTTGTGATACCAACAGATATGAGCTTCGATGATCTCGCCCGAGCGGGGGTCAACGATACGGGGGCCGTAGGCGTTCTCGGTCTCTGAAGGCAGGTAGCGGATGGCGGAGTAGCGGGCATCGTCGAGGCTGATGCTGCCATCGTCGGGCAGTTCCTTGGCCACGATGGCGTTCTTGAAACCGGCAGCCTCGAAGGCTTCGTTCCAGTCGTTGACACCCTGAATGAGGTAGGGCACCCACTTCTTCGGCGTGGCGGGGTCGATGTAGTAGACAATCTGCTTCTCGGGCTCCACCAGCTTGCCAGCCAGGTATTTCTTCTTGTCCTTCGGCACGAGGCGATAGCGTGAGATGAACGACTCATGCTGCGTCTTGTGCTGGTCGTCGCTGAAGAGGGTCATATTGTTCACGAAATAGCCAACGCGGTCGTCCCACAGGCGTTTGCGCATCGGCACCTCAGGCAGCAGGACGATGCTGGTGTTGAAGCCCATGGTGAGAGAGCCTGTACGAGCCGCTGGCGAATTGGTGCCGGAAGAGCCGTAGGTGCGGGTCGTAGCCACCTCAATGTTCTGTGGGAAGACCATCAGGGTGTCGATGTAAGTACGGTCAGCCTGCAGGCCTCCAACCTTCATCTGCGTCTTCATCGCATTTGAGATAGAGGTGAGGTGGCTATCGGTCTTGAACAACGGCGTCACCTCGATGAGGCTTGCATCATCGGCCTCATTGCGGCCGATAATCTTATACGACTTCACCATCGGGTCGATAGTGGCGCGATTCAGCGTCAGGGAAATCTGGTCATCAGGATTGCTGAAGTGGCTCTGCACATATTCACGCATCAGCAACTGGGTGGTGTCGCGCCGCTCGAAATAGACGGTGCAGTGGGTTATCTCCTCACCTGCAAATTGCCCCAGCCCTTGCGGCACAGACGTGAAACGAGTTACGCAAAGCAACATGCGGCCCATCAGCGAGTCGGGCACCTCGAAATAGTATTTATCCTCGATGTGGCGCACCAGGAAGAGACCCTCGGTAGTGACGCCGCCTTTCTTGATCAGTTTCTCATACTCCGTTTCATTTTTCTTCTTCTCAACTTTGGTACTTACTGTATCTGTGGTAAGCGTGTCGGTCTTCTGCTCTTTCACAGGGATGCTGTCGTTCAGCATGTACTGATTATTCTGAGCTTTTACACATAAGGCCATCAGGCTGGCCACTGTTAAGATGATCAGGTGTCTCATAAGTTTTATGTCTCTTAGGTAAATCTGTTTACAAAGGTACGATTTAACGGGTGAAAGACAAAAGAAAATAAGATTTTATTATGCTCTTTTCACACTTCTTCGTACCTTTGGCTTCGCCGAAGGTACTTTCGCTCGGAAATAAAAAGAAAAACGAGATTTCCTTTTGTATTTCTCTCACTTCTTCGTACCTTTGCAGAAAATAATCATCAAACAAATCTAATTATGGCAACCGTAAAACCTTTCCGTGGCTTAAGACCACCGCGTGATTTAGTAGAAAAAGTAGAGAGCCGCCCTTATGACGTCCTCGACAGTGAAGAGGCCCGTCAGGAAGCTGGCGACAATGAGATGAGCCTCTATCACATCATCAAGCCCGAGATTGATTTCCCCGTGGGAACGTCGGAATATGACCCACGTGTCTATGAGCAGGCAGCCAAGAACTTCCAGAAGTTCCAGGACAAAGGCTGGCTGGTGCAGGACGCCCGTGAACATTATTATATCTATGCGCAGACCATGAACGGGAAGACGCAGTACGGCCTCGTTGTGGGCGCCTGGGTTGACGACTACATGGAGGGACGCATCAAGAAGCACGAGCTGACGCGCCGCGACAAGGAGGAAGACCGCATGAAGCACGTCCGCGTGAACGACGCCAACATGGAGCCCGTATTCTTCGCCTATCCCGACAATGCCGTGCTTGACGCACTCATCATGCGCTATGCCAAGACAGAGCCTGAGTATGACTTCATCGCACCCATTGACGGTTTCCGCCACCAGTTCTGGGTAATTGACAGCGACGAGGACATGCAGACTATTACTGAAGAGTTCGCCAAGATGCCGTCGCTCTATATCGCCGACGGACATCACCGCTCAGCTGCCGCAGCACTCGTCGGTGCAGAGAAGCAGCGCCTCAATCCCAACCATAAAGGCAAGGAGGAATACAACTACTTCATGGCGGTCTGTTTCCAAGCCTCGCAGCTCACCATCCTCGACTACAACCGCGTGGTAAAGGACCTCAACGGCCTTAGCAGCGAGCAGTTCCTCGAAGCTTTGGCTAAGAACTTCACCGTAGAGGACAAGGGTACTGACATCTATAAGCCCCAGCAGTTGCATGAGTTCTCGCTCTATCTCGACGAACACTGGTACAGCCTGAAGGCAAAGGAAGGCACCTACGACAACAGCGACCCCATCGGCGTGCTCGACGTAGACATCAGCAGCCGCCTCATTCTCGACCAGATTCTCAACATCGGCGACCTGCGCTCATCGAAACGCATCGATTTCGTGGGCGGTCTGCGCGGCTTAGGTGAGCTGAAGCGTCGTGTGGACAGCGGAGAGATGCGTGCTGCACTCGCTCTCTATCCTGTCTCGATGCAGCAGATTATCGACATAGCCGACAGCGGCAAGATCATGCCACCGAAGGCCACGTGGTTTGAGCCAAAGCTCCGTTCGGGACTTGTCGTGCACAAACTATCCTAAAGTGTCATAACGTTATCCCGTTATTCCGTTATTACGAAGAAATCGGAAAGAATGAATGACGAATTCCTGACTATCAGCAGCACCGGCGAGGGATACTACACCGAGAAACGCAGTAAGTTCCTGGCTTGGGCGCATCACGTGGAGAGCACAGACGAGATAAAGGCCCTGCTGGCCGACTACCGCAAGCGCTACTACGACGCCCGCCATGTGTGCTATGCCTATATGCTGGGGCCTGAGCGTCAGGAATACCGTGCCAACGACGATGGCGAGCCTTCTTCAACTGCCGGCAAGCCCATCCTGGGACAAATCAACTCAGCAGAGCTTACTGACGTGCTTGTCGTTGTAGTACGCTACTACGGTGGTGTCAACCTTGGAACAAGCGGTCTTATCGTTGCCTATCGCGAGGCAGCATCGCTGGCTATTGCAGACGCCAAGAAAGAAACACGTCAGGTGGAGGAGCTCGTCCATTTCGACTTCCCCTACCCTATGATGAACAGCGTGATGCGCGTAGTGAAAGAGATGCAGCCACGCATTGTCAGTCAGACCTACGACAACACCTGCCGCATCAGTCTCTCTATTCGCCGCAGCCTGGCAGAACAATTGCAGCAAAGGTTGTCGAAACTATCCTTTGAAGACAATTAACCTTTTAAATCAAATTGAAATATGAGAAGAGTGAAATTTATCCTAATGTCGCTTGTGGCTGCCCTCGTCATTGGCTGTGGCACCACGTCGACAGTACCCATCACAGGACGCAAGCAGACGCTGCTGGTGAGCGACGGTGAAATCCTGACGCTGGCCAACAAGCAGTACAAAGAGTTTATGAGCAAGGCCAAGAAGTCGACCAACGCCAACAACACCGCCATGGTGCAGCGCGTAGGCAAGCGACTGGCCAACGCTGTGACACAATATCTGAACGCCAACGGAATGGCCAACGAAGTGAAGAATTTCTCATGGGAATTCAACCTTGTGGCCGACAGGCAAGTCAACGCATGGTGTATGCCAGGCGGCAAGATTGTGGTCTACGAGGGCTTGCTGCCTGTCACTCAGGACGAAGGCTCGTTGGCCATCGTCATGGGCCACGAGATAGCCCACGCCGTAGCAAAGCATTCAGCCGAACAGATGAGCAACAAGATTAAGCAGCAGTACGGCGCACAGCTGGGTACCACTGTTCTCGGCGCTTTGGGTATGGGTCAGAACACGCAGTCTCTCGTGCAGACTATTGCCGCACAGGGATTTAACTTTGCCAACCTGAAATACTCACGTAACCACGAGAACGAGGCTGACCACATCGGACTGATTATTACTGCTATGGCTGGCTATGACCCGCAGGTAGCCCTACCCTTCTGGCAGCGTATGGCTGCATCGTCAACCAATCAGCGGTCGGAGTTCTTCAGCGACCATCCCTCTGATGCCACACGCATCAATAACATCAGGAAATGGATGCCTGAAGCACTGAGGTATTATAAAAAGTAACACTTTCCCAGAAATCCCAGAGCCTGGAAAAAAAATCCCACCGCTTGGGACAAAAGTCCCAGCGCGTGGGATTTTATATGGTCAGCTGCAGCAGGTAGATAAGGAAAAGATGGACGGGATAGAAGAGGTAGAAGAGATACTTGCTGACACTCCCCTGTATGAATCCGCGCTGGCCGTTGTACATGTTAATAGGAATAAATGCCGGCGCTACCATCCATCGTCCACCCAGCATACACGAGCCCACGACGGCCTGTAGCAGGGGTCTGTGGCGCAGGGCGTAAAGCATAAGGATGAAGCCGTAGCCGCTGCAGCCATAGTCGGCACGTAGCAGCACCGACAGGACCAATAGTGAAAGAAGGGCAAAGACCTGTCGGCGCACGTCATTACGGTAATATTCGATAGCGCAGAGGCCAAGAAAGCCCAGGAAGAGCGTGAACATCACGTTCTGACTGCCATAATGCCATGTGCCGCTATGCACCAAGTTCCAGGGCACTTCTGACAGGAAAGCGAAGAGCAGCAGGTTGCGGCCGTACTTCACCCTGTCGCGGGTGTGCAGAAAGCCCTCTACGATGAGGAAAGCAAAGATGGGAAAGGCCATGCGGCCCACAAGGCGAATGAGGAAATAGAGCGTGACGTGGTGATGGCCAATAGTGATGAGCGGCTGAAAAAACTGCGGGTTGCAGATGAAGTAGAAGGCACCAAGATGGTCGATAAGCATGGTCAGCATCGCCAGTACCTTCAGCCAGCTGCCGCTGAGGACAGCCCATCTGTTTCCTATTGTCTCCATATTGTTTTCAGAAAGCAGGATAACGCTCGTCGTGCTGAGCCTTTACGGCCATACATTCCATTTCCACAAGCCAGCCTGAACGACAGACAGGAGCATGGACAATGACTACGGGGCGGTTGGGAAAACGCTCTTCGTAGAGACGGCTCACCACAGCATAGTCGGCTGGGTCGCGCAAGTAGACGATCATGTGTGCTACGTTGTCGAATGTGCAGCCAGCCTCGTGCAGCAAGGCCTCGACATTCTCCCACATGCGGAATGTCTGGTTGACGACATTGCCCACATGAACAATCTGACCTTTATTGTCGATGCTGGCCGTACCGGAAATGAAGACATGACGGCGGTCGCCATAGTCCACATAAGTGCCGCGCTCGAAGGACACACCATAGTCGCTGGTACGGTTGAGGTGCGTAGATGCATAGAGGTAATGTATCTGCTCGGGGCTGATGCCGGCGATGGCATAATTATCCATCTGCGTCAGCACACAAGGGTCTTGTGCACGGCCGCCTATGCCTGTAGAGGCAATGAAATGCGTGTCGTGGGTGAGCCCCTGGGTGAAGAATACCTGATTGCGGGCACGTACCACGCCGCCATAGTTCAAATCGATGTCGTTGACGAAAAGCCATGTGCGGATGCAGTTGGCAGCCAGTGTACAGCCTTCCTGTACAAGTTGCATGACATATTCGTTGAAGAGCAGACGTGTCTGGTATTCGGAGTTGGCAGCCAGGTTGTGAGCAGAGGCGTTCCACAGATGTCGGAACGTGGTGCCGTCAGCAGCAGCCTTCTTCACCTCATAGAGGCCACCATCGGTCAGGCGCGTGGTAACGCCTGTCATCAAATAGGCCCACAAGGCTATCTTCGTACCATCGAGCGGCCCTTGCTGAATAAGGCTCTTGGCGCAGTCACTGGTGTCAGAGGCCAGTACCATATCGGCCTGATTGGCGGCATCGCTAAGGAAATAGCGTTTAAAAACGGCTACGGCGCCCATTAGTTTTTCACCGATGAGATGCTGGTAGGCATCGAGAACGGCATCAAGTTGCTCCTGGAATGGGAGCAATGAATCTTTCACACGCACCATGACGTGATATTCGTTAACGTCACCCTGCTGAAAACTGAAAATCCTTACTTCTGTGTGTTGAAATAAAAGCGTTTCGTTCATCTTGTTTTTTAAATTTGGCGACAAAGGTACAAAAAAAAAATGAAAGCTGAATCTTGAAAGCATTTCTTTTTTTTTAATAGACAAAAAAGGTTTCTGGGTTTAAGTTCCGCCAGCTGACCATCGGTCATTGGCACGAACTTAAACCCAGAAAACGATTAAAATGATTCTATATTAGAAGTTGACGTTGATACCGAAAATGAGGTTATAGGAGTCTAAATCAAGACCAAAGCGTGAAATCTTGTTGTCGGTCTTTTTCTCCTTAGCCGTCATGTAGCCAACTGAACCGATTTTTGCTATCAGGCTGATATTGTCGTTCAACTTCATGGACAGACCCGGACGGAAAGCAATCTCCACGGCATCAATCTTCGTCTTATCGTCATCGTCTGCATCTTCATCAGCGGTGCGAGTCTGCCTTGCGCCTGCACCACCCAGGCCCTTTAGCATACTACCATCAGCTTCAGATGTAATATTGATGTAGCCAACACTTCCCTCGAAGAAAAGGTCAATCTTACCTAAACGAGCAAAGATATAACGCACATAAGGTGCGAAAGTAAAGCTGTTGAGCTTAGCGTCTTCCTCGCTAATGTCAGCGTAGGTACTGGCAACAGTATTCATTGCAGCTTTCACGTCGGTGACGGTCAGCGAACCAAAGGCAGCATAACCATGCGAATAGCCTATCGACATACCGACAGAAATCTCCGGGTCGAGCTGGTAGCCAAATTCAGGCATGAGTTTGAAAGAAGAACCGTCTTTATCAACCTTTCCATGAGACTGAGTGGTTGAAGTATAACCTACAGAGCCACCAACATAAAACTGTGCGCTTGCGTCCATTGCGAAGCAAACCAACATTGCCACTAAGGCGATAAAACTCTTTTTCATAATTACAAAAAATTAAGTTAAACTAAAATTTTTTGCAAATATACAATTAAAAAATATTATGTGTGCGTTTTTAATTCATAAAAAAGTTTAATACAAGAAGAAAAGCGACAATTAGAGCAGATGTGAAGCAAAAAAGTCTATACATTGACGGAACAGATGATAGCGGGTATTTCCGCCATAGATACTGTGATTGCGGTTAGTATAGACCAGCTGGCGGAAGTCCTTGTCGGCATTGACGAGAGCCATGACATACTCTGCAGTGTTCTGATAATGCACATTGTCGTCAGCCAAGCCATGACACAACAGCAGGGCGCCGCTGAGTTTATCAACTCGGGCAATAGGGCAAATGTTGTCGTAACCATCGGCATTCTCGTTGGGTGTACGCATAAAGCGCTCGGTGTAGATGGTGTCGTAGAAACGCCAGCAGGTGGGCGGCGCGATAGCAATGCCGCAACAGAAGACAGGACGGCCTTCACTCATGGCCATCAGCGTGTTCCAACCGCCATAGCTCCAGCCCCAGATGGCTATCCGCTCTTTGTCAACATAGCTTTGCTGGCCCAGCCAGAGAGCGGTCTCCACCTGATCCTTGGCCTCTAATTCACCTAAATGCAGATAGGTACACTTCTCAAACTCAGCGCCACGACCACCCGTACCGCGGTTGTCGACGCAGACAGCAATGTAGCCCTGCTGAGCCTGATATTGTTCAAGGATAGCACCACGTCCGTTCATGCCGATGCCCCAGGCATTCTTCACCTGCTGGTTGCCAGGGCCACCGTACTGATACATCACAACAGGATACTTTTTCGACGGGTCAAAGTCGGCTGGCTTGACGAGCCAACCGTAGAGCAACACGCCCTCGGAAGTGGTAAAGGAAAAGAGTTCCTTGGCCCCCATGTCGAAGGAGGCATAGGTGTTGGCCAATGCCTTATTGTCTTCCAAGGTGGCTACAATTTTGGCGGAATTACCGCCCGACACACTACAAAGAGTGATTTGAGGCGGGGTATTCAGGTCGCTCCAGCTACAGATGAAACTCTTAAAATCCTTGGAGAAAACGGCGCTGCTCCACCCCTCCTTCGGCGTAAGGCAATCCGTCTTTCCATTCCTATGATTGACATATACTTTCTGATTAAGGGGACCTTCAGCAAGAGCGGCAAAGAAGAGATCGCCCGTTGACTCATCGTAGCCATAGACATCAGTGACAATCAGAGGTGAGGAGTGAGAGGAGAGAGGTGAGAGAGAGGCGGTAATGCTACGCTGTAGCTGCCCATTAAGACTGTAGACGTAGATGTGATTGTAGCTGTCGCGCTCGCTTGTAAGGATGATGTGGCTCTGCGTAATTTTCGTTTGTGCGAAGACATTCTCGTTAATGTATTTATCGACCTTATCCTCGATAACCTGCTGACAAACAGTTGTTAATGGATTAGCCATAAAGACGCGCAGACAATCCTGATGTCGGTTGAGCGTGAAGACAGCCACCTTCGTCGGATCGCTGGTGGGCATAATGCGGGGAATATAGCCGTCGGCATCGAGGGGCAGCTGCATGGTACGCGTCTGATGACTTTTGATGTCGAAGCTCATCAATTTCACTGTGGCGTTCTGTTCGCCAGCCTTCGGATACTTGTAGCTATAGGTGCCATCAGGCCGCATACAGCTGGGAGAGGCTTTGGCTGCGCCGGCACTCCAGTCATGTGGAGCGAGGGGCAGGCACACTTCGGGCACCTGGCTCTCGTCGTAGCGTACCCACACTATCTGCTTTGAGTCGGCACTAAACACCATCGCCGAGTTAAACGAGAACTCCTCCTCGTTCACCCAGTCTGGCAAGCCGTTGATGATTTCGTTCTTCTTGCCGTCCTTCGTCACCTGACTCTCGGCGTTATTGTACAGCAACTTGACGAGGAATATGTTATTGTCGCGCACAAAGGCCACCTGCAGTCCGTCGGGACTCCAAACCGGCGTTTGTTGCGGTCCACCATCGCTCAGCGGCTCCAGCTTGTTGTTGGCTATAGTATAGATGTAATAGACAGCGGTGAAGGAGTGGCGATAGATGCCGCGCGTCTGCGTCTGGATAAGAATGCGTTTCTGGTCGGGGCTCATCATGTATCCTTCTACGTGTGAGATATTGGCACCGCGGGCCGTAGCGACGTCGAAGAGCACACCCGTCTGCTTACCCGTGCGGAACGAGCATGTGACTATCTGCTTGCCGTCAGAAGAAATTTGCGCATAGCTCTGACCGTCGGGCAGTGGCTCAACTGCGGCGATACCCTTCGGACTGAACATGCCAGTTGTGGTGATGTCTTTCAACGATAGTTTTTGTCCCGCCATTAGTTGCGAGACGGCCAGGAGTATCGTGGCGCTCAACAGAATGATTTTCTTCATGGTTATTGTTTTTTTCAGCTGCAAAAATAGCAAAAAAAAGCGAGACGCAAAAGTAAAACAAGTTGTTTTACTGAAAAAAGGGGCCACTTTTTAAAAAAAGTCATATGACTTTTTCAGTAAAACAACTTGTTTTACTTTTTAGCCCGCTCCCACACTGGTTAAAACGGGATGGAATCGAGCAAAAGGAACTGCTCTGTGGAACAGCCGGGATGAGCAGACAGAAACTTCTCCATCTGCACGATGCTGTCGTTGGTGAACACCCGACGGTTCATAGCCTCGTTCACCACACATTGTATCTTCATCATGTGGAAATGGCGCCCAGCGGCCAGGGAGTCAGCATCCATCTCGGGCACGGGGAACAGGCTAAGCAGATAGAAGCCCAGACAGTCGGGAACGATATACTCGCGCGTCATCATGTGGCGCTGTTCAGCAGTGTAGCCATAGCGCAGATAGGCAGGATAGTCCTCACCCAGATACTTGTCGAGCGAGATACCGACAAGCGTATCGCTGACCACAATGCTCTGATCCAGCGAACCTATCTGCGTATAGAGATGCGGTATCTTCATGCCGGGCAACATCTTTGCCAGGCGCCGGAAGGCATCGGCAAGCTGTTTCTCCAGCAATTCAGTATGCTTGTACTGACGGGCCACATCGTCAATGATGGCTTGCAGTGTGCTGTCCTGAAAAAAGAGGAGCAAACGGTTATTGATATCAGGGTCATCGACAGGCCCCAGTTGCAAGACATGCTCAATCAATGTACGCGTCTGTTGCGGATACTCGGTGCGCATCTGATGCAAGGCTGCAAAATCAGCCAGCGTAAGATACAAACTTTCCACGCGGTCGTAGCGGGCAAGCAAGGCATCTTCCTGCTTTTGCTGCTCATCAGAGGGACGCATCTGCAGCTGACAGCCAATCAAAGCCATCATCAACAAAAACATGAAGATGTAAAAACAGCGCACGAGAAAGTTTTCTTATGTTAAATCGTGGCGCAAAATTACTAAAAATTCTTGATTTAACCAAATTTTAACCTAATTATTTTTAACAAACTGCACATTTCCTTTAGTATTGAGTAATTTTGTGGGAAAAAGCAAAGACATGAGAAGAGTATTCGCCATCCTCGTACTCACCATGAGTTTGACACAGGCAACAGCCTTTCGTGTGGAAGTAAAGAACCTCACCGCCACGTCACGTACGGACCATCCAGTGGTCATCAACATCAAGGACTTTATCAACGTCACTTCGGCTCTGGTCACGTGCAACGGCACCGAAGTGCCCTGCCAATTGGACGATCTCAACCAAGACGGGCTCTATGACGAGTTATGTTTCCTCGTCGACCTGGGGCCTAAGGAGCAGAAATCATTCGAAGTAGACCTGACAAAACAAGGAGGTCCCCGCTCCTACCCTGCCCGCGTTTATGCTGAGATGGTGATGCGTAACGACAAGGTAAAGGAGAAAAACAAGCAAAACAACTACGTGGAGAGCCTCACTGCTCGCGGCGACTGCGCCAACAGTTATAACCTGCTGCATCACCACGGTGTGTGCTTTGAGAGCGAGCTGAACGGCATACGCATCTACTTCGACAAGAGACAGACACTGGACCTCTACGGAAAATTCAAAAAAGGCCTGGAGCTGCAGGCTACGCAGTTCTACACCAGCGACGAGCAGAAGAAAGCAGGTTATGGCGACGATGTGCTGTGGGTAGGCAATACCTTCGGACTCGGTGCCCTACGCGGCTGGGATACGCAAACACAGCAGCCCACGATGATTGAGCCAGTGAAGAATCGCACGCAGCGCATCATCAGCTACGGTCCCTTGCGTACGATTGTAGAGGTTATCGACCGCGGATGGCAGCCCGATTCACTACACGAGCCATTAGACATGAAGATACGCTACACACAGTATGCCGGCCACCGCGACACCAACGTCGATGTGTTCTTCAGCCGCCAAATGTCAGGTGATTGGCTGTCTACAGGTATCATTAACGTAAAGGGCTCTACGGAATTTTCCGACCAGAAAGGCACACGAGCCTGCTGGGGCACGGACTATCCTTCGACTGACCACGAGAAATGGAAGCCCGAGACCGTGGGGCTGGCCATCTGGCTGCCTAAGAGCTGCATCGCCTCGGAATGTCCTGCCAATAACGACAACTACGGTTTCACATTACGCTTCGACGAGGCACAGCTCAGCTACAAGGTGGCCTACTGCTCGGCCAATGAAGAATTTGGATTCCATTCTGCCCAGGAATGGTTTGAATGGGTGAAGACATGGGGCGAGGAGCAGCGCAGCCATACCGTCAGTATTGCCATCGAGAAGGAGCCGATGTAAGAAGGGGGCCAGGTTTTTCAGGGCAGGTCACTGAAAAACTTGCGACCTTTGACATAGTATTGCCAGAGCAGTGAGAAGCGACGCTGCTCTGGTATTTCTTTTACGGCACGGCTCTGTTGAATCTGAAGGCGGTCTGCCTCGAAGTCCTTGCGCCAATGCTTAAAGGCACGGCGCGCCTTAAACACAGCCTTGAAGTCACCCACATTGCGTTTCAACAGTAACATCTCCCAAGCTGCCAGATAATCGAGCCACCAGCGTCGCCGCATCACAGGCCCCAAGTCATCCTCAGACAAACACTTGTAAAGCATGGTCAGGTTATTGCGGAAATTCAGAAAGGTCTTCATCGGATTCGATTTGGGCAATGTACCGCCACCTACATGGTAGACACGGCTTTCGGGCAGGCAGTAGATATCGTATCCCAGCAAGCGCATCCGCCAGCAAAGGTCAATCTCTTCGTTATGGGCAAAAAAGCGCCCATCCAAGCCTCCTACATTATTATATATACGCGCGCGCACGAGGAGAGCGGCCCCTGTAGCCCAGAGAACCTGCGACGGGGAATCATACTGCCCAGTGTCGGTCTCTACCGTTTCAAAGATGCGACCACGGCAAAATGGATAGCCGTAACGATCGAGGAAACCGCCACTGGCTCCAGCATACTCAAACTTGTCGCGCTCAAAGATGCTGAGCAGTTTCGGCTGACAAGCCGCTACACCAGGATGAGCGTCCATAAACGCAAGTAACGGTGTCAGCCAGCCGGGCGTCACCTCAATGTCGCTGTTCAACAGTAGGAAATATTCGGCATCTATCTGCGCCAGCGCTTTGTTATAGCCGTCAGCAAATCCCCAGTTTCTATCGAAGAGAATGAGCTGCACCTCAGGAAAAAGCTCACGCAACATATCCAAGGAGTCGTCGGTAGAGGCGTTGTCGGCAACAAATACAGTGGCCTCTTCATGTGAGAATTTCAAAACACTGGGCAGATACTGGCGCAACATATTCGCGCCATTCCAGTTCAGGATGACGATGGCGAGCTTCATTGAGGCAGCTGGATTATCTGTATGATCCATATTTTTGATGAAGGCATTGTTAGATGAGGGAGGCACACAGGGCTGTCCTGTCATGATTGAAGTCACCCAAGCGCACAGCTACGATTTGATTGTCCAACTCGGGCGTAGCATCCTGCGGGTTGAGTTCCACACGGATATAGTTGCGCGTAAAGCCGTGCATGGCGCGGCCACGCGTAGCCTTCTCCATGAGAACTTCGGCTTTCGAGCCGATATAGAAGGCGTAGAAGGCTTCGGTCTTACGGTCAGAGAGTTCGAGCAAACGCTTACTGCGAAGTTTCTTGTCTGCCTCACTCACCACATAGGGAATCTTCAGCGCTGCCGTGCCTGGACGCTCACTATAAGGAAAGACATGCAATTGCGTGACGGGTAAGCTGGCGAGCAATTCATAGGTCTGCTCAAAAAATTCGGGTGTCTCGCCGCGACAGCCAACCATTACGTCTACGCCAATAAACGCCTCAGGCATAAGCTCCTTGATATGCATGATTTTGTCAGCAAACAGCTGGCTGTCGTAATGTCGGTGCATCAGACGCAACACTTCATCGCTGCCACTCTGCAGCGGTATGTGAAAATGAGGCACAAAAGCACGGCTCTCCATGGCACACCAAGTGATCAGTTCGTCGCTCAGCAAATCAGGCTCCAAACTGCTGATTCTGTAACGCTGCACACCCTCAACTGCATCAAGAGCTTTAACCAGGTCGATGAAGCGTTCACCGGTAGTCTTCCCAAAGTCACCGATGTTCACACCTGTCAGGACAATCTCCTTTCCACCCTCGGCCACAGCCTCCTTTACCTGCTCCACCAACGAGGCAATGGAGGGATTACGGCTGAAACCTCGAGCAAAGGGGATCGTGCAATAGGTGCAGAAATAGTCACAGCCGTCCTGCACCTTGAGAAAGAAACGGGTACGGTTGCCGCGTGAGCAACTGGGAGCAAACGACTTGATATCCTTCGTCTTCTCCACTCGGTACGAAGCGGTGCTACCGCGTTGCATAAAACCATCGATGAGAAACTGTACCAGACGGTCTTTCTCATTAGAGCCCAAAACGAGGTCTACGCCGGGAATCTGACACACGGCAGGCGCCTCCATCTGCGCATAGCAGCCCGTAACAACCACAAAGGCCCCGGGATGCTGGCGTACTAACCGGTGAATGGCCTGCCGGCATTTGCGTGTAGCCACCTCAGTTACCGTACAAGTATTGATAAGGCAGATATCAGCCTGCTCGCCACGCGACACGGTCCTGACGCCCTGCTGATGCAACAGGCGCCCGAAAGTAGACGTCTCCGAGAAATTCAACTTGCAGCCCAACGTATAGTAGGCCGCCGTCTTGCCCTGAAGGGCAGATGTGTCTATCATAACACTCTATACAATATAATAAAGTACACGTGCGTTTGCGCTTACAAAGGTATATATTTTTTTGTTAATCAGATTCATTTTTCTGAACAAATATCAATTATCCTTGAAAATTGCAATATTTAACATTTTAAAAGTGGCTGATTCACAGTGACTTGCAAAAAGGTTACAAAAAGATGGCAAAAAAAAACAAAAAAAAAGATACATCGTATGAAAAAAAGTCTTACCTTTGCAGCGTTTTAATAAACTAATGATTGTTTTACAGATTTAAAAAGCAAAGAAATGAAAAAGATTGCATTTATGTTCGCAGCTGCTGCAATGTTTGTAGCTTGCGGTAACAAGGCTAACGAGATTGTTTTGGACGCAGCTGACTCCGCTAAGGCAATGGAGGCTACTGTTGCTGAGTTCCAGGCACGCGCTCAGGCTGCAGCTGACGCTGTGACCGATGATCAGATTGACTTCAGCGTGGTGACTGAGGATTATGACTCTAACGCCGTCCGTGAGTTCGCTAAGAAGAACGCAGCTGACCTGATCCTGGCCGTTGCTGACACCGCTCTGAGCACTGAGTTCAACGACTTCTACAAGGCTGAGCTGGCTAAGATCCTCGAGGCTAAGAAGGCTCCTAAGGCAGAGGGTGAGCAGCCCGCCGCTGAGGGTGAGCAGAAGTAAATCCTGCGAACAGAATTGTTAACAAATACTGCTGGACAAATGTTCAGCAGTATTTTTTTGTTGTTATAAAACGATTAGCGCAAACGCAACTGATGACCTACTTGGATGGTGTAATCAGGAGTAAGGTCGTTGAGTTTATAGAGCGACTTCAGGCGGATACCATATCGCTGTGAGATGGTGTACATTGATTCTCCCACAGCCACAACATGAACCTTTCCTTTTAAATCCTTAGGCCCGTGGCGCTGTTTCTTCTTCAGCCACACTATCTCGCCCTCAGCCAAAACATCTTTCTTATCACGCTCATTGTAGCGTGCCAACTTGCGATAAGAGATGCCTATCTCATCGGCAATAGAACGGAAAGTGTCGCCGCGACGGGCATAAAGATAATAGTTTTTGTTGTAGATGTAAATAGGATGCAAAGGTTGCCCACTGACGGAAGCATCACGGGCATGATCTACCATGAACCTATCGTAGGAACGAGCCTTGTCGTATTTGTCAAGGTTATAGCGCTCAATGATGTCGATAAGGCTCTGCGCATAGCGCGGATTGGTGGCATAGCCTGCAGCCTTCAGTCCTTTGGCCCATCCCTTATAGTCAGTCATGCGGAGAGAGAAAAGGCTCCTGTAGCGCTGCCCCTTAGCAAGGAAACGTGAGTGATCCTCGAAGGAATCGTAGGCAGAAGGATATGCACGGAAGCACTCGTTAGCCCTGTCGTCATCACGATAGATGGATGCGCCGCTCCATCCGTGGCACTTAATGCCGAAATGATTGTTGCCCTGCGTAGCCAGTGTACTCTGCCCTGCCGCCGACTCCAGCAGCCCCTGAGCCAATGTGATGGAGGCGGGCACCTTCCACCGCAGCATCTGTTCGATGGCGATGTCCTTGTATTGTTCTATATAGCGGTTGTAGGCATTCTGAGATTGGGAAAATGAGAAAAGAAGAAAATGAGAAAAGAAGAGCATCGTCAGCGCTATGCGTCGACAACAATTCTTAAATAAAAACCCGTCTCTTCTCATTTTCTCAATTTCTCATTCTCTCAATTTCTCAAAGCCCCTCACATTCTTTCAGCCAAAGAGCGCAGACGGCATCGCTGGGCATACGCCAGTCGCCGCGCGGCGAGAGGCTGACGCTACCCACCTTAGGCCCGTCGGGCAGACAGGAGCGCTTGAACTGCTGATTAAAGAAGCGGCGGCAGAAAGTCTGAAGCCAGCGTTTGATGACAGCATCGTCATATTTCCCCTTGAAAGCGTGCTGTGCCAGCATAAAAATCTTGGCGGGACGGAAACCGAGACGTACCATATAATAGAGGAAAAAGTCGTGTAGCTCGTAAGGGCCAACCAAGTCCTCCGTCTTCTGCTGAATGTTGCCGTCGGAATCGGCAGGCGTCAATTCAGGCGAGATGGGCGTGTCAACGACGTCGAGCAACGTGTCGTGCTGCACCATGAACGACGGCAGCTGCGCCACGTAGCGGATGAGGTACTGCACAAGCGTCTTAGGCACGCCACCGTTGACGCCATACATCGACATGTGGTCACCGTTATAGGTGCACCAACCAAGGGCCAGCTCCGACAAGTCGCCCGTACCAATAACCATTGCGCCCACCTGATTGGCCACGTCCATCAGTATCTGCGTGCGCTCGCGGGCCTGGGCATTCTCGTAGGTTACGTCGTGCTGCTGCATATTATGGCCAATGTCCTCGAAATGCTGCTTCACTGCCTTGGCAATGCTGATTTCGCGCTGCGTAATGCCCAGCGACTCCATCAAGCTGACAGCATTCTGATGGGTGCGGTCAGTAGTGCCGAAGCCAGGCATAGTGATGCCAATGATGCCCAACCGCGAGAGGCCGAGACGGTCGAAGGCGCGCACAGTGACAAGCAGTGCCAGCGTAGAGTCCAGTCCTCCACTGATGCCGATGACAGCCTTGTCGCAGTGGGTATGTTGCATGCGCTTGCACAAAGCAAGGGTCTGAATGTTGAGAATCTCCTCGCAGGTCCGCGTCATATTCTCGTCTGAAGGAATAAAGGGATGCGGATTGATATCACGCAAAAGCTCGAAGTCACGAGGCGTTGTAGGCTTGGCATCAATAGAGGTGAGAGGTGTGAGGTGAGAGGTGAGAGAGTGTCTGAAGGTGGTGTTATTCTGCCTTTCTGAGCGCAGACGGTCGACGTCAATTTGCTGGATGCGCATCTGTGGCTCCAGGGCAAAGCGCGCAGCCTGTGCCAAAAGGCGTCCATTTTCATAGATAAGAGCATTGCCACCGTAAACCACGTCTTGTGTCGACTCACCATAGCCACAGCTGGCATAGACATAGCCGCAAATCATACGGGCACTCTGTTGTCTGAGAAGCGACATCAGGTAGTCGTGCTTACCGATAAGCTCGTTGGAGGCCGACAGGTTGAAAATAATGTCGGCTCCGGACAAGGCTAGCTGATTACTGGGCGGCAGCGGAGCCCACACATCCTCGCATATCTCAATGCCGAAGCATACACCGTCGCAGGTGCGGAAGAGCACTGGCTCATTCGTCACAGTGACAGGACTGCCAGCCAAGTATATCTCCTGCTTTTGCAAGTCGTTGCTGCTGGCAAACCAGCGCTTCTCATAAAACTCGTTATAGTTGGGCAAGAAGGTCTTGGCCACCAGTCCGAGAATAGCGCCATGCTGCACTACGACAGCACAGTTGTAAAGCTTGAAGCCGATGCGCACGGGCATGCCCACGATAGCAATGATGTCGAGTTTGCGGGTAAAGTCAAGCAATACAAGCAGGCCCTCCTCAGCCTTGTCCAAAAGGAGCTGCTGTCGGAAAAGATCCTGACAGCTATAACCGGTCAGTGAGAGCTCAGGAAAGACAATAATCTCAGCGCCCTTGCCCTCGGCTTGGGCGATAAGGCTCTCCATCTGCTGCACGTTGTATTCTACATCTGCCACGCGCACACCAGGTATCGCGGCGGCCACCTTGATAAGTCCGTATTTCATTATTTTTCAATTCTTCAATTCTCTGCAAAATTAGCTTTTTTCATCCATTCTGGCAAATAAAACGATGCTTTTTTGCGAAATAATAACATACGACAAAAACGTGAAAGGAGCAGCCATAACATTTGTAAAGATAAATTATCACAAAAACAAGTCTGAGAAAAACATCAAAATAGAACAGGAAGAAGTAAAAAAACGCCTTTTTCCTATTTTTTGAAGCAGTTTTCGGGTATCAAAATTCTGCACACTTCGCTAGAAACGTGCATTTTTTCGGCATAAAAGAGGTTTTTCTTTACTATTTTGCGGCTTCTACATATTCATCAACAGGCCAAATATTTTCAAAAGTGGGCTCCGCGTAAAAAAATCTGACTTAGATTTTTTTACGCGGAATTTTCACAGATGAACACAGAAACCACTTTTTACGTTACTGTACAGATTATCAGCAAGATAATCAAACGACTGAAATACGGCGATTTTTCGCGCAAAAGATTTCTTAGCTCAGAATTTTTAAAATATGAGGGTAGTTAATCGAGAGTTTTGTAAATTTTTTTGCACGTTTCCCTCCGCACTCCATTTCTATTATTTGATGGTAACCTGCGTGGCGCCGTAGCCATACTCCTGAAAAGAGGCATCCTGCCAGGTGTAGCCCTTATAGCGATACTGCAACTCATTGAGGAGTGCCTTGTGCAGCACGCCCTCGCCCTTGCCATGGATGAAGATAATGCGGGTACCGCGCTTCTTCTCATAATTCTTCAGGGTGCGGCGAAATACGTCGAGCTGATGGTTGAGGATGTCGCTGGGGCTCATGCCTGTTGTATTGTCGAGCAGGGCATCGGCGTGGAGATCGACAACCAAAGAAGAGTCTCCCCCCTGCCCCTCCCTACGAGGGAGGGGAGAAGATTCACTCTTCATAGTATTACCACTGGCAAGGATTGTTTTCCCTTCCCTCAAAGGGAGGGGGAAGGGGTGCACCTCCCTGTCGTGCTCTACAATGGTGTAGATGAGGGCGGGCTGCTCGAAGAAGTCGCTTTCCTGGAAGGTGTGCAGTTTGAAGAACTTCACGCCGTCGATGCGCAGCTGCACGTCGATGGCAGGCTTCAGCAGGAAGGGCTTTTCGCGCTTATAGGCCACGAGCTGAACAGCAACACGCTCCATAGTGCCGAGGTCTTCGCGTCCGAACTCCTCGATGAAGAGCTTGGTGTTAGGCTCTACCTCATCTGTATAGCATAGCGTCCACGCCGTTCCCTCAGCCTTGAGGTAGGTGAAACGCATATAGTAGTTGGAGTCATTGACAAAGAAGGCCTCAAAACGGGTACGCGACAGCTCCTTGACATCGATGGGAACAAAAGCGAGATAGGCCGACAGCTGCTCGCCGCCCTTGCGTTCCTCGGGCTGTGGCTTGAAAGTGACGGGACGGTCAGCGGGCTCCGTCTCACGCTCTTGTGCTTTCTGCTGGGCCTTCTGCTGTTGCTTCACCTCAACGATGCGGCTGGTGTCGTAATTTTCTTCGCCTACCACCACTACCTCGTGCGTCATCATAGGCACTTGGAAACCGTCCTCGTCCTCCACCAGCACAATATTCTTTCCCTGGAAGCCAGCCACGCGGCCCCCACCCTTTTCACTCAGAAATCTTACTTTATCTCCTATTTTCATTTAACCATTGACCATTAACCATTAACCATTGACCATTATTCATAGCACCCTTTGCCCTGGGCCGTTGATAGCGAATCGAGATGGAAATCGTATATCAGGTTCTTCTCGTCGACAAGGCGGAAATGCTGCTTACCTTGTATACTGTCCTTGGATGTTTCCCACATCATGTTCTTGCAGTTGATGGTATCCTCTAAAGCAGGCGTACGCAACAGGGTGTTGTCGAAGCTGTAGGAAAAGGGCGTGATAGTGTCGCCCTCAAGCGTCTGCCCCATCACCACGTCATCGTCATAGCCGGTCACGATGCTGTTGGTCATCGTCATGGTGTGCAGCGGATAGGCGTTTTCGCCGTAGAAATTGGCAAAGCGCAAGGCTGCGCCGCGTCCTCCGACAAAAGGATAGAACTGAGCCACGGTGCAATGATCCATCACGGCGGCACCACCGTAGAACGCCAGGCAGTCGCCCTGAGTATTGCTGAACTGGCAGCGCAGCAGCCCCACCCACGAGTTGAAGGCCAGAAGTCCATCGCCTGCGCAGTTGTGCACCACCGAGCGCTCCATGTAGAGGCGCTGTTGGTCGTTGCTGAAGCTTGCCGAGTCACAGACGATGCCGCTTTCCGCATTACGTATCTCAGTTGCAATCAACTCGTTATGGAATGATGTTGAAAAGAAGCGCAAACCTCGCCACTGACCACTGACACGGTCGTAGGGAAGGTAGTCGAACATGTGGTCGAGCCTATCGCCACGCATCACCACGCTATCCGTTATGAGCGTACCGTAGATATCGGCTCCTGCCTTGTTGTGAAAGAAAAGTGAAGTATTGCGTACGGTCAGGGTAGCAGCACTGTCAACACGCAGGCCCTGACGTATGACGATGGGCTGGCGGGTCTCTATCACGCTATCACTGCTAACGACAAGACTGTCATAGAGCTGCGCATCCCAGGCATAGGCTCTGAGCACAACACGCTGTTCAACACCGCTTTCCAAGAGGAAAAGCAAGTCATCCTGTACCATCTGCGGCGTGAGTTGCTGATTCTTTGCGGCCGTAAACTCAACGAAGATACGTAGGCTGTCGCCGCTGCGCACCTCTAATCCGGTTACGATGGAGCCCAGATCGTTGTCAAGATAGGAGCCGTCAACGTTGACTCTGAAGCCTGTTTGGTTGCCCTGTCGCAGCCTGACGCTCTGAAGACGCAGACCACGGCTGCATCGGTTGTATACCCAAAAGTCATAGGTACGCGAGCCCACAGTGCTGAACACAGTGTCCATTTTCACCGAGTCGGCAGAGAATGTCAGCATCGCCGTTGGCGAGGCGGTAAACTTGTCGTCGTCGGAGCAAGCAAAGAAAGCTGCCACCGCCATCAGTATCAACAAAAAACGTTTTGTCATCACAATATATAAACGCGCGACATCTCCGGATATTGTTTAGTGTTGAGTGTTTATTGTTGAGTGACCATCAACCTTCAACCAATCATTTTAGTCCATGCGGCTACGATAATCCTCATAGCCATACTGGCGCAATACCTCGCGGGTGCCGTCGGCGTGCAGCATGACGATGGCAGGATGGGTGATGCCGTTGAACATATTCGTCTTCACGGTGGTGTAGTGTATCATGTCCTCGAAGATAACCTCCTCACCCACCTTCAGCTCATGGTCAAAACACCAGGAAGACATGAAATCGCCGCTGAGACAGCTATTACCGCCTAAGCGGTAGAGGTGTGGGGTGTGGGGTGTGGGGTAAGAGATGTGCTCAGCGTTACGGACCTCGGGGAAATAAGGCATCTCCAGACAGTCGGGCATGTGACAGGTGAAGCTAACATCGAGGATGGCGGTGCGGATGCCTTTGTCCTCCACGATGTCTACCACGTGGCTCACCAACGGTCCCGTCTGCCAGGCAAAGGCGCTGCCTGGCTCGAGGATGATACGTAGCCACGGATAGCGTTCATGCAGCCCTTTCATCAGGGCAACAAGCAGTTCTACATCGTAGTCTTTACGCGTCATCAGGTGTCCGCCACCCAGATTCAGCCATTTCAGCTGCGGAAACCATTTCGCAAATTTCTCCTCGATATGTACCAGCGTGCGCTGCAATACGTCTGCCCCGCTCTCGCAGTGGCAGTGGCAATGAAAGCCTTCAATGCCCGCAGGTAGCGTGGTCGGCAGTTTTGCAGCAGAAACGCCGAAACGCGTGCCTGGCGCACAAGGATTATAGAGCAGCGTCTCCACCTCGCTGTATTCAGGATTGACGCGCAGGCCGAGGCTCAGATTAGGATTGACGGCAAGGACGCGCTGGTGATAGCGCTCGTATTGCGACAGAGAGTTGAACGTCAGGTGACTGCTGCAACGGGCTATCGTATCTATCTCATCGTCAGTGTAGGCAGGTGAATAGGTATGTGCAGGAGCGCCAAACTCCTCATGTGCCAGCCGGGCCTCGCTCAACGAGCTGGCCGTCGTGCTATGGATATACTCCCTGAAAACAGGAAAGGTCTTCCATAAAGCAAAAGCTTTGAAGGCCAGAATGATGTCCACATCGGCACGCTGAGCCACATCGGCAATCAGATTCAGATTGCGACGCAGCTTCTGTTCCTCAATCATGTAGTAGGGTCCACTGACGGGCGTCGATGCGTATCTGCCGGCCTCTTCCAAATGTATCATATATAAGCCAGCGCAGCGCCAATGGCTGTGCAGTATTCTGAATATTTAGGTATGTGGAAACGTACCTTATAGAGCTTTTCCAACTGAGGGAAAATATCCTTGCACTGCGGCAAAAGCGACAGATTGCCGATGAGCACCATGTCGCGACAACCTGTTCCCTGTGCGGCCAGAACTGCAGCAGAGCCAATGGACTGTAAAACCATGGAGATGATACCACAGGCAATGTCTTCCTTCGCTGCATCATTTTTTGCACGGGCAAAGATGCTGGCCGTAGCCTCCATAGGCAAGCCAGGCAGGGGCTGTGCCGAGATGTCGCCAATGAGCAGGTTGATGTGGCTGATGTCACCTTGCATAGCCAGCGCAGACACCTGCTTAATGTCGCTGGTGTTCAGCATGATACGCGACAATCCCTGCAGTGTTCCTCCACCGATGCCGATGCCGCCGATATGCTGGATGCTGTCGCCATTGCACATAACGAAAGAGGTCCCCGTTCCCATCGATACGACAATGGCGTGGTCCAGATGGCTTTCGTAACGGGCACCAAGGGCATCGGCAATGAATTCATCGCAACGGCTTGTAGCCACGGCATAGACATCGTTCTTCACGTAGGCTGCACCAACACCTGTCAGCATGACATGCTCCACATCGCTCAACTCGATGTTGTTGTCATGCAAATACTTGCCGAAAGCCCCATAGAGTGAAGTGATGGGATCTGCAGCAGTGATGCGGATTGGTCCCTGGGGTTTGCCGTCGCGCAAGCCCACAATCTTTGTGGTCGAAATGCCCACATCAATTCCAATGACGATGCCCATTGCCTGTTATTTGTTCTTCACTATTTGTGCAGTGAACGTTGCCTCGCTGACGACATGGTCGCCTACGAAGACGTAACCGTGCATAGTGGCGATGCCATGACGCAAAGGCCCCATCAGCTCAACCTTGAAAATAAGCGTATCGCCGGGCACCACCTTCTGGCGGAACTTCACGCCGTCAATCTTCAGGAAATAGGTGCTCCAGCGCTCGGGTTCCTCCACACTGTTCAGCACCAAGAGGCCTCCCACTTGTGCCATTGCCTCTACCTGAAGGACACCAGGCATGACAGGCTCCTGAGGAAAGTGGCCTTGGAAGAAAGGCTCGTTGGCAGTAACGTTCTTCACGCCGACGATGACCGTCGGTCCTGTCTCAATGACTTTGTCCACCAACTGCATAGGATAACGATGAGGCAGCAATTCACGAATGCGGTTGACATCCATCACAGGTGTCTCGTTAGGGTCGTAGAAAGGTGCCTGAATCTCGTGCTTGCGAATCTCTTTGCGCAATTCACGTGCGAACTTGTTATTGATGGTGTGGCCGGGACGTGTGGCGACGATGCGTCCCTTGATGGGACGGCCGATGAGGGCCATGTCGCCGATAACGTCGAGCAGTTTGTGGCGTGTGCACTCATTCTCCCATACCAATGGTTTGTGCTGGACATAGCCCAAGTCGGTGGCGTTGCGGTGCTCCACATGCAGCATGTCAGCCAGCATGTCAAGACGCTCCTGCGTGGTCTGCCGCTCGTAGATAACGATGGCATTGTCGAGGTCACCGCCCTTGATGAGGTTGGCCTGCAACAGCGGCTCCAGATCACGCACGAAGACAAAGGTGCGGGCAGGAGCTATCTCGTCAGCATATTTATGGATGTCGTCAAGAGTAGCAAATTGGCTGTTGATGAACTTTGACTCGAAGCTGCACATGGTCGTCAGCGAGAATTCGTCGTCGGGCAGGATGGTGATGCATGAGCCGTTCTCCTCGTCCTTCACCTCAATCTTCTTGCGGATGACGTAGTAGTCCTTGGGGGCGTTCTGCTCCTCGATGCCCACTTCCTGAATCTTCTGCACATACTGGATGGCCGAGCCGTCGAGAATGGGGAACTCGGGACCGCTCACCTGAATGAGACAGTTGTCGATGCCCAGGGCGTAGAGGGCACTCAGGCCGTGCTCCACGGTGCTGATGCGCGTATCGCCCTTGCCTATGACAGTGCCACGCTGCGTATCAACGACATTTTCAGCTACAGCATCAATGATGGGCATTCCGTCAAGGTCGATGCGTTGTATTTTATAACCATGATTCTCAGGAGCAGGATTAAAAGTAACAGTAAGACTCAATCCGGTATGAAGGCCTTTTCCACAAAGAGAAAAGCTGCCTTTCAGCGTTTTCTGTTTCATTGTTGAGTATTAGTGATTATTGTTGGCTGCAAAGGTAGTCAAAAGTTAGGAGTTAAGAGTTAGGAGTTTGGAGTTATCAAATGGTCTTTAAATATTTTTAACCATTTCAACAAACAAAAACTCTTAACTCCTAACTCTTAACTCCTAACTCTTTTGTATCTTTGCATCGTTAAACACACCTGAAACAATGAACAAAAGCGATTGCATCGTAATTATTCCCACCTACAACGAAAAGGAGAACATTGAGAAAATCATCCGTGCCGTCTTCGGGCTGGAGAAATACTTTCACATACTGATTATCGACGACGGTTCGCCCGATGGTACAGCCCAGATAGTAAAGGGACTGATGGCCGAGGAGTTTGCCGACCGTCTCTTCTTAGTGGAACGCAGCGGCAAGCTGGGTTTGGGAACGGCTTATATAGCAGGCTTCAAATGGTCGCTGGAACATGATTACGAATACATCTTCGAGATGGATGCCGACTTCAGCCACGATCCCAATGACCTGCCGCGCCTCTACGCCGCTTGTCATGACGAGGGCAATGACGTGGCCGTGGGATCGCGCTATGTCAGCGGCGTCAACGTTGTGAACTGGCCGATGGGGCGCGTTTTGATGAGCTACTTTGCCTCAAAGTACGTCAGGATGATTACTGGAATCAAAGTGCATGACACCACTGCTGGCTTCGTCTGCTACAAACGCCGTGTTCTAAAGACAATAGAGCTTGACAAGATTCGCTTCAAGGGCTATGCCTTCCAGATAGAGATGAAGTACACTGCCTACAAAATCGGATTCAAAGTGAATGAGGTACCCGTCATCTTCGTCAACCGGCGTGAAGGAACAAGCAAAATGTCGGGCGGCATCTTCTCCGAGGCATTCTTCGGTGTAATGCGACTCCGCTGGGACGGCTGGTGGCGAAAGTATCCCAAAATTGTAGAATAATAAAAATCTAAAGATATGCGTATACTATCATTGTTTGTTTTCAGCGCTTTGTTCTGTGGTAGCATTTTCGCGCAGAATGAGCCTACCGTTGTTACTGATACCCGTTATGCACGTGGTGCTACGATGGCATTCGGGCGTATTCAGAGTGCCAATGCCAATGGTTCGACAATTTCCACCAAAGGATTCTGCTGCGCCACCAATCCTAATCCTACCTACGACGATATACGCAGCACTTCCACCATCAGCAACAATGGTGTCATATACTGTCTGAAAGACCTACAGCCAGCCACATTATATTATATGCGCGCGTATGCGAAAGCCAGTAACGGCAGCGTAGGCTATGGCGAGGTCATCAAGTTCTACACCTTGCCCAAAGGAGCAATAACCTACACATACAACAACGGCGGCGATGCTAATGCCAACACGCGCATCAACAATGCAGCAAAACAAGCCTGCCAGATTTTCTCTGACCTGACCTGCATCAAGAAGCACTTCGGCATAGGCTACAGCGCAGGAACTCCTACTGCCGACTGTGCCTATAAAGACGACCCTTGGATTAACATGGGCGCCAACAGCAGCTACCAGCGCACGGGCACTATTATGCACGAGATGCAGCACGGCTTGGGGGTTATCCCCTATAGCACTCAGTGGAACGGTGACATCATGCGCTCCGGCAACGGTACAGGCGACTGGCTGGGTGACCGCGTGTCGGACTTCCTCGACTTCTGGGATAACACCACAGGCTCACGCCTGCATGGCGACACACAACACATGTGGCCCTATGGCATCAACGGTGCTAATGAGGATGACAATTCACTGAAGACATATTACGCTAACGCGATGATTGGACAAGCATTGGGAGAAGACGGCTTGCAGCACCGCTATAGCACTTTTGCCGACCCTTACTATGCCTTCAACCAAGAAGACACTATCAAATATTATCTGAAGAACGAGGATGTCAACTGCGGACTCTACTCCGCTTTCCTCATTCCGACTTCCACAGGGGCTTTGAGATGGCGTACGATGGAGAAGGAACAGGCTCTACAGAATGACAGTGCCGCCTGGTACATCACTTTCACGCCCAACAACCAGTATTACCAGCTTCGCAATGCAGCTACAGGGCAGTTTTTGACCTACCAAAATGGTTTCAAGACCATGACCCGCACAACCATGACGGCTGATAATGACTTCCACCTGATGAGAGGCCGCATCGATGTGGGAAGTGGCGAGAATGTTCAGCGTGGATACTGGATCATCCATCCTACGGGCGACTGGTCTCCAAACAGTCTGACTGCCAATGCCAACGGCTCAACAACGTCGCAAACATTCGATTTGAAAAACACAGCAACGAAACAGCGCTGGCTTATTCTCACTGCCGATGAGATATTATCGTTTGAGAATGGTATTATCGCCCAGCTGAAGGCTGATATTACCAATCTGCTGGAGCCAGTCATTGCGCTTTACAATGTTCCGCACACCTGTACACCAGCAAATGCCGACCAGGATTTCACCGATGCTATCAGTAGCATTCAGCAGTCTTTATCAACGGCCACCTCTTCTTTAGAGTTGACGCCGCTGACAAATGAGGTATGGCAGGCTGCACAGACTTTCCTCAATGCCGCTACTCCCACAAACACAGAGAAGCCTTTCGACCTAACATTCTTGATTAAGAACGCCGGCATGAACGCCACCGATGGGTGGTCGGTAGCTCCCACCATCAACTACTCATGCGGCGAGTTCTATGAGAAAACATTCAACATGCGCCAGAGCTTCACAAAAATGCCTATAGGCACCTATCGTCTGATGATGCAAGGCTTCCAGCGGCCTGGTACGACAGCGGATTCCTATACTGATTGGGCTGCCGGCACCAACAAGGTAAATGCCCAACTCTTCGCGGGAAGCAAAAACGTCAAGATTGCCCATATCGCTGACTTTGCACAACCCAACAAACTGGATTCCAACGACAAAAAGGTAGGCGATAAATATGTACCCAACACCATGCAGGGCGCCAGCAAGTATTTCGCCAAGGAACTCTACGAGAATAGCGTCTTTGTAACCACCACTTCTGCATCGCTGTCTGTAGGCCTGCGATCCACATCAATGCCTACGTCCTATTGGTGCATCTTCGATAATTTCCGCCTGCATTACTTCGGCAGCCTCACAGAGGAGCAGATTCTCACAACGATTAAAGATGCCAGCAGAGACGGAACTACCAACAGAAACATCTTTGACTTGCAGGGACGCCGCGTTATGCAACCTACAAAAGGTCTTTATATCATCGATGGCAAGAAGGTGCTGATAAAATAAAGCAAGCGCATGGTTGCATTAAAGATATTGTTCTGGGCTTGCCTCGCACTGGTCATCTACACTTATGTGGGTTATGGCGTTGTGCTGTGGCTGCTGGTCAGGCTAA
Organism: Prevotella sp.; assembly: GCA_024681875.1. Next base: position 38,796 of record JAILAA010000189.1, read on the forward strand.
AACGTCTATTCCTGAAAAAAGAACAATTGCCCGAGTTGCCTGTTGACGATGAGCTGCCAACAGTGACGCTGATGATATGCGCCTATAACGAGCGCGACATCATCGAGGAGAAAATGGAAAACATTCGTCAGCTGGCATATCCACGTGAGCGTTTCTGCATCATGTGGGTCACCGACGGTAGCAGTGACGACAGCAACGAGCTGCTCAAAGCTTATCCTGAAGTGACGCTCGTCTACAGTCCTGAGCGCCGCGGCAAGGCAGCTGCCATGCAGCACGGCCTCCGAGAAAACGAAAGCGAGATTGTTGTCTTCACAGATGCCAATACCATGCTCAACGCAGATGCCATCCGTGAGATTGTGCGCCAGATGATGCGTCCCAATGTCAGCTGCGTATCTGGTGAGAAACGTGTGGCTGCACGTCAGGACGGTCAAACGGCAGCAGAGGGAGAGGGACTCTACTGGAAATACGAAAGCACACTGAAGCGCTGGGATAGCGAGCTCTACTCTGCTATGGGAGCTGCCGGCGAGCTCTTTGCAGTACGCATGGAGCATTACCGAGAGGCGCCATCCAATGCCCTGCTCGATGACTTTATGATGTCGATGCTCATCCTGAAAGACGGTCACCGCATTGCCTACACCAGTGATGCCTACGCCAGCGAATACGGTTCGGCTGACATGCAAGAAGAGTCGAAGCGCAAGCGCCGCATTGCCGCCGGAGGACTGCAGAGCATCTGGTGGTTGCGCTCGCTGATGAATCCCATCACACATTCCAAGGTCTTCTTCCAATTCATCTCTCACCGTGTATTGCGGTGGAGCATCACACCAATTGCACTCATCGCACTCATCCCATTGAATGTTACGTTGGTAATGATGAAGGGCGGCACCATCTACACCGTTATCTGGATTCTTCAAATGCTCTTCTACGCTGCAGCCTTTGCCGGTTATCTACTGGCCATGCGTGGCAGGAAGAGCAAGTTGCTCTACGTGCCCTACTATTTCCTCTTCATGAATCTCAACGTATTTCTTGGCGTGCGCTACCTGATGACACATATGAGCAGCGGTGCCTGGGAGAAGGCGCGCCGTGGCTGAATGGTTTCAAAGATAATCTTATAATAAATGATAATGAGAAAGACTATTATTCTAGCCTTGCGAATGTAATAGCAAGAACGCACTCAAACAAGGTAACAATATTCGCATTATCAAATGGTTGACAAAGGATGTAATTGCCTTGGAAGTGCGCATCGACTACCGAATTGACTGGCAGATACTGGAGCGCATCACTGACGGGCAGTCACTCATGGGCAAGATTGCCAGTCAGTACGTCGCCAATTAACGTAGGCACAAAAGTATGAGAGGCGCCTGTCCCGCTGGGGTCAGGCGCCTCTCTTTGATGATGTCTCGTAATATGATTACTCAGCCACGAGGGTGAAGCGACGGAAAGCAACAATCTTCAGCTCCTTGTCCTGCTTCTTCAGCCACTCAGCCACATTGGCCTTGTCACCGTCGCCGAACTGGAACTCCTGGTCCACCAAGCAGCTCTCCTTCTTGAACTTCTGCACGCGACCCTTGGCAATGCCCTCAATCATAGGCATCTTCAGCTGGGCCTCGCCCTCAACCTTAGCCTCGGCAATGATCTTGCGAGCCTCGTCGGCCTGCTCCTTCGTAATCCAGCCCTTTGCGGTGTTGCTCTCAATGTGATCCTCGCTGTCGACGTGAGCAGGGTTGATGCCAGCCTTGTTCAGCTTCATGTCGACGAACTTCTGCACCTGCTCGAGCTTTGACTTCTCAACGGCGGTCTTGTATTCCTCGTCAAGAATCTTCGGATCAATGCTGTCGGCGTCGAGTGCGATGGGCTTCATAGCAGCCACCTGCATGGCCAGTTTGTGGCCCACCTCGGCGTTCTCTTTGTTCAGCTGCACCATTGTGCAGAGCATGTGCTTGCCCATGTGGTCATAGACCTCCACGTTGTCGCCCTCAAGAGTGAGGTAGCCGTCGAGCTCCATCTTCTCACCGGTAATACCCGAACGCTGTGTGACAGCCTCCTGAGCCTTCTGTCCGTTGATGTCCAGTTCCTTCACCTCGTCGAGGGTCTTGCACTTGGCAGCCACAGCGGCGTCGAGGATGCTCTGGGTAAGGGCAATGAAGTCAGCACCATTGGCCACGAAGTCGGTCTCACACTTCAGGGCAATCATGGCAGCAAAGCCACCCACTTTCTTCACGAGCACGCAACCATTACTGGTCTCACGGTCAGAGCGCTTGGCAGCGATGGCCAGTCCGCGCTCGCGGAGCAGCTCCTTAGCACGGTCGAAGTCGCCCTCGGCCTCGGTGAGTGCCTTCTTCACATCGGCCAGACCGGCACCGGTCATAGCGCGAAGCTTTTTGATATCGTCAATTGAAATTGCCATTTTTAATAGCCCCCAAAGTTAGGGGGTTGGGGGTCTGAACAAGCGAAAATCAGACCTGTTAAATTGTTGTTTGTTTTTTATTTGAGTTAAGGGATTGGGAACTGCGCTTGTTCAGTCCCCCAACCCCCTAACTTAGGGGGCTGGATTACTCAGCGGCGGGAGCTTCTTCCTCGGCAGCGGGAGCTTCGGCTACGGGAGCCTCCTCAGCGGCGGGAGCAGCCTGCTCGTCCTTACGGGCGCGGCGTGCACCAGCAGCGCGGCGGGGTTTCATTTCCTCAGCCTCAGCATCGGCCTGAGCCTCAGCAGCTTTCTCGTCAGCCTTCTCAGCCTTTCGCTCCTCAATACCCTCGGCAATAGCAGCGCAGCAAGCGTTGAGGATAACCTCCACGCTGTCCTTGGCGTCGTCGTTGGCTGGGATTACGAAATCAACATTTGAAGGATCGCTATTGGTGTCGACGATGCCGAATACGGGGATGCCCAAACGGTTGGCCTCGCGCACAGCGTTGTTCTCCTTCATCACGTCGACGACGAAGAGAGCGCTGGGCAGACGGGTGAGGTCGACGATTGAGCCGAGGTTCTTCTCCAGCTTAGCGCGCTGGCGAGTCACCTGCAGCAACTCACGCTTCGACAGGTTGCCGAAGGTGCCGTCGCTCATCAGTTTGTCGATATTAGCCATCTTCTTCACAGCCTTGCGGATGGTGGGGAAGTTGGTGAGCATGCCACCGGGCCAGCGCTCGATGACGTAAGGCATATTGATGCTGGTTGCCTTCTCGGCAATCACTTCCTTGGTCTGTTTTTTAGTACCTACGAAGAGGACTTTCTTGCCCTGACGGGCGATGTTCTTCAGGGCCTCGGCAGCGTCGTCAATCTTCACGACGGTCTTATGGAGGTCGATGATATGGATGCCGTTGCGCTCACCATAGATGTAGGGAGCCATAGCGGGGCACCACTTACGCTTCAGGTGGCCGAAGTGGCAGCCGGCCTGCAGCAGCTGGTCAAAATTTGTTCTTGCCATTGTTTGCTTTCTTTTAAATAATGTGTTTACTTTCTTTTTAATTCTTTCGCTTTAGAATCAGCCAGAAGGTAGTCACCATTAAGATGAATCCCCCTGGTTTAGATACTAAACTCGTCCAGCAGATATTAACGCTTGCTGAACTGGAAGCGACGACGTGCCTTGGGCTGACCGGGCTTTTTGCGCTCTACCTCGCGGCTGTCGCGTGTGAGGAATCCCTGGGTCTTCAGGCTCTTCTTATCCTCGGCATTAGCCTTCACCAGTGCGCGGGCGATAGCCATACGCAGGGCCTGGCTCTGACCGGTGAAACCACCACCGTCGAGGTTAGCCTTGATGTCGTACTTCTCGGCGCACTCCAGCAGGTTCAGGGGCTGCTTCACCACGTACTGCAGGATGGCTGAGGGGAAATACTCGGTTAAGTCTTTCTTGTTGATCGTAATCTTGCCGGTACCTTCCGACATGTAAACGCGAGCCACTGAGCTCTTACGACGACCTATTGCGTTAATTACTTCCATCTCTTAACTTTGAACTTTTAACTTACTTATACTGGTTGATATCGATAGCCTTGGGCTTCTGGGCCTCGTGCTTATGCTCTGTGCCATCATAGATGTACAGGTTGTTCAGCAGGCTACGGCCGAGGGGGCCTTTGGGCAGCATGCCCTTCACGGCGTGCTTCAAGATGCGCTCTACGCCAAAAGGCTTCTTGCGAAGCTCAGCGGGAGTATTGAAGCGCTGTCCGCCGGGATAGCCAGTATAACGTGTGTAGACCTTGTCGGTCTCCTTGTTGCCGGTGAACTTCACCTTGGCTGCGTTGATGATGATAACGTTGTCGCCACAGTCGACATGCGGAGTGAAGCTGGGTTTGTACTTACCGCGGATGAGTTTGGCGACCTTAGAAGCAAGACGGCCAACCACCTGATCGGTAGCATCGATGACCACCCACTCCTTCTTGGCAGTCTCTTTGTTAATAGAGACGGTCTTGTAACTTAAAGTGTTCATTTCTTCAAAAAAATACTAAAAAACAGTTCTTTTACTTTATAAAGTTTAATGTGTGAGCGCCGATTCACAAACCACGCTGTCCGGCCAAAGACAGACGCTATTTACACGACGTCCCGCGGGGATTCTAAGACTCTCCCCAATAATCGGACTGCAAAGGTACTGCTTTTTGCAAAAAAACATGTCGGCAAATCTCACCTATACTTAATTTTTAAGAATATTTAACCCAAATCGATTACTTAGACATATGAATAGGTGCACTTGCGACGTGGTTTATATAAATCTCGACGTTGTCTATATAAACTACGACGTGGTTTAAAGAAAAAAGGCGAATATTTTTTGGTGGTTGGGCCTTTTTTTGTAATTTTGCCCTCAAATACAAACATAACCTAAACATTATTTAATAACATGAAACGATTTTTCTACAAACGTATTTCGTTAGCCTTACTGTTCACGCTGCTCAGCGGCATGGTATGGGCACAGATCCCCAACGGTTACTATAATAGTGCCGAGGGAAAGACAGGACAAGAGCTGAGGCAGGCCCTGCACAACATTATCTACAATCACACGAAACTAAACTATAACAAGCTGAAAGACTACTACAAAGACACCGACGTAGATAAGAACGGCTACATCATCGACATCTACACGAACGAGAAGCGCACTCTTAGCCAGAGTGGATGGAACAAAGAGCACTCCTGGCCGCAGAGCTGGTTCAACGAGCAGGCTACACCGAAGAGCGACCTCTTCCACGTCTATCCCGTTGATGCCACGGCCAACAACATGCGCAGCAACTTCCCCTATGCCGTGGTGAACGAAAAAGTGACCCCCCCAGATAAATTATACACCACAAGCAACGGATCGAAAAGAGGCAGGACCACCATGATTCCCGGCTATACCGGCTTTGTTTTCGAGCCGGCCGACCAGTACAAGGGCGACCTCGCGCGTACATATTTTTATATGTCCACCTGCTACTACGGCGTAGACAGCGGCTGGGACGAAACCGAAATGACCAACAAGAGCGACCTGAAACCCTGGGCCGTGGAGATGCTCCTGCAATGGAACGACGAAGACCCCGTGAGCCAGAAGGAGATAGACCGCAACAACGCCGTCTACAAGCACCAGAAGAACCGCAACCCCTTCATCGACAATCCCGACTACGCCCACATGATTTGGGACGAGAACTGGACAGCAGGCACCTACTATGACATCACCTGCGCAACTGGCCTGCAGAACGGCACCGTCACCGCTCCCGCCAGGGCCGCCGAGGGCAGCACCGTCACCATCACCGCCACACCCGACGAGGGCTACCTCACTCAGACTCTCAGCGCTTACAAGACCGGCGACCCCGCCACAACGGTCAGCGTAACCACCAACGGCACCTTCGTCATGCCCGACTACGCCGTCACCGTCAGCGCCACCTTCAAGAAGGACGACACCAACTATCGCATCGACCTGGCCGACGTCACCCACGGCACCATCAATGCCAGTGCACCGACGGCACTCTGCGGCACCACCGTCACCCTCACCGCCACACCCGACGAGGGCTACACCCTGCACTCTTGGTACGTCTGCCAGACGGGCAACGAGAATGTGAAGGTCACTGTGAATGACAACCAGTTCGCCATGCCCGCCTACAACGTCACCGTGGCAGCTACCTTCGCACGCGACGCCGGAGCCGTGGGCAATGGCGACTTCGCTAAGGTCACAGTAGCGCCCACTGACTGGAGCGGCACCTACCTCATCGTCTGCGAGACGGAGAACGTGGCCTTCGACGGCTCGCTGGAGAAGCTTGACGCCGTCAACAACACGAAGGCCGTGACCATAGAAGACGGAATCATCACCTCGACTGACGAGCTTAACGCCGCCGTGTTCACCATCGAAGCCGTGGCTGGCGGATATGCCATCCTATCGGCCAGCGGCAACTACATCGGACAGGCCAGCGACGCCAACGGACTGATACAGGCTGAGGGACCCATGCTGAACACCATCACCATGGACGGCTCAGACGTGAACATCGTCAGCACAGGCGGAGCCTACCTGCGCTTCAACAACACCAGCAGCCAAATGCGCTTCCGCTATTATAAGTCAAGCACTTACACCAACCAGCAGGCCATACAGCTCTACAAGAAGTCGGAGAAGGCTGAAGACGTCTTCTTCACCATCACCTTCCACAACGGCGACGACAGCTATACGCAGACCGTGAAGGAAAACGAGCCTACCGCACTGGAGGCTTGCACCTTCACCAACAACGGCTATGTTTTTGACGGATGGACAACAAAAGAAAACGGCGAAGGTGAATACTATGAGGACGGCGCCAACATCACGCTACTGGCTGACCTCGACCTCTATGCTCAGTGGGATATGCTCTATAGCGTCACCATCCAGCAGGAAGGCGACGGCACTGTTGATGTTACCCCCACAGAGGCCGTTGAGGGAACCATCATCACCGTCAAGGCCACACCCGCAGAAGGCTTCAACTTGCAATCTATCACCGTGAGCGACAATAGCGGCAACGCCTTCGAACTGGAAGGTGATGAGTTTGAGATGCCCGCCAGCAACATCACCGTAAGCGTGGTCTTCGCATCGCCCTCGACAGGCATCCTCAGCATCGACGCCAACGACATCGCCAAGGGTAACTGGCACGCCATTGACGGACGCGCCGTAAATGGCAAGCCACAGACCAAGGGCATCTACATCCGCAACGGAAAGAAGCTCATCATTAAATAACCGACCAAAAACATGAACATGAGAAAAAAAATCACCATCATGGCACTGATGCTCCTCATCGGAGGAGCCAGCACCATCCAAGCCCAGGAATGTAAGCACGAGGGCACCGGCTGCTGCCAGCAAAGTGAGAAGAAAGAGTGTTGCAATAAAGCAGCCATCGAGAACATCATGACACGCACCAGCATCCGCAAGTACACCCAGCAGCCTGTAGAGGACTGCAAAGTTGAGACGATGCTGCGCGCCGCCATGGCCGCTCCCACTGCAGTGAACAAGCAGCCGTGGCACTTCGTCGTTGTCAACGACAAGACTATACTTGGCAAACTGGCAGGCGAGGGACGTCGCGGCGACATGCTGCGCAACGCCCCGCTGGCCATCGTTGTCTGCGGCGACATGAACAAGGCCCTCGAAGGCCCGATTCGAGATTTCTGGATACAGGATGTCAGTGCAGCCACCGAGAATCTGCTCTTGGCCGCCCACGCCCTGGGACTCGGTGCCGTCTGGACAGGCCTCTACCCCAACACCGAGCGTGCCGGGCAGGTGGCTCAGACACTGGGAATGCCAGAAACCATGATGCCGCTATGCACCGTCATCATCGGATACCCCGACGAGCAACCCACTCCCAAGGACAAGTGGAAGCCCGAGAACGTATCATACAACGTATTTGGCGGCAAACAATAGGTAAGAAGAAACAAATGAAAACGATTGAAAAGCAAAAGGAAAAAGCATTTTCTTTTTGCTTTTCTTTTTGGTCTCAAATAAAATGCGTACCTTTGCAGCGTCGAAACAAACATTCATATGAATCAGATACATCCTTTAGCCGTCGTCTCACCTGAAGCTCAATTGGGCGACAACAATGTGATTGGCCCCTTCTGCGTAGTTGATGCCAACGTGGTGATGGGCGACAACAACCACCTGCTGAACAGCGTCACCATCCACACGGGAGCACGCATCGGCTCAGGTAATGAGTTCTTCCCTGGTGCCAGCATTTCGACGAAGCCGCAAGACTTGAAATTCCGTGGCGAGGAGTCGCTCTGCATCATCGGCGACAACAACAGCATCCGTGAGAATGTGACCATCAGTCGAGGCACTGCCTCACGCGGAAAGACTGTCCTAGGCAGCGGCAATCTGCTGATGGAGAACATGCACATTGCCCACGACTGCGTCATCGGCAACGGATGCATCATTGGCAACTCGACGAAGTTTGCAGGCGAGGTGGAGGTCGACGACAACGCCATCATCTCGGCCGAGGTGCTGTTCCACCAGTTCATACGCATCGGCAGCTACGTGATGATTCAGGGCGGCAGCCGCACCAGCCAGGACATCCCACCCTATATCATTGCCGGCAAGGAGCCCATACGCTTCGCTGGAGTAAACCTCATCGGCCTGCGCCGCAGAGGCTTCTCAAACGAGACCATCGAGATGATTCATGACACCTACCGCACCATCTATGCACGCGGCATCATGAAAGACGGCATCGCCGAGGCCCGCGCCAAGTATCCAGAATCAAAGGAGGTGGAATACATCTGCTCATTCATTGAGAGTTCCAAGAGAGGTGTTATCAGATAGATGAAGACGTTGATAGTGATTACCGGCCCTACGGCCGTGGGTAAGACAGACTTGTGCCTTGACTTGGCCCGCCACTTCAACATCCCCATCATTAATGCTGACTCCCGACAAATATTCCGCGATTTAAAAATCGGCACTGCCGCACCTGACGAAGAACAACTCCGGCAGGTGCGGCACTACTTTGTAGGCACACTGAAACTGGAAGACTACTACAGCGCCTCATTGTATGAACAGCAGGTCATGGCACTGCTTGAAGAGTTGTTCCTCGATTCAGATTTCGCTCTGCTGTCCGGCGGTTCGATGATGTATATTGACGCTGTGTGCAACGGTATTGACGACATACCCACCGTCGACGACAAGACACGCACCACGATGAAACGACGCCTGCAAGAAGAGGGGCTGGAGGCACTCTGTGAAGAGCTGCAACGCTTAGACCCTGAACACTACGCCATAGTCGACCGTAAAAATCCACGCCGCGTGGTACATGCACTCGAAATTTGCCACATGACGGGACGTACTTACACATCGTTCCGAACCTCTCAACACTCATCCCGTCCCTTTCGCATCGTGAAGATGGCCCTGACACGACCCCGCGAAGAGCTTTACAATCGTATCAATGCCCGCGTGGACAAGATGATGCAGCAGGGCCTGCTCGAGGAAGCTCGCCGACTATTGCCCTATAGCCACATGAATGCGCTGAACACGGTAGGCTATAAAGAGATGTTTGCGTACCTAAATAATATATGGACACTGGATGAGGCAGTAGAGCGCATGAAGGGCAATACGCGCCGCTATGCGCGCAAACAGCTAACGTGGTTTAAGAAAGACAACGACGTGACTTGGTTCTCACCTAACGACAAAGAACTCATCATCAAACACATCACTGAACATGGACGATAAAAAGCCTAACATCTTCTTCAGGGCAATGAAAGCCTTGTGGCGTGCCGTAAGGAGCGTCCTCTCATGGTATGTACACCTGTATAAGGGAAGACCGTGGTACGTGAAGATCCTATCGGGCATCGTGTCGTTCATCCTCTTTGTCGTCCTTTATCTCGGTGCCGTCGACATCAACCTGTTCAACCTTTTCGGCATGTCGCCCAGCATGGATGCCATCAAGCGCACACGCCCGGCCCAAGCCAGCGAGATATACAGCGCCGACGGTGTTATGATTGGCAAGATATTCAACGAAAACCGTACGCCTGTAAAGTACGAGGAGGTCAATCCAGTGTTCTGGCAAGCCCTCATCGACACCGAGGACGAGCGTTTCTACCACCACTACGGTATCGATGTGCCGGCTTTCTTTGCCGCCTTGAAGGACTATGTGCTGCACAACGATGCACGCGGTGCCTCGACACTGACGCAGCAACTGGCGAAGAATCTCTTCCGAGTACGCACACAATACTCTACAGGCTTGTTAGGCAAAATACCTGGTCTGCGTATCATTGTGATGAAGAGCAAGGAGTGGGTGACTGCACTTAAGCTGGAATGGAACTTCACCAAGGAGGAAATTCTGACGATGTACGCTAACACTGTTGATTTCGGCTCCAACGCATACGGCATCAAGACCGCCTGCGCCACCTATTTCAACACTACGCCCGCCGAGTTAAAGCCCGAACAGGCGGCAATGCTCGTGGGAATGTTGAAGGCCACAACCACCTACAACCCCCACCTGAATCCCGAGAACAGCATACGCCGCCGCAACGTGGTCTTAGGAAACATGCTGAGAAAAGGCCACATCACCCAGCAGCAACATGACTCACTGACTGCACTTCCCTTGGTGCTCGACTACGATGTAGAATCCATCTATGACGGGCAGGCGTCCTACTTCCGCGTCGCCTTGCAGGAACATGTGGAGAAATGGTGCAAGGCACACGGCATTGATCCCTATGCTGACGGGCTGAAGATATACACCACGCTCGACATGCGTATGCAGAAATATGCCGAAGATGCCGCTCACGAGCACATGAAGAATCTTCAGGAGAGCTTCGACCAGCACTGGGCAGGCATGAACCCGTGGCAGGACAAGTACCACCGCGAGATACCTGGCTTCATTGAGAACATTGCACGCCGCTTGCCTGTCTACAAGCAGCTGGAGCAGGAATTCCCCGATGCTCCCGACTCTATCTGGAAGCGACTGAACACTCCCCACGAGGTGCAGCTGTTCAGTTACAACGGTCCAAAGACCGCCACGATGAGCACAATGGACTCTCTACGCTACATCACCCGCTTCATGCACTGTGGATTTGTAGCAATGGAGCCGCACACAGGACACGTAAAGGCCTGGGTGGGCGACATAGACTACGACACGTGGAAATATGACAAGGTGACGGCGCAACGTCAGCCAGGCTCAACCTTCAAACTGTTCGTCTACACTGAGGCGATGAATGCCGGCCTCACGCCCTGTAAGCCTTACGTTGACGCCAACTACCGTATCGGTGGCACATGGACGCCGCACAACGCTGGAGGTCAGGCATCAGGTGCCACGATGACGCTGCGCTCGGCTTTTGCACGCAGCGTCAACACCATTGCAGCCCGGCTTGGCGAGGAGGTGGGCATCAGCAACGTGGCGCGCACAGCCCACAGAATGGGCATCAAGAGCCACCTGGAGGAGCTGCCCTCACTTGCCCTTGGTGCTAGCGACGTCAACTTGCTGGAGCTGGTCGACGCCTACTGTACCGTGGTCAACGACGGCCGCGTGCACGAGCCCGTCTTCATCACACGTATTCTCGACCGCGACGGCAATGAGATTTTCCATGCCACAGACCAACAACACGAAGCCATCCCCTACCGCAGCGCGTTTTTCATGCAGCAGATGCTGATGGGCGGCCTCAGTGGCACCAGCTGGAGTTTGCGACATTACGTCAACGAATTCCGCGACACCGACTTTGGCGGCAAGACGGGCACATCAAACAACCACAGCGACGCTTGGTTTATTGGCGTTAGTCCCCGACTTGTCTGCGGTGCCTGGGTAGGCGGCGAATACCGCGCCATCCACTTCCGAACCGGTCAGCTGGGCCAGGGCAGCCGTGCTGCACTCCCCCTCTGCGGACGTTTCCTGCAAGCCGTTCTAAGCGACGAGCAATTCAGTCACTACCACGCCAAGTTTGAGCCTTGCAAAGACCCCGCCATTCTGAGGAGCCAGTATGAGTGCGTCAGCGTCGTCAATCCACTGGATAGCCTCCTGCGTTTCCCCTTCAACAACTACAACTACGAAGAAACCCCCATATTGTTCCCCGAGGGAGGTCTGGACACTCCCGACTTTGAGCCGGCTGGCATTTCCACCGAAGCCATAGAAGGAGCACCGAGCAGCAATGAACAAGAATGACATAGACGAGCTGGATCTCGACAACAAGGAGTGGCAGGACGCTCTGCAAATTGTCGATTTCACCCGCCGCTCGCTCTTTCTTACAGGAAAAGCCGGCACGGGAAAGAGCACCTTCTTGCGCTATGTAGTCAGCCATACGAAGAAGAAGACGGTGGTGCTGGCTCCGACAGGCATTGCCGCCATCAACGCCGGAGGGCAGACGCTGCACAGTTTCTTCAAGCTGCCTTTCCACCCCCTGCTGCCTAACGACACACGCTTTGACCGCCGACACATCAAAGAGACCCTGAAATACACCGGCGCACAGCGCAAACTGCTGCGCGAACTGGAGCTCATTATCATCGACGAGATTTCAATGGTAAGGGCCGACATCATCGACTTTATTGACCACGTGCTACGCATCTACACCCGCAGCTACGAGCCATTCGGCGGGAAACAGTTGCTGCTCGTAGGTGATATCTTCCAGCTGGAGCCAGTGCTGAAAGAGGACGACCGCCAACTCCTACGCCCCTTCTACCAGAGTGCTTATTTCTTTAATGCGAAGGTATGGCAGCAGATGCAGCTTGTATCCATCGAGCTTCGTAAGGTCTACAGGCAGCGCGACGACCATTTCGTCGCTCTTCTCGACCGTATACGCGAGAACATGGCCACCAACGGCGACCTGCAGGCACTAAACGCAAGGGCACATGCCGAAGAGAACTTTCAGGAAGGGCTCTGCATCACCCTTGCCACCCGTCGCGACACAGTGGATTATATCAACGAGCAGCGGCTTGGTGAGTTAGAAGGACAGCCCACGCTTTTCCGAGGAAAGGTAACAGGAGAATTCCCAGAGTCATCCTTCCCTACGCCTATGGACCTGATGGTAAAGCCGGGCGCACAGATCATCTTCATCAAGAACGACAAGGAAAGGCGGTGGGTAAACGGCACACTTGGCACGATTACGGAAATAGACGAGGAGGAAGGCATCATCACCGTACAGACAGAAGACGGCCTCGACTACGCTGTAGAATGTGAGGTATGGGAGAATATGCGCTACACCTTCAACGAGAAAGAGCAGAAGATTGAGGAAGAGCTACTCGGCACCTTCACACAGTTTCCCTTGCGCCTTGCATGGGCTATCACCGTGCACAAAAGCCAAGGCTTGACATTCAGTCAGGTGCGCATCGACTTCACCGGCGGCGCCTTTGCAGGTGGTCAGACATACGTGGCTCTGTCGCGCTGCACGTCATTACAGGGCATCACCCTCGTAGCCCCCATCCGCCAGCAGGACATCTTCGTGCGTGCAGAGGTGGTGCAGTTTGCACGGCGCTATAACGACGCAAAGCTCATCAGTCAGGCCATGCAGGAAGGCAAGGCTGACCGCCAGTACCGCGATGCCATCCACGCCTTCGACAAAGGCGACTTTCAAGCATTTCTCGACAATTTCTTCCTCGCCATACACTCGCGCTACGATATCGAGAAGCCCTTGGCGCGCCGCTATATCCGGCGGAAGCTGCAAATCATCAACAGTCTGCGTGACGAGGTAGCCACGCTGAAACAGCAACAGAAAGAGACCGACAAGAAGCTACGCCGCCTATCTGCCGAATACACCCTGATGGGCAAAGAGTGCGAGCGCGAACACATGACCGACGCTGCCATCCGCAATTACGAAAAAGCACTCGAAGTATACCCGCAGGCCAACGACGCCCGCCGTCGGCTGAAAAAACTGCAAAAGTAATCGATTGCAGACCTCTTTAACGCTTTTTTAGCATATATCAAAAAATTGTGTTCCCACACAAGCTTTTTTTGAAAAAAAAGTTTAAGAAAAGTTTGTTACATTGAAAAACTTTGCTTAACTTTGCATCGTTATCCTGAAAACAATCTTTTTACCTTAAAAGAACTAATACCTATTGAAGATAAAGCGGTCGGCTGTGAAGTCCACCGCTTTTGTCATTTTTTGCACTCAAACGTCAAGCGTACAATAGACGCCCGGACGAATATATAGCTAACTCACGAAAATATCTGGCTTACTTACGGAATTATCTGGCTTACTTACGAAATTATCTGGCTTACTTACGAAATTATCTGACGTTAGAAAATAATATTTAAGCTGCTTTTCTTTTGCCATTTAGAGAATAATGTGTATCTTTGCCACGAATAAGTGTTAAAGGAAACATTATGACGACTATCATCGACGCACACTCACACCTGTGGATGAAACAGGACACACGGGTGGACGGCAAGCGCATATTGACGTTGAAAGACGGACGCAGCATCTTCCTTGACGAAGAGGTGCAAATGCTGCCGCCATTTATGATTGACGGAGTGAACTCTGCCGAAGTGTTCCTGTCGAACATGAACTACGCTCAAGTGGGGGGCGCCGTGGTGGTGCAGGAGATTATCGACGGCAACCAGAACGAATACCTCACAAAGGTGCAGCAGACGTATCCAGACCGTTTCTTCTGCATGGGCATGACGGAATTCCGCTATGGCAATGACTTCCTGAAAGGGGCACAGGCTGTAGTGAACAGTCCGCTGAAAGGTCTGGCCATTCCCGGTCACAGGCTGCTTAGCGTGCCCACATCACCCAAGGAAGACCATTTCGAAACGCTGCACCTAAACGCTCCGCGCATGATGGAGCTGTTCAAGCTGCTGGAAACTAACGACATGGTGCTTTCGATGTGCCTGGGCGACAATGCGCAGCAGATAGCCGAGATGGGCGAGGTCATTCAAGAATGTCCCAAGCTACGCATAGCCATCGGTCACTTCGGCATGGTGACGACGCCAAGCTTCGAACAGCAGGTAAAGCTGGCCTTGCTGGGTGATAACGTGATGGTGGAGAGCGGCGGCATTACCTGGCTCTATAACAGCGAGTTCTACCCCTACCCCACTGCTGTGCACAGCATTCTGCAGGCCGCCGACTGGGTAGGCTGGGACAGGCTGATGTGGGGAAGCGACTATCCACGCACCATCACCGCCATTACCTATCGCATGTCGTATGACTTTGTGAGCAAGAGCCATGAACTGAGCGACGAACAGAAGGCCATGTTCCTTGGTGAGAATGCGAAGCGATTCTATGGTTTCAATGAGCTGCCTGAACTTCCCTACGTAAAAAACATGTCTGAATAGAAACAATAATACCAATAACAGATTACCATGAAAGAGCAATTGATTGACAAGAGGTGGCTGCTGCCATTCGTCCTTGTAACCTTATGCTTTGCCCTGTGGGGCTTTGCCAATGACATTACGAATCCTATGGTGAAAGCCTTTTCAAAGATATTCCGCATGAGCGTCACCGAGGGCGCCTTGGTACAGGTGGCCTTCTACGGTGGCTATTTCTGCATGGCCTTCCCTGCTGCCATCTTCATCAGGAAATTCTCCTACAAGTCTGGCGTTCTCATGGGCCTCGGTCTCTATGCAACAGGCGCCCTGCTGTTCTTCCCCGCCAAGGCTGTAGGCGTCTATGGATGCTTCCTCATCGCCTACTTCATCATGACGTGCGGTCTGTCGTTCTTAGAGACAAGCTGCAACCCCTACATACTGACCATGGGCGACGAAAAGACTGCGACGCGACGCCTGAACATGGCGCAATGCTTCAACCCCTGTGGCTCCATCATCGGCATGTTTGTGGCCATGAACTTCATACAAGCCCGCTTGAACCCCATGAGCAGCGACGAAAGGGCCATGCTGAACGATACCGAGTTTGAGGCAATGAAGAATCAGGATCTCAGCGTGCTCATCTCGCCATACCTGATTATCGGACTGGTCATCGTGGCCATGTTCCTCGTCATTTTCTTCACAAAGATGCCCAAGAACGGCGACCAAAGCAAGGACATCCACTTCCTGCCCACGTTGAAGCGTATTTTCTCGCTGAAGTATTACCGCGAGGGAGTCATAGCACAGTTCTTCTATGTGGGCGCACAGATTATGTGCTGGACCTTCATCATTCAGTATGGCACGCGCGTGTTCATGGCCGAGGGCATGGGCGAGCAGGATGCCGAGGTGCTGTCACAGCAGTTCAATATCTACGCCATGATTTTCTTCATTTGCTCGCGCTTCATTGCCACCTATTTGATGAAATGGCTGAAGCCTGCCAAACTATTGGCCATCTTCGGCGTCATGGCCATGGTGTTTACGCTGGGCGTCATCTTTTTCCAAAACCGCATAGGTGTCTATTGTCTGGTATGCATCAGCGGTTGCATGTCGCTGATGTTCCCCACCATCTACGGCATAGCCCTCGACGGACTGGGCGACGACGCAAAGTTTGGCGCTGCCGGTCTTATCATGGCCATCCTCGGCGGCTCAGTGCTTCCGCCGCTGCAGGCTGCCATCATCGACCAAGGAACGGTGTTCGGCAACTTCCCCGCCACTAACCTGTCGTTTGTCCTGCCCTTTGTGTGCTTCGTTGTGGTCACCCTCTACGGCTACAGGATGCACCATAGCCGAGGGCTGTAAACAGTTCATAAAGTATATACGAAAAGATAAAATGAAAGCAATCCAAATCACTCACAGCCAAGAGCTGAACATCATCGAGATGGAAAAGCCACAGACACCTGGCTTTGGCGAGGTGCTGCTGCGTCTGCGTTACGTAGGTTTCTGCGGTTCCGACATCAACACATTCATGGGCCGCAACGGCATGGCCCTCAATCCCGTCATCCCCGGCCACGAGGTGGGCGCCACCATCGAGGCTGTTGGAGAAGGAGTACCCGAGGAACTGAAGAAAGGTTTAGTTGTCACCGTCAATCCCTACACCAATTGCGGCAAGTGTGCATCGTGCCGTAATAACCGCGTCAATGCCTGCGAGCACAACGAGACGCTGGGCGTACAGCGCAATGGCGCGATGCGCGAGTTCATCGTCCTTCCCTGGCAGAAAATCATTCCCGCAGGCAACATCACCCCTCGTGACTGCGCCCTTATTGAGCCGATGAGCGTAGGCTTCCACGCTGTGAACCGTGCGCAAGTGACCGATAGCGACGTAGTGATGGTCATCGGCTGCGGCATGGTGGGTATGGGTGCCATCGTGCGTGCTGCACTACGAGGTGCCACAGTCATCGCTGCCGACATTGACGACGAGAAGTTGGCTCTTGCCAAAAAGATGGGTGCCACCTTTGCAGTCAACACCCTGCAAGGTGACGTACACCAGCAACTCTCTGACATCACTGGCGGTTTTGGGCCTGACGTGGTTGTCGAGGCTGTTGGCAGCATACCCACCTATCAGATGGCTGTCAACGAAGTGGCGTTTACAGGACGCGTGGCCTGCATCGGCTATGCCAAGAGCGAGGTATCGCTGCAGACGAAGTTCTTCGTGCAGAAAGAGCTTGACATCCGTGGCTCGCGTAACGCCATGCCTGAGGATTTCCGCGCTGTTATCCGCTATATGGAGCGCGGCAATTGTCCCACCGACGAGCTCATCACCCGTGTGGTGAAACCTGAGGAAGCCTTGGAAACGATGCGCTGGTGGAGTCAGAATCCCGGCAAGGTGTTCCGCATTCTTGTGGAGTTCTGAATCAGGTAAGGGAATTACAGGAATGGCTGGAGCAAATGGGCAAGCCAGCCACGGAAACGCTGCCAAGGTGTTCGGAACTGTCGCCATGTCTCAGGCGTCAGGTAGACACTCTCCTGCTTATCACGGTCGAACATGTGGTCAAGCTCCTGCGTAGTACAGCTGTCAATAATGACGGCATTTTCCTCATAATCAAAACGAAGAGAGCGTGAGTCAAGGTTAGTGCTGCCCACCGTGCAGAAGCGCCCGTCGACCATCATAATCTTCGAATGATGGAAACCGGGCTGATAAAGCCACACGTGAGCACCGTGCTTCATCATGCGATGCATATAGAAGAAAGCGCAGTCTGGTGTCAAAGGGATATCGCTCTTGGCCGAAATCATCAGTTCCACCTTCACGCCTCGTCTGAGTGCACGCTTGAGTGCTTTCGTCACCGAAGGCGTCAGTGTGAAATAAGGGTTAATGATGCGTATGGAGTCCTGTGCATCGTCAATAGCATTGACGTAGAAGAAGCGCATGACATCATTAGTTGTGTGTGGCTCTCGGTTGGCAATGCCCACCAGCTTGCGGCCAGCCGTAATGGTTGTGTCAGGCTTCAGCCCGTTCAAGAGCACGCTGTCAGCGGCACGGAAGTATTTCGGGTCTGTCAGCTCTTCGCCTGTCACCTTTTTCCATGTGCTAACAAAAATACGCTGCAAGTCTTCGACAGCGCCACCCTCAATGCGGCAGTGCATATCACGCCAGGCCCCCACCTGTTCGGTTCCCTTGATGTAATAGTCAGCCACGTTCATGCCGCCTGTGTAAGCGACATTGCCATCAATTACCACAATCTTACGGTGGTCGCGAGGCCAGATGTGGTTAACCCAAGGGAAACGGATGGGGTCGAACTCGTAGATATCAACGCTGTCGGCTCGCAAGTCTTCTACATGGTGCTTCTTCAGTGGCTGGTTGTTAGAGTCGTTGCCAAAGCCGTCGAACAGTGCACGCACCTCTACCCCCTGACGCCTTTTTTCACGCAGGATGTCGAATAGTAGCGAGGCGATGCTGTCGTTACGGAAATTGAAATACTCCAGGTGGACACTCTGTTTCGCTTGCCGGATGGCCTCAAACATATCATCGAACTTCTCCTGTCCTGACATCAGCAGGGTCACGCTGTTGTCGGCAGTAAAGCGAATGCCATAATCCTCCAGTTGGTGGAGGATGAGGCTGTCGGAAGAGAGTTGAGAATTGTCAACCGAGGTTTGAGATTTGAGATTAAGGGCAGCACCTACAAACAGTAAGGCAATCAGTAAGGAACGTAATGCAGAATCAGTTCTCATCATCCTCATTTCTCAATTCTCAAATTATTTACGGTAGCGCTGTCGATATTCTGAGGGAGAAATGCCAAAGCGCTCCTTGAACATGTTCATGAAATGTTCAGCAGTGGCAAAGCCGATATTGTTGGCCAACTCGCTCATGTTGATATTCGTGCGCTGCAGAAGCACGCAGGCATGTTTCAACCTGAGGTCACGCACCACCTCAGCAGGAGTCTTGCCGGTCACGTCACGGACCTTCTGGAAGAATGGCTTCATGCTCATTCCCATAGCGCCAGCCATCTCTTCCAAGTTGATGGGGCCACGACTCATGTTCTGCTGTACATACTGCTCGATACTGGTGATGAGCTGCTGATCCATCGCATCACTCATGCTGAAGCTTTCCGACTCACTCTCTTCATAGGTAAAGTCGTATTTCTGCTCGCTCTCGTCTATTTCTTTCTCTTCCTCTTTCTGTTCATTCTGGTGCGAGCGAATAGACGTCACGGCGAGTGCTTTTATCTGTTCATCCTCAATCACCTGACCTGTCATCATCTGCGTTGTCTCAGGCAGCGTTTCGGTAGCAGTGGTCATGCTTGAGTTATGACTCTCAAGCATACGGGTCTCAGCGCCTTCAATAAGGTTATTAGTAAGTTCAAACTCACTGATACCCAAAAGCTTATTGAAGCGCATGGCAGCCTCGCGGATATTAAACGGCTTCGACATGTAGTCGTCAGCCGAAAGAGTGATGTCTTGGCTGGCCATCTCACTTGGCGTGAGTTTCGAGTCAGTAAGGATAATTACCTTTATCTTGTTCAGCTTCGGATGGGTCTTGATGTTGTTGCATAACTCACTGCCCGTCATGCCTTCCATGTTCTGCTTACACACTACAAGATCAGGAATCATGGCCTCAATGTCTTGAGCAGCTTTACGCACGTCATCGTAGGGATGGAAGTTGTAGACATACTTCAGGCGTGCGGTGACGAACTTGAGGAAATCAATGCTGTCATCGATGAAGTAGATGCGGAACTTGGCCGTAGGCGAGTCGCTGCTGGCACGTATTTCCGACGTCAACTCATCGTTGATAAGCTCAGGCAGCTCCATCATGCCATGATTATTTAACTCGTAGGTGTGATTAACGGCCTTCTTTGCTTTCTCTTCCGGATGCTCCAGCGATGCCTGCATATCGCTGACACGCGTAATGATGGTCAACATCTGTGAGTGAAGTGCATTTAGCTGGTCGCGTTCCTCAGTCGTCCCTTCCTTTTCAGCCAGATTCATGATAATACTGGTCATGCGCGACATAGGCTGGCGAAGTTCGTCGCTGGCAGCCTTGATGTCTTCACGCTGTTGAGCCAGTTCAGCAATAACTGCGTTCTTACGTCTCCAAAGCTCACGTATCTGGTCAATGCCTTTCTTCCATAAATAAATAACAGTGAGAATGACAATGGCATAGAAGAGCAACATCCACCACTGCAGGAACCACGGTTTGTCGACAATGATTTCAAGGACACGTTCAGCATTGCTGATATTGCCATCGGCGCTGATAGCTTTCACATGCAGCTTATACGTGCCGCTGGAAAGGTCCTCAAAAGTGACGCCGTGCTTCATGGCATCTCCGTTGTGCCAGTCATTGTCCAGATTCTCCATCCAGTACATGAACTGCAGACGCTCGCTCTGGTTGTAATCTCCGCCACCGAATTTGATGGTGATGGTGTTCTGATCACTATTCAGGTGAATGCTTGTACTTTCGTTAAGAGCCTGTTTCAGAATGACATTTCCGTCATATTCATGTCCGGTAAAAATCTCCTCCTCACCTACATACAGCTGTGTCAGCATGACTGGCGGCAACGCCGACTTTTCGCTGGCTGATTTCTGGCGCATCTGACTGACACCATAAATACCGCCCATAAGGACATTTCCATCAGAAGTGGTAAAGATAGAGCCGATATTGAACTCGTCACTCTGCAGACCGTCGAAACTGGAATAGTTATACAAGCTATAGCTGTAGGTACCTTCTTCATGGTTGCGCTGTAGCACGATGCGGCTTATGCCACCGGTGGTGGAAATCCAGATATTGTGGTTGTTGTCCTCCGCAATTCCGCAGATATTGTTGTTACAGAGTCCCTGTTTCTCTGTCAAAATATCCAGATTGTCATTTTCTTGATTTAATACGTTTACTCCCTCACGGGTACCAATCCATATCAGTCCGCGAGAGTCTTCAAACACCTGCGTGATATAGTTATTGGTGAACTTTTGCATACTGGTGGAGTTACCTATATACTGTCGGATATCTTGCGTTGAGATATCGAGAATGAGCAAGCCTTCGGCCGTACCGATCAACATGCGGTTGCCCGAAGCATAGTGCAGTGATGTGATACTGTTTGTGTGCAACTTCCTACTCTCGCGGTTGTAAGTAGAGAACAGCTGCTGCCTGAGGTTATAAACCTGCAAGCCGCCATCAGTAGCCACCCACAGGTTTCCGTTTCGGTCGGTGCAGAGGGCATTGATGTGGTCGTTGATGACTGTACTACGCAAACTGTCGTTGGTTGTAGAGTAGATAGTAACGCGACCGTCAGAGATGCGTGTCAGTCCATTCTTTCTGGAGCCTACCCACAGGCTGCCGTCCTTGGTATATGCAAGAGCCGACACCTTCTGGCTGGCCAGGCGCCCCTCATAGCCGATGATGCCGGCATCGCTGGTGCCGTAATATATCTGTCCTGCGCTGTCTTGAGCAATGGCCGTGACGTCGCCAATCATCTGCGATTCGAACTTATAAATGTTCATACCGAAGAATGCCACGCCTGACTTGGCCGTTCCAACCCAAAGCAAATCGCTATTGTCAACATAGACGCTCTCAATGGACTTGGCCTGTGAGGTACGCTGGAACAAGCCCATCGTCCTGAGTTCTACGGGTTCCATCTCGTGCGTATTGATATTGATACGCATCAAACCGTTGCGGCTGGTGGCCATCCAGATGTTACCGCTGCGGTCTCCGGCCATCGAGTTTATGCTAAAGTCTACGTTGGTGCCGGTTAATCCCAATTGGTCGCCAATAGTTGTGTCCCACTTGTGGGCCTGCTTGTCATAGACGAAGAGCGTTCCCTGGCCATAGAGCCAAATGTTGTCGAGCTGGTCGGCAAAGACTTTCAAAGTATTGGTATTGCGCAGACGACGCTGTGCAATCTCCATATTTCTCCACGGTGTTGTCTGCTGTCGGCTGACATTGCAACAGACGATGCGACCATCACTGTAGACCACGAGAGCGCCATCGAGACATTCACCAATGGAGCACACCTCCCCCTGCGGTATGGCGTAGGCACTGTTGGTGTAGCCGAACTCATAGATGAGCTGCTGCTGCATGTTGTAGCAGACAACGCCCTTGTTGGGGATATAGCCCCAAAGATTGAGCTTGCTGTCAATATAGATGATGGTGGGCATGCCGTCAACGCCAAGACGTGCAAAGGCTTGGCGCAGGTCGCGCTCGAAGCTCTCTGACTGAGCGTGATAAATGCAATAGCCTGCGGCTGTTTTAATCCACAGCTCACCTCCTATGCCTTCCTGAATGCTCTCGATGTAGCTGTCAGGCAGCGACGAACCGTCTTGGGAATCGGTCTGAAAATGCTTGAACAGATAGCCGTCATAGCGGTAGAGTCCGGCAGGTGTGCCAAACCACATAAAACCTCGGTTGTCTTTTAATATGCAGTTAATTTGGCTTGATGTCAGTCCGTTGCGGGCACTAAGCGTCTTAAAGACTTCCTGCGCATCGCTGCCGAGGGGCCATAACTGGCCTATGATGAGTGACAGAACAAACAATATTCTTTTCATAGTCGTTAGATTCTCTTCCAAAACATTAAATTTAAGGCAACATACAGGAGTAATGGTCTACCACGCCTATGAGCTGGTTATCGTCGTTAACCACCAGCACAGAGTGGATTTTATGTTTCTGCATGATGCTTTGTATTTCAGTTATCTTTGTATGAGGCTTGACGCATTTGGGCTGTCGCGTCATAATGTCGCTAACAGTATGGTCGAAGAACGCAGCACGCCAACGTTCGATGGCACGGCGAATGTCGCCGTCGGTAATGAGTCCTGCGATGCGACCGTCAATCTCGGCCACGCCTAAGCCCAGCTTTCCCTCGGAAACCAGCATGATGGCCTCACCCAAGTGCATCTCAGGCGTCAGCAAAGGCAGATTGGTGCTTCGCATGACATCAGCAGCCGTAGTAAGCAGGCGCTTGCCTAACTCACCTCCTGGGTGCAGGTGGGCAAAGTCCTGCGGCTGAAACTGCCGTTTCTGCATCAGTGCAATGGCCAATGCGTCACCCATAGCCAATGTAGCCGTGGTCGAGCTGGTAGGCGCCAGATTCAGGGGACAGGCCTCACGCTCTACACTGATGTTCAGGTGAAATGTAGAGTATTTGGCCAAGAGCGAAGCTGGATTCCCCGTCATGGCAATAATGGGGATCTGTTGATGCAGCACCATAGGTATAAAGCGCAGCAACTCGTCGGTGAGCCCAGAGTTGGAGATAGCCAGCACTACATCGTCGCTGGTCATCACGCCCAAATCGCCATGATAGACGTCGAGGGGGTTGATGAAAAAGGAGGGCGTGCCTGTGGACGAGAAGGTTGCGGCAATCTTCGCACCTATGTGTCCGCTCTTGCCCACACCGGTGACAATGACCTTACCTTTGCAAGCCAGCATCAGTTCGACGGCCTTGTCAAACTGGTCGTCCATCTTTGGAATAAGGTCGAGCAGGGCTTCTGCCTCGTCGCGTATAGCTTGTATGCCGTATTCTCGTGTAGTCACTCTTAATTCTAAATTCTTAATTCTCACTCGCCAAAGACGACAACTCTTAACTCTTAATTCTAAATTCTTAACTGACAAACGAGCTCCTCGAGTTTGTCTAACTCCAGCATGTTCGCTGCATCGCTGAGCCCCTCATCGGGCTTGGGATGCACCTCAAAGAAGTAGCCAGTAGCGCCAAAAGCCTTAGCGGCCAGGGCCATAGGGGGCACGAAGCGGCGATCGCCGCCCGTCTTGCCGTCGCGGGCATCGGGGCGCTGAACGCTGTGGGTGCAGTCCATGATGACAGTCGGCACGATGTCGAGCATATCGCAGATGTTGCGGAAGTCCACCACCAGCGTACCATAGCCCATCATGTTGCCACGCTCGGTAAGCCAAACCTCCTTTGCACCGCTCTCCATCGCTTTCTCCACGGGGTAGCGCATGTCGCGGCCACTGAGGAACTGTGCCTTCTTGATGTTTACGGTGCGCCCCGTCTTCGAAGCGGCCACCAGCAGGTCGGTCTGACGGCAGAGGAAAGCAGGAATCTGCAGCACGTCGCACACCTGTCCGGCTGCCTCAGCCTGCCACGCCTCGTGGATGTCGGTCAACACACGCAGGCCGTAGCGGCTCTTCACGTCAGCCAGCATCTGCAAGCCACGCTCCAGCCCTGGCCCGCGGAATGAGCGGATGCTAGTACGGTTGGCCTTGTCGAAGGAAGCCTTAAAGATGATGTCGGTGCCCAGTCTTTGGTTGATTTCAACCAGACGCTGCGCCACAGTGTCGAGCAGTTCTGCCGACTCTATGACGCAAGGCCCTGCAATGAACGTTGGCTGTGTAGCTGTCATGTCCTTGCTTCTTCTCTTTCTATTTTCAATCGGCAAAGGTACAAAAGAGTTAGGAGTTAGGAGTGAGGAGTGAGAAGTTTATCTGTTGCGTTTAACATTATTTATCTTTTACAGACTAAAAAAATGCCTTGTGATTCACTCCGTTTTGTCAAAAAAAAGTTTCCACTTTCTTTACAAATAAAAAACACATTCTAGAAGGGGAATGAAAGACTTTTAAAGGATTCAGGCAAAAGAAGGGATGGAATGAAGGTTTGAAAATTGCACACATCTATGCTTTCTGTGCAGCATTTAGGCTTCTTAATGCGTCTATTTTTCATTTTTTGTAGTATGCTTACGTTCAAAAACAGGCTCCGCGTGAAAAAATCTAGGCTGGATTTTTTTGCGCGGAGCCTAGATTTTTTCATTGGGAAGTCTCAAAAACGGCAAAAACCACCTTAAAAATCTATCAATCAGAAAGATAGCAAACATCTTCTATTTTGCGATATTTTCGGCCAAGGAAACATTTGGTGAATTCTACGCGGTTCTGAAAGGCGTTCAGCATACAGTTTGTAAAGAAAAATGACAGTTTTCTATGTTCCGAAAACTGAGGAAATCAGCAGGCAAAAATTGTAAATGAGAGCACGTTTATAGATAATATTGAACATATGGAGCCTTTTTTTAATACTTTTCGGGGCAATTTGTGTAAGTTTTTGTCTTTATAGGCTTATTATTTCAGAAATTTTATCTAATTTTGCACGTCAAAAACGTAATATGTAAAACTGAAAACAGTTATTTAATATCACTCCGATGACAGCTAAACCGAAGAAGCGTCGCTGGCACTGCCTGAGCGGACAGGAGCCGACGGAATTCGACAAGCAGATTATGTACTGGGAAAACAAAGGCAAGCTTGTGCCCACGCGCGAGTTGATCAAGACTCCCGAACAGATAGAGGGCATACGCCGAGCCGGCGTGGTGAACACAGGCGTGCTCGATGCTGTTGCTGCAGCCATCCATGAGGGCATGAACACGCTGGAGATAGACCAAATCTGTCGTAAATACTGCGAGGAGCACAACGCCACACCCGCCTGTCTCAATTACGAAGGTTTCCCCATGAGTGTCTGCACCAGCATCAACGAGGTGGTGTGCCACGGCATACCCAAGGAGGAGGATGTGCTGGAGGAGGGCGACATCATCAATGTCGACTTCACCACCATCCTTGATGGCTACTATGCCGATGCCTCACGCATGTTCATCATCGGTAAGACCACCCCCGAGAAAGAGCAACTGGTACGTGTGGCCAAGGAGTGCTTGGAGATAGGCATGGAAGCTGCCAAGCCCTGGGGGTTCGTGGGCGACATCGGCCACGCCATAGAGAAGCACTGCAAGAAATATGGCTATGGCATCGTGCGTGACCTGGCCGGTCACGGCGTAGGTCTGAAATTCCATGAAGAGCCCGATGTCAATCACTACGGTCACCGCGGCACGGGCATGCTTTTGGTGCCAGGCATGGTGTTCACCATCGAGCCGATGATTAACATGGGTACGTGGAAGGTGTTCATCGACGCCGACGACCCCTACGAGTGGGAGGTCATCACAGAGGATGAAAAACCCAGTGCACAGTGGGAGCATACTCTTTTGATGACAGAGCATGGTGTGGAAGTGCTGACATACTGACTTTAACCTAAAGCTATACGACTATGAAAGTAAGAGTAAACACCAGGACGCTGCAACTCTTTGAAGGAGCCTGCGTTAAGAACGCGCTGCTGAGATACTTCACCGTGAAGAAGCTCGACAAGCAACTCATTAACGGCATTGAGGTGCATGATGCCTACGGCCACTTATTAGACCATGATGCCCCGTTGAGCGACGGACAGCAGATAACATTTGAATTATAGGGTTCACAATCTATCAGGTCAAACATGAAGAAGCTTCTCACTCTTTTCATGGCTGCTATGCTGACAACCAGCTTGTCAGCTGAGCGCAAGGAAGTGCACATTCTATCAGCTAATGATATGCACGCTCAGATAGCTTATATGCCCGCCTTGGCGGACATCGCCGATAGCCTGCGCACTCTGTACCCAGGCCTGCTGGTATTCTCTGCAGGCGATAACCGCACAGGCGAACCTCTGAACGACATGAACGAGATACCCGCCTACCCTATGGTGGCACTGATGAACCAGATTGGCTTCAACGCCACTACGCTGGGTAACCACGAGTTCGACTCAGGTTCTCTTGGATTGGCACGCCTCATCACATTATCTAATTTTAGCTACCTCTGCGCAAACGTCCACCCCGAAGACTCTCTGGGCATCCACCTGCTGCCTTGCAAGACTTTCGACGTGGAAGGCATCCGCGTAGGTGTGGTGGGCGTCGTACAGCTTGGCACACATGGAATGCCCGATACGCATCCAAACAATTGTCGCGGCATCAGTTTCGAGCCTGTAGAAGAGACCGTACAGCGCTACGCAGGAATACGCAAGAACAGCGACGTAACAATCCTGCTGTCGCACATTGGCTATGAGGACGATGTAGAGCTATCGGCAAAGATTCCCTGGGTAGACTTAATCATCGGTGGCCATACACATACGCAACTCAAAGGAGGTGAGACACATAACGGCATTCTCATCACGCAAAACGCGAACAAGCTAAAGAAAGTGACGCACATTACCATCGTGCTGGAACGCGATGAGAAGACCGAGGGCGCATGCGAGCCTTGGCGCATCGTGGAAAAGAAGGCCGAGAACATTGATGTGCGTAGCCATCAGGGCCAGAACAAGGTGGTAAAGGACATGGTTCGCTACTTCAGCGACGCCCCTACTTTCTACCGCGTACTCGCGCAACTTGAAAAGCCATTAAGCACTTACGAGGAGCTGGGTTGTCTGATGTGTGATGCTTTTATTGCTGAGACTGGCGCCGACGTGGGCATCGAGAACTTTGGCGGCGTACGCTACGACAAGCACGAAGCCGGCGACTTCACCGTCAGCGATGTACTGTGCCTCGACCCCTTCGGCAACGATGCTGTGATGATGGAGATTACTGGCAAGGAACTGGCCAACATGCTTGTCTCCTGCTATGAGAACGACGGCCAACAGTTCCCCTTCGTCAGTGGCATTCTCTGCAACATAGAACATGACAAGAAAGACACGTTGAAGATAAAGGAAATCACGCTGAAGACGCTTGACGGAAAGAAGTTCGACCTGAAAAAGAAATACAAGGTGGTGACCAACAGCTATGTGGCCTCCATCTGCGATGCCCCACGCAGCGACCAAGGACAAAGCATCAACAAAAAGACGGCTGAACTCATCATCAGCTTCCTTGAGCATCAGGGCAGCGTGGACTATCAGGGCAAAAAGCGAATCACAATACAATAATATTAATAGGTATTTAGTAAATCAAACGAAACAATGAAAGCATTTGTTTTCCCCGGACAGGGGGCACAGTTCGTAGGTATGGGCAAGGACCTCTACGACAACAACGAGACTGCAAAGAATCTTTTCGAAAAGGCTAACGACATCTTAGGTTACCGCATCACCGACATTATGTTCGAGGGGACCGACGACGACTTGAAGCAGACAAAAGTGACACAGCCCGCCGTCTTCCTGCACAGCGTTATCAGCGCCATCTGCATGGGCGAAGCTTTTGACCCGAAGATGACCGCTGGTCACTCATTAGGAGAGTTCTCAGCCCTGGTAGCCGCAGGAGCCCTTAGCTTTGAGGACGGCCTGAAACTGGTTTATGCACGTGCCATGGCCATGCAGAAAGCTTGCGAGGCCCAGCCTTCGACGATGGCCGCTATCATCGGTCTGCCCGACGAGAAGGTTGAGGAAATCTGCGCCAGTATCAACCGTGAGGGACACGTTGTTGTCTGCGCCAATTATAACAACCCCGGGCAGCTGGTTATTTCTGGCGATATCGAAGCCATCAACGAGGCTTGCGAGCAGCTGAAGGCCGCCGGTGCCAAGCGTGCCCTGCCGCTGAAGGTGGGCGGTGCCTTCCACAGCCCGCTGATGCAGCCCGCCAAGGATGAGCTGCAAGCCGCCATCGAGGCTACTGAGTTCCAAACTCCGAAATGCCCCGTCTATCAGAACGTGGACGGTAAGCCACACACCGACGCTGCCGAGATAAAGGCAAACCTCATCGCTCAGCTTACCAGTTCAGTACGCTGGACGCAGTGTGTACAGAACATGATTGCCGACGGTGCCACAGACTTTACAGAATGTGGTCCTGGCAAGGCACTACAGGGCATGATTGCTAAGATCAACAAAGAAGTGACGGCTCACGGCATTGAATAAGCACTGACTTCATTTCATCATAAAAGCAATAGTCCGCCTCCTGTTTTGAATAGAAGGCGGACTATTGCGTATTGAATAAAGAACTACTATTGATAGTCTATCAATGAACGTTAACCTTGAGCGGCTGTCTGAGGGAACGAATCATCCATACAATGCGCTGCTGCCACTCTTCCATAGTGCGGACGTCGTATTTTGACCAGGCAGAGCCAAAATAGTAGGTGAAGTGCTCGCCTTTATAGCCGTCAAAGACGCCTAAGGCATGTCCCTCACTGCCATTGCGAGGATGACTGAAGAACTGCTTCTTGGTCTGAACGTTGCTCTGAGGATAAAGTGTAGCCACGAACAGCTGGCAGTTATTCACACGAGGATTGTCTGTCGGGTCGGCATAGGCCACATAATCTTTTTCAAGAACAATATTCTCCTTGTCTTCTGAATGGATAACCACACCCGATGCCAGACGCGCGGGCTTCGTCATACCCGTATACCATACTGTGCAGCGGTTGAAGTTGCTGCCTTTGTCAAGACTGATGATTCGGTGCTCAGTCAGACTGTCACCGTTAAAGAACGTCTTGTGATAGTTCAAGAGGACTGAGGTACGCAGCGGACCATTGTCAAGCACCACATAATCCTTAAAGCAGTAAGGATAGACCAACTCGTCACCGTCCATCAGAGCTGGCGTCCCACAACCCAGCGTAGCTCCCACCTTGTAGAGGTCCATGCCGCGGCCGTGATCATGGTGGTAGGAGATGGTACGGTACAGCGAATCGCCTTTCTGTCGATTCTCTCTGCGCAGCTGCTCCACCGTAGGCATCATCACCACATCCTCCGTCCAATAGCGCTGCTCAACAACCAGCTCTGGTGTATTCTTCGACCATACATCAGTACCGTAGCTACGTTCTCCTGTCTTCTGCAAGGCTGGGCCGTAGACGCGGTAGGCTCCACGGTCGTTTTCCCAAGCGTAGTCATCCTTACGTTCTGGATAGATACGTCCATAGCAGACGGTCTTGAAGACTTGCGGAGTGCCTTTCTTCAACGTCAGGGTCAGCGAAGAATTCGGGCTGACGCCTGCGTCAATCAGCACTTTCTCATCGTAGGTCAGCTGATAAGGCAGTTCAAGTCCAGCGGGATCGTAGACAACGAATTGCCTTCCGCCTTGTATACCCAAACGAGAGCAAACTTCGCCAGCATCCAGCTCCACCACCTGTTGACGGTATTCGCTGCTTTCGTTGGTGATATCGACGGTAATGGCAGGAGAATTACTATTCACGCTATTGTCTTCGAAGCGTAAATGCTCGCAAGCAGCCAAGAGGAAAGCCCCCACGCCGAAGTTAGCCTGTGAGTGAGCATCAACAGTTTTCGTCGGATCGGGTTTTTCTCCAATGGGCTGCACGTATCCCACACTTCCGTCGGCCTGCAATGCTATGGTAGTGAGGTATTTCCACGCCTTCTCAATAACGGGCTCGAAAGTGTCACGGTCTAACAAACCATGATTCACCCCCCAAAGCATACCGTATGTGAAGAAAGCAGTGCCACTTGTCTCTGGGCCAGGAGCGTCCTCTTCGCAGAGCATAGAGCGGCTCCAATACCCTCCTGGGCGCTGGACGCGCGCCACGCCTTCGGCCAACTCACGAAAGCGCTGTTCGAAGAAGTCGCGATGCACATAGTCCTCAGGCATGTCAGCCAATACCTTGGCCAATCCGGCTAACACCCATCCATCGCCTCGTGCCCAGAAGCTCTTGCCACCATTAGCGGTTTTGACCTTCGGGAAGATATATTTTGCATCACGATAGTAGAGCTGCTCTTCTTTATCGTACATCAGGTCGTCGGCCCACTTGTAGTTAGCGTAGAGCTTATCAAGATACTTCACCTCGCCCGTAGCCTTATACATCTTCGTCATCACAGGCATTACCATGTAGAGGGCATCGGCCCACCACCAGAAATCGGTTTCGGGCTGGCGCACTTCATAGTCCATCACCTCGATAGCACGCGCAATCTTGTACGGGTCAGGATTGAGTGAATACATGTCGAGATAGGTCTGAAAGCATATCTGCCAATCGCCAAAGAGCACATAGTCGTGACCTTCGCCATAATTCTTATACTTCCACTTCTTCGTATCCTTCTCCTGCGCACCCATCCAGCGGTTATGTCGCGCCCACTCATCGCTATAGGCCAGCCAACGGGCATTGCCCAACAAACGGAATGCCTCCATGTTTCCTGTGTGATAGGCAGCTTCGTCCCAGAAAGAGCGCACACGCGGGGAATGGTGCTGCTGCCAATAGTCGTTAACTTTGGTTATGATTTCCACGGTTGATGGTGGATTAGGGTCGGGACGTTTCTTGCGTGAACGTGCCGATGCGCTGCTGATAACGACAAAGGTCAGCAAAACGCAGATGATAGTGAGTCTTCTCATGTATTTTTTATAGGATAATAGATGTTTGCTTGCAAAGGTACAAATAAGCAAGCAATAGGCAAAAGATTTTTCTTCCTTTTTTTTGTACAATTGTACGAAATGGAACTTACACAAGGAGTTGTGCAGGAGCAGAAACGAAAGTCGTGGCACCGCTCTGCTGCAGGAACTCGCGGTCGCGGAATCCCCAAAGCACACTGATACATGGCAAACCTGCATTGCGGGCTGTCAGAATGTCGACGTCGCTGTCGCCTACATAGACAGCCTTTTCTTTTCCGACACCTAACTGGCGTAAGGCCTCCTCTACAGTATCGGGAGCGGGCTTTTTGCGGATGCCTTCCGATTCATGTTCGCCGATAGCCACCTCGATGCTGTCGGCAAAGAAGTGGTGGCACAACTCTTTCGTGGCAGTATCGAACTTATTGCTCACAACAGCGGTGCGACAGCCTCGACGGCGCAATTCCTTGAGCATCTCGGGAATGTCGTCATAGGGACGTGTGGTGTCGAGTGAGTGTTCGAGATAGTGTTGTCGGAAAGAAGCGAGTGTCTCTTCAAACAGGGGATTGTCCTCGCCGTCAGGCACAGCTCGCTGCATCAGCTTTCTCACGCCGTTGCCTACAAAGCGACGCACTTCGTCGATGCTGCGCTCAGGCATCTGATGAACACGCAAAGCATAGTTGCACGAGGCAGCCAAATCGCCAAGTGTATTGAGCAATGTGCCGTCGAGGTCGAAGATATATACGGAGTACAATTATGAACTATGAATTATGAACTATGAACTATGAACTATGAACTATGAACTATGAATTATGAACTATGATTAACGGCGGCTGCGGGTAATCATCGTTTTCAGTTTCTTGTTATAGCGTGCAGCTTCCAACAACTGTTCGATGGTGAGGTGCATACGCCACTGCCAGCGGTTGTAGGCATCGCTGGGGGTATTGATGCGTTCGTCACGTGGATTCTTTGCACGCAGTTCATGATCCATTGCCAACCAGTCCTGGAGCGAAAGGATGCAGAGCATGGAGGGCGAATAGAGATGGCGGGCGATGATTTCCTCGGCCAGATGAGCCGGCAACTGCTCAGGAGCCCGTCCCTGCTTCTGCAGCATCGTGGTGTAGAAACGCTGGGCTCGCTCAGGCTGTTCCTGCCACCATAGTCGAAGGGGGGCCATATCGTGAGTGGTGATGGTGGCAACGCTGCGAATGGGATTGCCGTCTAAGTGGGTGAACTCTACGCCAGCCTGCTTCGGCATCTGCTGAATCTCGAGTGTAAGGATGCGCAGGCTGTCAAGAACGGGCTGTACGCAGTCGGGTAACATGCCCAAGTCTTCGGCACATAGCAGCATGTGCGTGGATTGCTGTAGGCGGCTAAGACGGTCGTAGCCCGTCTTTCCCCAAAACATATTATGGCGCTGATAGAAGAAGTGATTGTAGATGCGCATGTACGCGTCTTTCTCTTCGGAAGAGAGAGCGTCATAGACAGGTTCCTGCCAAGCCTGTATACGGGGATGGTACATCTCGGGCTGACGCGGGTCTTCGAGGAAAAGCACATTGGCCACCAAACGGCAAAGGGCATCGCGAATCCACAGGCTGTTCTCGTCGCCACGACCATCGAAATGCTCCATCACACGACGCTGCGTGCTCACCTCGTCCTTGAGTTCGTAGAGGCCGTAAGCCTTCTGTACGAAGAAGGTGTCACGTGCATACTGTGCGTGGATGCCGAAGAGGCGGTCGATAACGCGGTCGTTGATGAAGGGCCGTGTGAGGAAGTCGCGACGGAAAGGCAGGCCGAAGTATTCTATCTCGCCTGCCGTCAGCGGTAAAGCGGGTGAAAAGTGGCCCATGGTGCCGAATATCTGTTCCTGCGGAATCTCCCAGATACGGAAGAAGCCCAACACATGATCGATGCGCATGGCGTCGAAATACTGCTCCATGTTGTGCAGACGCTCGTCAAACCACTCGTCAATGCCTTCCGCCTGCCAGTTATAGGTGGGAAAGCCCCAATTCTGTCCTTGCTGTGAGAAGGCATCAGGTGGTGCTCCTGTCTGCCCGTCGAGATGGAAGAAGTCAGGATGTTCCTTTACCTCACTGCTGTTACGACTGACGCCGATGGGCAGGTCGCCCATGAGGATGATGCCCAAGGAACGGGCATGGTCGGCTGCGCGCAGCAACTGCTGGTGGAGGTGATGCTGCACATAATCCGAAAAGGTAAACTTTTCGGCGCACTGCTGCTCTTCGTAGAGGGCCTTCAGGTATTCGGTCTTCACACGGTCGACGGCTTCGTAGTCGCTGTAGCTGAGGGCGTTGAGCTCACGCTGCTGACGACGGAAGGCGGTCATGCGTTTCTTGTCCTTCAGCGGTGGCAGTTGGTTAAGGTCAATGTAATGTGGGTGCAGGTCGAAGGACGACATGATGTTGTAGGGATAGGAGTCGCCCCATTGGTGAGTGTCCGTCGTGTCGTTGACGGGCAACAGCTGGATGACCTTCAGTCCCACCTCGGCAGCCCAGTCGATGAAACGGTAGAGGTCGCCAAAGTCCCCTACCCCACAACTCTGCTCAGAACGTAAAGAAAAGACAGGTACACAGACGCCAGCAGCACGCCAAGGCTTTTCTGGCAGGCGAAGGGACTCACCGTAGGCCACATAGACCTCGCCGTCGTTCAGCTCGTCGGGCGACATGCGGTTATCGCCCTCCTCCCATGCCACCAATTCATGCTTCTCTTCGTCCACCACCACATATTTATATTCAAAGGGCAACCCCAGCCAGTCGACGTTCAGCGTCAGCATCCAGTCACCCTGTCCGGCCGCCACCATCGGCATGTAGCGCATAGGATTCCACGAGCCCAACGCAGGATGGCTACCAATGACTGCCAATGTCTGTCCTGTCTGCAGTTGAGGTGCTGAAACACGGAACAAGACCGTCTTACGGAAGAAAGGAAGCGTGAGTGGTGAGAGCTGTGAGGCATGAGATGCGAGGTGAGAGGTCACCTGATAGGCGCTGCTATAGAGATGTGCGGGCAGCGGCAGGTCACGCCAGATATCAGCCAGGATAAAGGTCTTAGAGGAATCAAAGGCATAGAGGCGAGGCACACCGTTCCATTCGCGGCGCAGCTCCTTACCCTCGCCATCCTCCACAATATAAGTATATGAGAAGGCCTCCACGGGACTGCGACGACTCTCCAGCACAACGGTCTCAGCCGCCCAGGAGTCGCCGTCGTCGGTAAGCATCGGCAGGCGGTCTTGGCGAACAGAGCCATCGTGTGAATGATAGCTGATGAGCACAGTCATCTGCTGTCCCCACTCCGTGCGGTAGTGTATTGAGAATTTGAGTTTCATAAATAGTCAATCAGGAAAACTGACGCAAAGCGCTGAGCAATTCGGTGTTTTCGTTACGTGTACCGACAGTGATACGCAGACAATTCTGGCAGAGTTGTACACGATGGCGGTTACGCACGATGATGCCACGGTCAACCAAGTAATTATAGATAGCTTGCGCATCTGTTACACGCGCTAAGAAGAAATTAGCATCTGAAGGGAACACCTCCTTGCAGATGGGCAACAAGCGGAAGGCGTCCATCATCTGTGACCGTTCCCGAAAAATCAGCTGCACCCAGGCATCCACGTCAAAACGAGCCTGCAGAGCTTTCATAGCCTGCTGCTGTGTCAGCAGGTTGATGTTGTAGGGATACTTCACTTTATTAAAGACGCCAATGATTTCGGGCGAGGCAAAGGCCATACCAAGACGTATGGCGGCACTGGCCCATGCCTTGCTCATGGTATTCAACACCACGAGGTTGGGATGCTGGGGTAACTCGAAGCGCAGGGGCCGCTGTTGCGAGAAGTCGCTGTAGGCCTCGTCCACGACAACAATGCCTTGAAACTCGTTGATAACCTTTAGCACCTGTTCGCGGTCAATGTCATTGCCCGTAGGATTATTGGGACTGCATATCCAGATGAGTTTCGTATTGGCATCGCAGGCGACCAGCAATTTGTCTGCCTGCATCTGGTAGTGCTCGTCCAACAGCACAGGCCGATACTCCACATCGTTGATATCGGCACAGACGCGGTACATGCCATAGGTGGGCTCAATGGCCACTACGTTATCCTTGCCCGGGCGGCAGAAACAGCGATAGAGCAGGTCGATGGCCTCGTCGCTGCCGTTACCTAAGAACGTGTAGTTGGCAGGTATGCCCTTCACCGCAGCCAGTTGCTCTTTCAGCTCGCGCTGCAAGGGATCGGGATAGCGGTTGTAAGGATTATTGTAGGGACTCTCGTTAGCATCGAGAAACACGTGGGCCGTGTGGCCCGAGTATTCGTCACGGGCTGAGCTATAGGGTGCGAGGCTCCAGATATTAGGACGGGTGAGTTCTTGTAAGGGTTTCATGTGATAATGGGCTTAAGCGACCATTGAGGCTGACACTGCGGGGCTTTCTGCGGCTTATGATACTAATGAGTTCAGCCGGATGGTCATAGCGTTCTTGTGGGCATCGAGCTGCTCGGCTTCGGCCATCAGCTCTACGGCAGGACCAATGCGGTGCACCCCCTCGGCGGTGAGGTGCTGGAAGGTAACCTTACGGCAATAGCTGTCAAGATTGACACCACTGTAGGCGGTGGCATAGCCGTGCGTTGGCAGCGTGTGGTTAGTGCCGCTGGCATAGTCGCCAGCACTCTCGCAAGCGTAAGGGCCAAGGAAGACGCTGCCTGCGTTGATAACCTTTTCAGCCAGAGCCTCATAGTCACGCGTCTGGATGATAAGGTGCTCGGGAGCGTAGGCATTGCTCAAGGCCATCATTTCTTCGGATGAACCGACGAGCACACTTCGACTGTTGCCGAGTGCCTTTTGGGCAATGTCCTTGCGGGGAAGAAGGGCTAACTGGCGCCCTACCTCTTCCTGTACGCTGGCAAGCAACTGCTCGCTGGTAGTGATGAGCAGCACCTGCGAGTCAATGCCGTGCTCGGCCTGCGACAAGAGATCAGCAGCCACGAAGGCTGCATCGGCAGTATCGTCGGCCAGCACACAAACCTCAGAAGGGCCGGCGGGCATATCGATGGCCACGTCGCCAAGGCTCACCTGCTGTTTGGCAGCCATGACATACTGATTGCCAGGTCCGAATATCTTAAAGACCTTGGGCACACTCTCCGTGCCATAGGCCATGGCGCCGATGGCTTGCACACCACCGGCTTTATAGATGGCGCTGACTCCAGCCGTGCGTGCCGCAACGAGGATGGCAGGATTCACCTTCCCCTCGCGGTTGGGCGGCGTGCAAAGCACAATGTCGCGGCATCCGGCAATCTTTGCCGGAGTAGCCAACATCAGTACAGTGCTGAACAGTGGCGCCGTACCACCAGGGATGTAGAGTCCCACCTTCTCTATGGGTATGCTCTTCTGCCAGCAGAAGACACCGGGCTGGGTCTCCACACGCACCTCGCTGAAGCGCTGCGCCTCATGGAACTTATAAATATTCTGATGGGCCAGGCGGATAGCCTCCTTCAGTTCATGGCTGACCAGCTTTTCGGCCTCGTCCATCTCTGTTTCCGTAACAGCGAGTGACTGCAGGCGCACATGGTCGAAGCGCTCCTCGTAGTCGAGTACAGCCTCATCACCACGCAGTCTGACATCATTGAGCACACCACTCACCGTCTCCTGTAGCTGCGAGTGATCAAGATGTGGACGTTCCGTAATTTCAGCCCATTGCTCCTGTTTAGGGTATTTATAGATTTTCATTTGAAATAAATCATATTTTATAGACGAACTCGAAAAGTCTATCCTTCGACGTGGTTTATATAAACTGCGACGTGGTCTATAAAAAACTCAGAGAATCATTTTTTCGATTGGTGTCACTAATATTCCCTGTGCGCCAAGTTCTTTCAGTTGTCCGATGATTTCCCAGAAGCGGTGCTCGTCCAGCACGGTGTGCACTGAGCACCATTCGTCGTCGGCTAAGGGAATCACCGTAGGGCTTTTCAAGCCAGGCAGCACGTTGATAATCTCCTGCAG
Source organism: Prevotella sp. (assembly GCA_024681875.1). Next base: position 75,911 of record JAILAA010000189.1, read on the forward strand.
GCGGGACTTTGGCGCATTCATGCGTACATACTTTTTGTCCTCTGCCTGACGGACAGCTTCAAAGCGGAAAAGCATCTGCTCTAAAATGTCGCGCTTCTCCTGTTCCATCTTCGGATAGCCAATGAGCAGGGCCTCGCTCTGCATCACCACCTCCACCTCGCGCAGGTTGTTGCTAACGAGTGTCGAACCAGACGACACGATGTCAAAGATAGCATCGGCCAAGCCAATGCCCGGGCTAATCTCCACGCTACCCGTGATGACGTGTATCTCAGCATTGATATGGTGGTCGTCGAGGAAACGCTGCAGGATAACGGGATAGGACGTGGCAATCTTCTTGCCCTCAAACCACTCCAGACCCTGATAGTCGATGTCTTTCGGGATGGCCAGCGACAGACGGCAACGGCTGAAGCCCAGCCTTGAGATGATGTCGGCCTCGGCGCCGCGCTCCACAAACTCGTTCTCCCCCACCACGCCAATGTCGGCCACTCCGGTGGCCACGCTCTGTGGAATGTCGTCGTCGCGCAGGTAAAGCACCTCCAACGGGAAGTTCTGGGCGCCGACGAGAAGGGTGCGTTTCGAGCCGCCTACCTTGATGTCGGCTTCGGCCAACAGGTGCATTGTGTCCTCGAAGAGGCGTCCCTTTGATTGTACAGCAATTCTAATTACCATTATAACTAATGTGGATTTATTAAAGACTTTTATTGGCTGCAAAGGTACTACTTTTCTGCCAATTATCTTTCAATCGTAAAGAAAAAGTGCTATTTCCTTTGCATTTCTATCATTTCTTCGTACTTTTGCGGCGAAAAATCGTATTAAAAGGATGAAAGAAACGACACTCGCGCTGCTTGTCCTGATAACGGCAGGAGCCTGCACAAAGCGGCTGGACAAGGTGGTGCCACCCTGGCAGAGCGAGACGACGACAAGCGAAATATACGACTTGCCTCAGATTGAACAGACAGGCGAAATGATAGCCTTGACACTAACCGGCCCAGATACTTACTACGACTATCAGGGTTCGCATCTTGGCGTTCACTACTTGCTGGCACAACAGTTCGCCAGCTATCTTGGCGTGCGTCTGCGCATAGAGGTTTGCCGCGACACCACCGAACTGTTGCGACGTTTGGATGCCGGCAAAGATGCCGACTTGGGAGTGCTGTCGCTTACTTCAGACACTGCCGCACTTGGCTGGATGGTGGGAAACGACAAGCCTGCATTGGAAAACGCCTTACGCGAATGGTACCAGCCACAATTTTTGGCAGATGCCAAGGAAACAGAACGACAGATGCTGACACAACGTCGTGTGACACGCCGTGTACATGCGCCAATGCTCTCGCGCGGCGTTATCTCCCTATATGACGAGATGTTCAAGCGCTATAGTCGAGGAATCGGTTGGGACTGGCGCCTGCTGGCTGCACAGTGCTATCAGGAGTCTACCTTCGATCCCGAAGCCGTGTCGTGGGCGGGAGCCAAAGGTCTCATGCAGATTATGCCGAAAACAGCAGACCATTTAGGTCTGGCACGCGACATGATGACAGACCCGGAACAGAACATCGCTGCTGCTACGCGCTACCTGCACGAGTTGGAGCATGAGTTCAGCTACATACATGACCGTACTGAGCGGCAGAATATGGTATTGGCCAGCTACAATGGCGGAATCTTCCACATACAGGACGCCATGCGCTTGGCTGAACGCGACAACCGCAACGCACAGCGCTGGAACGACGTGCGCGAATATGTGTTAAAATTAAAAGAACCCCAGTATTATCAGGACACTTTGGTACGCTACGGCTATATGCGCGGCACTGAAACGGCAGACTACGTCGACAAAATACGTGCTCGCTACCAGAAGTACGCACGCATGGTAAGGCAATGAGAATTGAGATTTTCTTAAGACGATGAATTACAAGACTTTAATTGCTGACAGCGGCAGCACGAAGACCGACTGGCTCATCGGGAGCAAGCGTGTGAACACACAAGGCATTACTCCCATCCATCAGGATGACGACACCATCCTCGCCATCCTTAACAACGAATTGCTGCCACAACTGAATAATCCGAATAGCCAAAGAGCGCTTGCTACCAACGGAGCACAAGAACAATCCACAATCAACAGAATCCGTTTCTATGGTGCTGGTGTGCGTCCTGAACAGGAGGTACGCATCTGTAAGCTGCTCAAAAAAGTATTCCCTAACGCTGTGAGCATCGAAGCGAAGAACGACATGCTGGGGGCAGCAAGGGCGCTTTGCGGCAAGCATGAAGGTTTGGCATGCATTCTCGGCACCGGTGCCAATTCGTGTCTCTTCGATGGACAAAAAATAGTAGAAAACATACCTCCTTTAGGCTATATTCTGGGTGATGAGGGAAGTGGAGCCGTAATGGGACGACTATTCATCAACGCATTATACAAGAGCAGGTTATACAAAGGCGCTCAAGAAGAGTTTGAACATTATTTCAGTATTTCAATGGCTGACATCATTGAACGCGTATACCGTCAGCCTATGGCAAACCGATGGCTCGCCTCACTCTGTCCCTACATCCGTGAGCACTTGGAACAGCCCTCAGTACATGATCTTGTCGTAAATAATTTCCGCCTGTTCATCCGCCACAACCTTGTCCCTTACCAGCGCCCGCATCTGCCTATCAACGCTGTGGGCAGCGTGGCCTTTTTTTTCAGTTCACAATTGGCACAGGCCGCAGCCGCTGAAGGCTATACAATCGGGAAAATCCTTCGATCACCTCTTGACGCTGCTGAATGGCTTTGAGCTAATATACATTTTTTTCAAGGCTCCACTGGCTGAAAGTTCACTTTTTCTTTGGCTTTTCGCTCGCTTATTCGTACCTTTGGCTATCGCCGAAGGCACTTTCGCTCGAAAGGGCAAAAGAAAATGTCGTTTTTCTTTTGCCCTTTGCTCGCTTATTCGTACCTTTGCACCATGATTGACGCAAAGCAGCCATTGATGGGCTTAAACGCAAACGAGTTGCGGCAAATTGCCATCAATTTGGGGTTACCTGCCTATACTGGCGGGCAGCTTGTTAAGTGGCTGTATGAGAAGCACGTGACCGACATCGAGGAGATGACCAACTTGTCGAAAGCTGCACGCCAATGCCTCAACGAACATTACACCGTGGGGGCAATGGCACCTATCGCCAGCCAAGAATCGAAGGACGGCACCATCAAGTACCTCTTCCCAGTCAAGACAACCACACCTGACTCCAATGGCGCCCACAAGTTTGTGGAGACCGTCTACATACCTGAGGGCGATCGAGCTACGCTCTGCGTTTCATGTCAGGTGGGTTGCAAGATGAACTGTCTGTTCTGTCAGACAGGAAAGCAACGTTTTGAAGGCCAGTTGACCGCCGCTGATATCCTAAACCAGATTTACTCACTTCCACAAAGAGCATCACTCACAAACGTGGTTTTCATGGGACAGGGTGAGCCAATGGACAATCTCGACGCCGTACTTCACGTCACAGATATACTCACATCAAGCGATGGCTACGCATGGAGTCCTAAACGCATTACAGTCAGTTCAGTAGGTGTAAGAAATAAGCTCAAACATTTCCTTGACGAAAGCCAGTGCCACATAGCCATTTCTATGCATTCGCCTCTGCATGAGCAACGCCTGCACATGATGCCAGCCGAGAAGGCGATGCCCATCAGTGAGACTGTTGCCCTACTTAAAGAGTATGACTTCACCCACCAGCGTCGCTGCTCCTTTGAATACATCTGCTTTGGCGGATTTAACGACAGTCTGCAGCACGGTCAGGAAATTGTGAGGCTGGTACAGGGTTTGGAGTGCCGCGTCAACCTGATCCGCTTCCACGCCATCCCCGACGTCAACCTACCTGCCAGCGACCCTTTACGTATGGAGCAGCTTCGCGACTATCTCACACGTCATGGCGTAATTGCCACCATCAGGGCCAGCCGCGGTGAGGACATTCTTGCCGCCTGCGGTCTGCTATCAACTGCCAAAAACAAACATCAACAATAACCTACAAATAAAATAATGGAAGACAGAAAAGTAAGAGTAGCAATCACCCAAGGCGATACCAACGGCGTGGGCTACGAAGTGATATTCAAAGTATTTGAAGACCCTGCAGTGTTAGAGCTCTTTACCCCCATCATCTACGGTTCGCCAAAGGTGGCCGTCTACCATGGGAAAGCACTAGGCTATGAGCCGCAGTTCAATATCATCAGCAACGCCAGCGAAGCCAAAGACGGCCATGTCAACTTACTCACCGTTTTCGATGAAGAAGTTAAAATTGATCTCGGCATGGCAACGCCCGAAGCGGGCGAGGCTGCACATCGCGCCATCGACTGTGCCTTAGCCGACTACTCCAAGGGACTGTTCGACGTGCTGGTGACCGCTCCCGTAGCAAAAAACAGCATCCGCGGTTTTGACGGACACACTTCATATATCTCGCAACATTTAAACACGCCTACCGATGACCAGCCGCTGCACGGACTCACTATTTTAGTAAGTGACAACCTACGCGTCGCGCTGGTCACCAACAACGTGTCGCTGAAAGAAGTGCCTGATGCCATCACACAACAGAAGATCGTGGAGAAAGCGAAGACCTTGCACCTCTCACTGCGCCGCGACATGCGCATCAACAATCCACGTATCGCCATATTGGCGCTGAACCCACGTGGCGGCGAAGACGGTATACTCGGTGACGAGGAGCAGGAAATCATCAGCCCCGCTATCAAAGAACTGGCGGCACAGAGCATCCAAGCCTTTGGTCCCTACCCTGCCGACGACTTTTTTGGCAACGGAGACTATGCCCAGTTTGACGCTGTATTAGCCATGTATCACGACCAGGGCCAGACACCCTTCAAAGCACTTACCTCTATCAGCGACGACAAGGGAGTGCGCGTTACTGCAGGACTTCCTCTTATCCGCACAGCTCCAGCACATGGTGTCTGCTTTAACCTGGCCGGTCAGGGACGTATGGAGGCCGATTCGATGCGTCACGCCATCTACGAAGCCATCGACATCTGGCGCAACCGTCAGAATTTTGACGAGCCGCTGGCTAATCCTCTTCCTAAACTCTACCACGAAAAGCGTGACGACAGCGAGAAAGTGCGTTTCAACATGCCTCGTGAGAGGAGAGATGAAAGAGTAGAAAAGACAGAATGAAAAAGAAGTATCAGAACGGATTCCTTCTCTTCGGTCTCATCGTGCTGGTCATTATGGTCAGTCAGTTAGACTTCAAGGAGGTATGGGACGGTATCCAACGCGCAGGCTATTGGTTCCTCGCGGTGGTGTTGCTCTGGGCCGTTCTCTATATCTTTAACACTTCTGCTTGGTGGATTATCATCAAGAGCGGGGAGAAACGCCCAACTTTCTCCTTCCTTTGGCTATATAAGATTACCGTCTCAGGCTTTGCATTGAACTATGCAACGCCGGGTGGTCTGATGGGTGGCGAGCCCTACCGTATCATGTCGCTGTCGCCCTACATTGGCACAGAGCGCGCCACATCGAGTGTACTACTCTATGTGATGACGCATATCTTCTCACATTTCTGGTTTTGGCTTTTGTCGTGCGTACTATACATCTTCACGCAAAAAGTCGACGTATTCATGGGCATCCTGCTTGCCGCCGTCGCCACGTTCTGCCTCACCGCCATCTGGTTCTTTCTCAAAGGATACAAAAAAGGCATCGCCGTCAGTGGGATGCGCATTCTCAGCCATATTCCTCTGTTGAAACGCTGGGCAAAACGTTTCTTCGAGAGCCATGCAGAACAGCTGGCCACCATCGACAAGCAGATTGCAGCACTACACGGGCAGAATCCGCGCACATTCTTTGCCGCTGTGTTCTTAGAGCTATCCTGCCGTGTGGTGTCAGCTTTGGAAATATTCTTCATTCTGTTAGTCATCATGCCATCGGCCGACTATCTCCAGTGTATTCTCATTCTGGCATTCACTTCGCTCTTCGCCAACATGCTGTTCTTCATCCCGCTGCAGTTGGGTGGTCGCGAAGGTGGTTTTCTGCTGTCGGCTAAAGGTCTGGCCATCGGTGCCCGCGAAGGCATCTTCGTGGCCCTGTTGGTCAGGTTGCGCGAAATCATTTGGACGGCCATCGGCCTGCTGCTCATCAAAATTGAAAAGAAAGAAAAGGCACACGTCGCACAAGGATAGCCCATGAAGACACTACCCATCCTCCTACTGTTCTCGCTATGCTACTCGGCCTGCGAAACGCTGCATCGCGGCGATTTGCTGTTCCATCTGCCTGAAGCCGGCAACCACATCACGGAAGTGACGCAAGGCACAGCTGACCATGTGGTGATCTTCCTTGGCGGCGACAGTGTGTTGGAAGCTATTCCGGGAAAGGGAGTCGTAGTTAGCCAACTGAATACCATACTGCAACGCGAGCTGGGGACCTACGTCCGAGGTATTGTCAGAAACATGGATACGGAGCGCAGCATCGGCAATGCCTACCGCTTTATCGGCCTGCCCTATGACTCTGTCTTCTCCAGCACGACGGAAGCCATCTACTGCTCTGAGCTGGTGCAGCAGAGCTACGTTGACAAACAGGGAAAAACGCTTTTCATGCCCATCGCCATGTCCTTCCACGACAGCAGCGGCCACATCACAAAATATTGGCAGGACTTTTATGGAAGTCGTGGTCTTGACGTTCCTGAAGGCCAACCTGGCAGCAACCCTGCCGACCTGATGAGCAAAACGAAAATTAAGAAGCTAAAAGATAATCATCACTATTTATAAACCATTTAACATTAACATTAAAACATTATGACAATCAACGAAATGAACTTTGCCGGTAAGAAGGCAATCGTGCGCGTTGACTTCAACGTGCCCCTCGACGAGAATGGTAAGATTACTGACGACACCCGCATCCGCGGTGCCCTGCCCACGCTGAAGAAGATTCTGGCTGACGGCGGTGCTGTCATCATCATGTCGCACATGGGCAAGCCCAAGGGCAAGGTGAACCCTAAGCTCTCACTGGGCCAGATTCGCGAGGCTGTGGAGAAGGCTCTCGGCGTGCCCGTAGCTTTCGCTCCCGACTGCGCCAAGGCTGCTGACGCTGCTAAGGCCCTGAAGATGGGCGAGGCCCTGCTGCTTGAGAACCTGCGCTACTATCCCGAGGAGGAAGGCAAGCCCGTGGGCGTGGAGAAGGGTACTCCCGAATACGACGAGGCTAAGAAGGCTATGAAGGCCAGCCAGAAGGAGTTTGCCAAGACGCTCGCTTCCTACGCCGACTGCTACGTGATGGACGCCTTCGGCACCGCTCACCGCAAGCACGCCTCTACTGCTGTCATCGCCGACTACTTCGATGCCGACAACAAGATGCTCGGCCTGCTCATGGAGAAAGAGGTACAGGCTGTCGACAACGTGCTCTCAAACATCAAGCGCCCCTTCGTCGCCATCATGGGCGGCTCGAAAGTATCTTCCAAGATCGGCATCATCGAGAACCTGCTGGGCAAGGTCGACAAGCTCATCCTTTGCGGTGGCATGACCTACACCTTCTCCAAGGCTCACGACGGCAAGATTGGCAACAGCATCGTTGAGCTCGACAAGCTCGACGTAGCCCTTGGCGTTGAGGAGCTTGCCAAGAAGAACGGCGTGCAGCTTGTGCTCGGCAGCGACTGCACCGCTACCAACGGCCTTGACTTCGGCACGATGACCGTGAAGCCCGGCTCTCAGATCATCACCTGCCCCGCTACCGACGTGCCCGATGGTTTCGAGGGTGTTGACGCAGGTCCCGAGAGCCAGAAGGCATTTGCCGAGGCCATCAATGGCGCCAAGACCATTCTGTGGAACGGTCCTGCCGGCGTATTCGAGTGTGACGACTTCACCGCAGGCAGCCGTGCCATCGGCGAGGCTATTGCCAAGGCTACAGCCGAAGGTGCTTTCTCGCTCATCGGCGGCGGCGACAGCGTAGCATGTGTCAATAAGTTTGGCCTGGCAGATCAGGTGAGCTATATCTCAACTGGCGGTGGTGCTTTGCTCGAAGCCATCGAGGGTAAGGTCCTGCCTGGCGTTGCTGCTATCAAGGGAGAGTAACATGAAGAAAATACTGATATTCTTTTTGGGTATGTTGGTCGTAGCAAGCTGCGACCACATATCCAAATCTTCTTCAAACAAGGAAGAGTTGAGCATAGCCGACCTTGAAGGCATGGACTTCGAGACGGAAAAGCTGAACTATTCCTTCGAGGATGACAAGGTAGAAGTAGAAATTAAGGTCGACTACCCCTCAGAGGGCAATCCCATCCTCGTCAATGCCATTCGTGAGTACATCAGCGAGACCCTTGACGGCACCTACGACGGCGAACTCGAAGAGGGACAGCAGTTGGTCGACTACTATGGCGACAGATTCAAGAAGTACCTGAACGATGAAAAGCAGGAGCAGATTGATGACAACGACGGCAACGACGAGAACATCTATGGATTCTATCGCAACTACGACATTAAGAAGGAATACGAGTCTGAGCACTACATCACATATGTCGTGAACAGCGATATCTTTTTGAACGGTGCCCACGGAGTGGAGGCCAGCTACGGCATGACCTTCCGCAAGAGCGATGGCCGCCGATTCAATACCGACATGATGCGTGACCTTTACTCACCAGACCTCTACGCCATCATCAAAGAGGGTCTGAAAGAATACTTCAGCGAATCAAGCAGTGAGAGCGTCAATACCGACGAAGAACTGAAGGAATATATCCTCACCGATGACGATGTCAACTATCTGCCCATGCCTACGCACACGCCTTACATCACTAAAGAGGGCTTCGTGTTTACCTACCAGGCCTACGAGATCACGTTCTATGCAGCAGGTATGCCTACGTTCACCGTACCCTTTAACAAGATGAAACCTTTCCTCAGTCAAACTGCACTGAAGATGCTTTAAAGCATGTGTTCTCACGTTCTACGGAAGAGAACTATACTGTAATTTCGCCGCAAAGGCTCTGTGTCATCATTTTTCTCACAGTGTCGTTGTCGGCGAATTTTCCTTGTAAAAACATGAGTTTTGTAACGGCGGCCTCGACAGTGGTGTTGCGTCCGCCTATGACACCAGCCTCCATCAGCTGGTGACCTGTATCATAGCGCGACATCTCCACAGCACCCTGCATACACTGGCTAACGTTGATAATAACCTTTCCCGCCCTGGTACCCTGTTTGAGGGCATTGAGAAGCCATGGACTTTGCGGAGCGTTGCCACAACCGAAGGTGCGCATGACAATGCTACGCAGATTCGGAGTGGCGATGATGTGGCGAATGAGGTCTTCCCTGACACCGGGAAAGAGCGAGAAGATGATGACATTGGCATCGAGACGGAACTGCGGCGTCATGGGCTTACTGAAGTCAGGCCGGTGGATGTACTCCTCATGGTAGGTGATGCAGATGCCAGCATCGGCCAGATGGGGATAGTTGAACGACTCAAAGGCATTGAACTCCTCAGCGCTCTGCTTCGTAGTGCGGTTGCCACGCATCAGGTGTCCGCTAAAGTAGATGCATACCTCTGGCACGATGGCGGTACCGTCGGAATGGCGGGCTGCAGCAATCTCTATGCTGGTGATGAGGTTTTCTTTGCCATCGGTGCGCAACTGGCCGATAGGCAGCTGGCTCCCCGTCAGGATGACAGGTTTCGTCAGATTCTGCAACATAAACGACAGTGCCGAGGCGGTATAGGCCATCGTATCAGTGCCATGCAGGATGACGAAGCCATCGTACAGGTCATAACTATCACTGATAATGTGTACCAGTTCTGTCCACAGAGCTGGTGACATGTCGCTACTATCGATGGGGGAGCTGAACTGTCTAACGTCAATATGGGTCTGCAACTGCTCCAGCTCAGGCACACAGGACAAGAGGTGCTCGAAGTTGAAGGGCTCCAAAGCACCTGTCTGCGGATTACGGCTCATGCCGATGGTGCCGCCGGTGTAGATGATAAGAACTTTAGAAGCGAACATCCAGCTCCACGTCTATCATATTGTAGCTAAGGTGATTGACACGCTCATTCACGCGGGCATACTCGAGGTTGATCTGCAATTTCTTGGTGAACAAATAGTCGGCGCCAACCTCATAGAGTGTCTTGCTTGATGCCCAGTCTTTCTGGTCACGGTAGAGGTCGTAGCGGGCTTTGACATGCAGTTTTTTCTCGATGACAGGCGCAATAGCGAGGGCATAGAAGCCGTCGGCCTTGTCGCCTTTTTTATGATTGACGGCCACAGCTTTGCCTTCTTCGTTTACGATGTTGACGTCATAGCCTTGGCTGTGGATATACTCCGTGCGGAACGTCCAATCGTTGGCAACATATTCTGCAGAGAGAGCATAACGATTCTTCGGTGTGCTGACAACTTTACCATCGGCCAACTTTGCCCCCCTGCTGCCTGTCCAGCCAAAAGCACCAATGCGCATACCCTTCACTGGCATCACCCACATACCTCCAATGATGTCCTTGCGGTTATCCACGTCCTTGGTGTTGATGCCCTGGCCGTTGAACACGCCCACCTGATAGTGTAGCAAGTTTCGGCCATTGCTGTTCTTTAGGAAATCGCCTTGAAACTGCAAGCCGATATCACGTCCGTTGCTGGCATGTTCGCCAGTACGGTCGCTAAAGCCCGACAGCTTTGACACGTTCTGAGAATAGCTCATAAAGCCCTGCGTGATGGGGTGCATAGGATTCTCAAAGGTAAAGGGACGTTTGAATTGTCCGGCTTTCACCTTGAAGAACTCGTATTTCTGCCACTCACCCCATAGATCAACGAGACGGATGGCAGCTGAGTTCGTAGCGGTATTGTTGTCGATATTACCGTTTATCTGCATCTGAAGCTTGTAAGCAAAGTCGCTGGCTGCACGCCCATCGAGGGCCAAACGCGCCAGGCGCAGATTATAGGAATTGCTATGATCTCCATCCTTGTCTGAAGCCTGATACTGAACCATTCCATAACCACTCAGCTTCATACTGTTCACCCATTCGGACGTCTGCTCGTCGGGCAGGAAGAGCGGGTCTTCCGGCATCACCATCGTAGGAGGAAGCTGATAGGCTTTCATCACCTTTTCGGGCACGAACTCGTTGGGCACCACCAGACGGAACATGTATTCACGCAGCCAGCGGTCGGTCATAATCAGACAGCCTTTCTGTCCCCAGTCGGCGCCCCACGAGTTCTCCACCTTCCACTTCACAGCCTTTCCTTTCTTGTCGAGATCGACAGCACAGAGCGTCATGGCATGTGTCGAGCCACTGTCAAAAGTTGTAATGCGCTCGGCCTTCGTCATGGGGAAGTTGGTGCCGAAGAGTGAGCCGTAGTCGAAGTTCTCGGTGTCGGCATAGCCGCGCTTACGGTCGAGCATCTTACCCACGTCATACGATGAGTAGAGTTTGTGGCCTGCACGTAATGCATCAATAGCCATTTGCTCAATGTCATCCATCGGCAGGTTGACGTATTTCCAGTTGTGTCCGTCGTAGGTATGGCGGTCGTATTCCACCTCGTAGGTCTGATAATAGGGCCTACGCGGGTCGTTCATCACCATGATAAAGGAGCCGTTCAATGGTTGACCCACCACCTCCTTGTAGAATGACAGCGGTGTGTACTCACGGGGCTCGCCTACGGTCTTACCCTTACTGTTCTTGAAAGCGTAGGTAAACTTCTCGGGCGGACAGCCTATGGTGTACTGCAGCATGTGGTAGATTTGGCTCAGCATACGTGTTTTGGCCTTCTCCAGAGCGGCAGGCTTCTTGCCTTTCTGCACCATCTCACGTAGTTGCAAGCCATATTCACGTAACTTAGAAGCAATAAGGGCACGAGCCTTCGACGTATTGTCGGTAGAGAATGACTCGGGCATCACCTCCGCGGGCACCAGGCCATATTTGTCAGCCAAGTCTGCCACGCCACAGAACGTTCCGCCGTCGCCGATGGGCGAACGGAAGAAGAACTGCACGCGCACGTCGTCAATGGGTTTGTCGCCCGTGTCGATGCAGCCCTGCAACATCAGGTTGGCCTTCTCCAGCTGGTCCCAGAAGAAGAGATAGGCCTGCGAGAACGTGACCTGCAGCGAGTCGGTGCGCAGGTTGAAGTCGCCACGCAGCACGTTCATGCCGCTGAACATCCAGCAGCGCCCACTCGACTTCTGGTCGGTAATAGACTGCGCCTTGGTCTCAATGCTGAAATGCGTATCGATGGCCGCATCGTTGTCGTGGTTCTTCGCCAAGTTGTCGATGGCATTGCCGGCTATGGCATTCATCAGTGCACGGTCGGCAGTTGTCAGCTGCTGCTCCTTCTGAATCTCATTGAGCATCTTGCTACTGATGTCCCCACCCTTCTGTGCTGTCGCGGTCATAGCGACAACAAGGGCACTAAGGAAAAACATTTTTTTCATGGTGATTCTCTTTACATTATTATATATAGTGCAAAGTTAATGTTTTTTTTCGCTCAGGACAAAAAAAGTGACAAATAAATTTTGCCGTTAAGAAAAAAACACCTACTTTTGCACACGATAACCATATTATTAACTCACAAACCAAACTTTTATTGCCTATAGAAAGAAATTTACTTCATAACAAAACTTAAAGAATATGAAGAATTTCAACGAGCTGACCGACGAGCAGTTGGCCATGCTGTATGTAAAAGGCAATAACAGTGCTTTTGATGAACTTTTATCCCGTACACAAAGCAAGTTGTTCACCTACATCATGTTCGTAGTGCACGACCATGACCTGGCTGATGACATCTTCCAGGAAACTTTTGTCAAAGCTATCACCAAGCTTCAAAAGGGTGAGTACACTGACTCAGGCAAATTTCAGTTCTGGCTCACCCGCATCGCCCACAACGCCATCATGGACTGGTATCGCCAGCAGCAGAGCCGCCATATCATGGAGCCCAACGCCGACAACGACCTACAGAACCTGAGCATGGCCTCAGTGCTCGACACCTTCCGCGAGTCGGAGCTGGTGAACGAGCAGGTGCTGCGCGACGTGAAGAAGATGATGGAAGCCCTGCCAGCCCCACAGCGCGAGGTGGTCTACATGCGCTTCTACCAGCAGCTGTCATTCAAGGAGATTGCCGAACTGACCAACGTCAGCATCAACACCGCACTCGGACGTATGCGCTACGCACTCATCAACATGCGACGCATGGCCAAGGACTATCAGATAGAACTTGCGCTATCTGCATAAATTATCTGACTTACTTACCTCCTATACTGAATATCAACGTATTGCATAAAAACAACTTACCTTTATCTTACCTTTATCTTACCTAAAAGTGTTAATATTGACCTAACACTTGTATGATAGTGTCTTCAACTATCGAATGTATCTACTGAACACAAATTATTAGCAAGTAGAAAGCCATGCGCAGGCCGTTGTCTTAGTTAAAGAAAAATGTCCGAAGAAATTCGCAGGCTTCGGACAAAAATCCGAAGCGGTCGGACAAAAATCCGAAGGCTTCGGATTTATTTCGAAAATTATAAAATTATTACTGTCCGCTAAACATAGACATCGTCATCCCAACTCTTTGTAACACTGGAGTTGGGATGAATTATTCCATGTGACAAGCCCCCTCTTCAGTTTTCTGAGTTGTGTGGTGGCGATTCTGCCGCTTCTTCTAGCATC